>NZ_JBFTSK010000003.1:0-326317 GCF_056399985.1 Chitinophaga sp. 01L420
GACTGTAAATGGTCAACAGGCAGATGGTCCGTTGTTTAAAGAGCAGTCGCTGGGTGTAAAACAACTGATCCCGGATAATGGGCTGGCAGGTACAGAAGTAATCGTGAAAGGAATGGGCTTCAGCACCAATGCGGGTGATAACCTGGTTACCTTTAACGGCATTACGCTACCTGTAACTGCTGCTACTGATACTACACTGCGTGTAGTGGTTCCTGTTGGTATCAGCACAGGAACAATGGAAGTAAAAGTAGGTGGTCTCGCCGCTACTGGCCCGCTGTTTAAACGTGCCGGTGTAATGACGATAGCCGGTGGTCCCAATTCGCCGGATTTTGCGTATCCGGCGGCCCTGGCAGTAGACGGAAGCGGTAATGCCTTTGTAACAGATGTGAATGTGGTGAAGAAAGTAACGCCGGATGGCAAAGTGACACTGTTTGCCGGACAGGTGAATGGGTCATCTGGTAATACGAATGGCACGGGTACAGCAGCGTCGTTCAACTTTGTAACCTCCATTGCTATTGATGCACAGGATAACCTGTATGTGATAGAACAGTTTGCCAAAGCAATGCGTAAAATTACACCGGCGGGTGTAGTCACTACGGTGGCCAAATTTTCTTTCACGCCCATTGGTTTGGGGATTGATAAAAATGGTGTTTTGTATGTAGGTGCGCAGTATGGAGGCGTATGGAAAATAGATGCAGCAGGTAATGCCACTGCCATTGCACGTAACAGTTATGAAACACCGGGCAGTAGTATCGCCATCGATAACGCGGGCAATGTATTTTATACCAACGATAATGATCCGAGGGTATTTAAACTGGCGGATGGGAATAAAACAGCGTATGCCGGTTCCCAGTACGGTTACAACGATGGTCCTTTACTGACCGCTGGTTTCTCCGGATTGACGGGCATTGTCAGCGATAGGGCTGCGGGTGTGTTTTACGTGGCAGATAATAATGCCATCCGTATGCTCACCGATGATGCGGTGATTACCGTAGCCGGCTGGAAGGGTGGTACTGCGCCTCCTTCAGGCGGATATGTGGATGGCACCCTGAATCAGGCGGCGTTCTCCAATATCAGCAGCCTGTTTATCGACAGGGAAGGAAATGTGTATATCATGGAACGCTTTAACAAGGCAGTGAGAAAGATATTTTTCAAGTAAGCGCTGATAGATTTCATAAACAAAGAAAATCCCGGCTACATCTGCAGCCGGGATTCTTTTATTTAAGGAGAAGTTAGTCAGTATTAATAACCTTCGTTCTGTGCCATATTTGGATTACGTTCTACTTCAGCGAAAGGCAGTGGGAAGATCGTATAGTTACCATTCCATTTCTGGATGCCAACATTACCATGAGCAGGAATATCACGTTGTGTTCTCTGGAAGTCCAGCACACCATGTCCTTCGAAAGCCAGTTCTATGCGGCGTTCTGTGAGGATATTGGTGATCAGTTCTGCCTGGGTGGCAGGAGCTAATACACTGGCTTTTGCCCTTGCTCTGATGGCATTCAGCAGGGTAACAGCGCCCGCATCAGGAGCAGCCGTATTCAGTCTGGCCAGTGCTTCTGCTTTGATCAGCATTACTTCTGCCAGGCGGATCACAGGTACCCATGCATCGAAGGTGCTGGTGCCAAAGAATTTGGTAGTATAAAAGGCAATGGTATCCTTGGTAACTTTGTCGATGCTATAACTAAACAGCGGTTTACCTCTCAGGTCCGTTTGGTAGTTAAAGTTCGGTAAATTACGATACCCGGCGCTGATGGAAACATCGGCACGACCACCGGAACCATAATGCTGCCCCAATGCGTTATTGGTATTGGGGTTATCACCGGAGTTCATCGCTACAGAAAAGATACGCTCTGTGGAGGATTGGTAGTTACCCGCAGAAAAAACCGTGGCAGGGGTAGTATCCAGTTTGTATCCGGCGGTAGATAATAATACACTGTCCGCAAAATCCCTGGCTTTGGCCCAGTTACCCTGGTATAAATAGATACGGGAAAGAAGTGCTTGTGCGGCACCTTTGGTAGCCCTGGCATGGTTTGCAAAGCTCTCTAAAGGTGTTTGGATAGGCAATACTGCCGATGCTTCTGTCAGGTCCTTGATCATCTGATCATATATTTCCTTTACGGTATTGCGGGGTACCTTGTTGCTGGGATCCGTTGCTTCCGTACCATTTTTGGGAGCTGTGAGAATCAATGGTACACCTGGGTGTGTAGCGCCAGCGGAGAAAGTATACGTTTGAGCGAAAGTATTCACCAGGTAAAAATAAGATAGCGCGCGGATGAACTTTGCTTCTGCGTAATAGCCTGCAGCTTCCTCTGGTGTTACCACACTTTCGTTTGCTTTCAGGTTCATGCTAAAGAAGTTGGTCTCATTGATGGTTCTGTAACCACCGGACCAGCAATTGAAAGCATATACATTGCTGGACACCATATCAAAGGTACCCAGGTTGGTAAAAAAGCCGGAACTGTTTGCATCCAGACCACGTTGGTCGGCATATAACAATACACGGCCGCCGAGGAATTCCGGATTTTGCAATGCATCATACATACCCACCGCTGCTTTACCAATCCTCTCAGGGTTGCTGAACGCATCTTTCGGATCCAGTTTGGCGTATGGTTGCTGATCATTTACTTTGGAGCAGGAAAACATCACCGTAGAAGCCAGCGCCACAGCGCCTATGGCCAGGCGGCTATTGAGCCTTGTTGTGAAGTTCGATTTATTTTTAAATTTCATAATTCTCTTTTTTAAAATCACTAACAATTAGAATCCAACATTTAAACCCAACGTGTATATTCTTGGAATAGGTACACCTCTGTTATCTACACCAAAGTTGATATTGCTGTCACGGTTGGTATTTACTTCCGGATCAGAACCTTTGTACTTGGTGATGATGAAGGCATTCTGCACCAGTCCGTATATGCGTAAAGTGCTTACACCCAGTTTTTGTTTGATGCCAGGGAAAGTGTAACCCAGGCTGATTTCACGTGCTCTCAGGAAGTCACCTTTTTCCAGCCACCTGGTAGATGCTTGTGTGATAGTAGCATCAGCAAGGAATAACTTAGGGACATCTGTGTTTTTGTTTTCTGGTGTCCATCTGTTTTTCACTTCTTCCAGGTTGTTACCAAAGAAAGTAGTCATTAAAGCAGCGCGGGTACCATTATACACATAGTTACCACCACTGTATTGCAGGAAGATGCTCAGGTCAATGCCTTTGTAGGTAAAGGTATTGTTCAAACCACCAAAGAAGGTAGGATAACCTGATTTGTCCTGGTATTGTGCATCACTGGAAGAAATCGGCGTCTTTTTGGTTTTGCCGTCAGGGCTGGTCCATTTGTCGGTAGCACCCGGAGTTGGGTTGTACATGATCAACTCATGGTTCTTATTGTAGTACATTGGGAAACCAGTTTCCGGATTCACACCACCCCATTCGATCAGGCGGAAAACACCAAGTGTTTTGCCTACGCTGGCGCGGTTGTTAACTTTTACCAGGTCAGATCCGTCAGCTGTAGCGGTTACCCTGTTTTTGATAAAGGTCACGTTCAGGTTGGAAGACCAGGTAAAGTCTTTGGTTTCAATGTTACGGGTGTTAAGGGTTAACTCAATACCTTTGTTCCACATCGCACCAACGTTGGTGGTCAGGATAGAACCAACGATACCGGTTGGATCCCATGGAATACCAGCAGTAGCCAGTACAGGAGCATCCAGGATCAGGTTATTGATGTTACTGTGGAAATAATCAGCGGTAACAGTGATCCTGTTTTTCAGCAGGGTCGCATCAATACCGATATCCAGTTTTTTAGAGGTTTCCCATTTCAGGTTCGGATCACCGATCTGGAACTGGGAGAAACCGTTGATGTCTGCATAACTACCACCACCATATAAGGTTCTGTAAGCATACGCCTTGATGTTGGAGTTACCTACGATACCATAGCTGGCGCGCAGTTTCATGTCGCTGATAAAGGAGATGTTATCTTTAAAGAAGCCTTCTTCTGATATTCTCCATCCAACGGAAGCACCAGGGAAATAACCACGGCGGTTGTTAGGACCAAAGTCAGAGTAAGCATCTGCTCTCAGTGTTGCATCAAAATAATATTTGGAACCATAGTTATAGCCGATCTTACCAAAGTACGAATCAAAGGCGTTGGCAACATTATTACCACCGGTAAAACTATTGTCGGTACCGGCATATAAGCCATCATAGATTTCTTTAAAATAAGAATCTGCCAGGTTACCCTGTCCCGTATACAGTACTTTCCTTTGTGAGAACTGAGATTCGATACCTACCATTGCATTGATGAAATGGATATTATTGAAACTCTTCGTATAGGTAGCATAGTTAGACCAGTTCCATTGGTTTTGTCTTAACAGGTTTTCCTGTACCAGTCCATTCAAACCAATACCATTGCCAGCCTGTTTAGGGCCACTGTACTGATCTTCAAAGTTCTGGATGAAATCCACRCTGAAACGGGAAGTTACTTTTAAGCCGGGAATAGGCTCTACTTCTACATAGGCAGAAGATAAAACACGGGTAGAGGTATTATCATTTCTACCATAGTACACGCTGGAAAGTGGATTGAAGAAACGGTTAAACCTGTTAGTGGTAGTGATGGTATTGGCGCCATCTCCCAGATCCCCGTTGCCTTTTATATAAAAATCACCATTCTTATCATATGCCGGAACGTTAGGCATGGCAGAATAAGCGGAAGTGGTAGCACCGGCCAGGTAGGTATCGGATAATACGCCGTTATTCATTGATTTGGAAGCGTACAGAGAGATACCTGATTTCAGCCATTTTTTAGGCGTTACATCCAGGTTCATACGCATACCACCTCTACGTAAACGGTTGGTTATTACCACACCTTTCTGATCGGAATATTCACCGGAAGCATAAAATCTCGCTTTGTCGGTTCCGCCGGAAAGTGATAACTGGTGGCTTTGTATGATACCTGTCTGAAATGCTACTTTCATCCAGTCAGTTCTGTCTGGTTTGCCATCGCCGTTGATGTCAATATCTTTTGCAATAGGAACCGGGGTTCTGCCTGCAGGTGTTGAATTGGCAGCTTTTTCATTCTGAATAATGTTGAAATCATCACCATTCAGTACTTTAGGTAACCTCGCGGCCTGGGACCAGCCTACATAACCATTGTAGTTAACGCTGATAGCACCGGCTTTACCTCTTTTGGTAGTAATGACGATAACCCCTGCAGCAGCTCTGGAACCATATAAGGCAGTAGCAGCCGCATCTTTCAGTACATCTACTGATTCAATATCATTCGGATTGATATCCGCCAACGGGTTGTAACGGGTACCGTTACCACTGTTGAATACGTTTAAGTTAGTATTGGTATTCATCGGAATACCATCCATAATAATCAATGGCTGATTACTGTTGCTGATAGAGTTCACACCACGGATCCTGATATTTACGCCATCACCCAGTACACCGGAACCAGTGGTGATGTTCACACCAGCTGCTCTTCCTGATAAAGCCTGGTCAAAGCTGGTACTTGGGCGGTCATTAATGAGCGCACCAGATACTGCTGTTACAGAAGACGTCACATCTTTTCTTTTTAATTCGCCGTATCCGGTTACTATTACTTCGTTCAGCACTTTGTTGCTGGCATTCAAGGTAACATTGACTGTCTGGCGGGAACCCACTTTTTCTTCTTTTGCTTCATAGCCTACAAAAGAAAAGATCAATGAGGCTGCACCATCTACCTGTATGGAAAATGTTCCATCAACAGTAGATACCGCTCCTACTTTGGAGCCTTTAATGCTTACAGATACACCAGGTAACGGAGCGCCGTCCTGGGCATCCGTAACTTTACCTTTAATCGTTCGGGTTTGGGCAAAAGCATGCACCATACCGATGGCCAGTAACAGCCATAGTAGTAAACCTTTTTTCATACGGTTTAAATTGGGTTTGTTATGTAAAAAAAAATTGGGACGCCGTGTATCTTCCGTTGGTAATGTTAACTAAATGAATCTCCAGGTAATTGGATACAACAGACATAGATACAGGTCGCTATCATATTTCATTTTGGTTTAGACATGAACATATCGTTTGGTCATTTTTCGATGACCATTAATGATTAAAAACGGCATTGCAGCGCATGAGAAGATAAATCAGCTAAACAGTTTAGTGTGATTTGTACGGACCAGGTTGTAAGTTGGCTACATTACAAACATAGTATTCCCCTGCCGGAAAATTAACCGGTTATTTTATGTAAATTTTTTATGGAAAATATGATTATAAAACACACGCAGTGGCGGGTATATAACAATAGTCCTTTGGTTTACATTTTGTCAGATTTCTGTGGATTAAATAGATTCTCAAGCAAAATTTAATCTCTAAAAGCAAAAAATTTTTATAAGCAAAAAATAAAAAACCAATATTTCTACAAGCAAAGTAGTACAGTAATATAATTTTGTTGTTCCCAGGTTCTGGTTGTTACTGGTGATAATCAGGCAACACAACAGGTTATTTTTTCATTAACGACATAAAAATATATTGTTTTTGTCAGAAAAACAATATTAAACTTTCTCTTTTATTTAACATCATAGTTACTCACCTCTAACAGGTTCCCATCAGGATCACGAAAGTAAACAGAACGGATATTGCCTGTAGCGCCCGTCCTTGCTACGATTCCGCCTTCCAGTATTTTTACATTGTTATCTAGTAATTCTTGTAATATTTCTTCCACTGCAGTATCTGCAATAAAGCAAAGATCTGCAGATCCCATCGTAGGAGATGTTGCTTTAGGGTCTATCTCTTTTCCTTTTTCATGTAGATTGATTTTCTGATGCCCAAACCGCAAGGCTTTTCGGGCATCACCAAACGTGATCACTTCCATGCCTAATATCTTTTCATAAAACTTACGGGTAGTGTCAATATTTTTTACAGTTAATACCAGGTGATCCAAATGGTTAATTATCATGTGGAAATTTTTTAGGAAAGCAGTTATTATCCGCGAGATATTCCCGGAGATCATCCGCTAAGATAGCTTTTTGCTTTTTGCTTTCCGTCTTCCGCTTAAGAGAAAATGTGTTATTTTAGTCCCATCTTGGAATTAGTATCAGCCATAAAACAGGGAGACGAGTTGTCGTATGAGCAGGCATATATCAGCTGCCGGGATAAAGTATTTTACTATTTCCTGAAGAAAACCAGGTCGGAAGAAGATGCCCGGGATTTATTGCAAACCACGTTTTTGAGATTATGGCAGTACCGCAGCTCCCTGAATGAAGACTATTCTCTCGATCAACACCTCTTTAATATAGCCTATACGGTATATGTGGACGCTCTCCGGCGTCAACAGAAAGCATTGCGCATAGAGCACGCCCTAAGCAGGGAAGTCCCGCAGGAACACCCTACGCCGGATCCTGTAGCGCAAAAAGAAATGGATCATCGCCTGCAGGTGCTGCTGGAACAACTGCCGGCAGAAAGAAAAAAGGTCTTCATCCTGCATCGCCTGGAAGGCTATTCCTACAAAGAAATAGCCGCAGAATTGTCCATCTCTGTAAAAACAGTAGATAATCACGTAGCCCGGGCAGTGAAATACCTGAAGAAATATTTCGTGCTGCTGTCCTTTATTGTTTTCTAACTACCTGTTATTCATTTGGGTATAAATTTTTTCAAAAAAACGTCTCCGCAGTGAGGATTTTTTTCACCAGCTGCGTATTACTTACTAACAGCGGATAAATAGTAATGAAGATTTCCAGGAAACGTATCGCACAATATTTACAGCCTCTCCCCGACAAGGAGCAGGAGAAAAAAGAATGGGATAGCTTCGATCACAGCATAGATAAAGACGCTGCGTTCTGGCAGGATTCCTGGAAAGCCATTCAACAGCAAAGAAGGTGGCAGGTAGTGATATGTCGTATCCAACAGGTAGCAGTGGCCGCAGCGCTCGCCGGTGTGATGCTGGGTAGTTATTATTGGTGGAGTGGTACCAGGGCTAACATACCACACCCGGTCATGGCAGCCACATCGCTTAAAACCATTACCAACACCACTGCCGAAGCCATGGAGCTGCTCCTGGATGATAGCACCACCGTGACGTTGTTCCCTGCATCCGCCCTGCAGTACACAGCTGCATTCCCCGGGAAGGTAAGACATGTATCGCTGGAGGGCACAGCGCTGTTTAATGTAAAGCAGGATGCCGCCAAACCATTTACCGTTTTTAGTAACGGTATCGCCACTACGGTATTAGGTACTGCATTCAAAGTAACAGCTCCCCGGGGCGACAATAAAACAAAAGTATATCTCTATAAAGGTAAAGTAGTCGTAAGAACAGCAGATACGGTACAGGTTAAATTACACCAGGAGTATTACCTGCTGCCAGGTGATGTATTCAGTTATGACCGCAGCAATGGCATCGCCGCACTGATCAACAGCCGGTCGCCTGCCAGCCGTGAAACAATGAACAACAGCAGCACTACTGTATCCAACTGGTACATGTTCGAGAACCAGGAACTGTCGCAGGTACTGGATCAATTAGCGGCCATCTACAATGTGCCGGTACATTATAATCCGGCAGACCTGAAAGGAATGAATTTTATTGGTAAAATAGATCGAACAGATTCACTGAAGAATGTTTTGAATGATATCGCGTTATTGAATCATCTGATTGTCGTGAACAATGGAAAGAATTACACCATAAAGAAGCAGTAGACCAAAATTAAATACCACCAGCATTTATTATTGACCTCCACCAGCAGTAATAACTGATATGCACACACGTAGCATTCCGGACATGCTATGCCAGCATTTTAATGTCTAATTCTAAAAACATCAACAGTGCCAAACAGACTTCGTTTATCAACCAGGGTCGGGTATTTTTTGTGTACCCTATTATTATGGGCCGCGTCCCCGCTTTATGCGCAGGAGAAAACAGGCAGCGTAAAAGGAATTGTCCGGAATGAAAAAGGGGAGAAGATGCCCTACGTAAATGTAATTGCCCGCAACACGCTAACCAGCCTGAGTTCCGGCGCACAAACAGATTCACTCGGCGTATTTACGTTTTCCAGATTACCGGTAAATGGTACCTATACCTTTGTGATCAGTAGTATAGGGTACGAACCCCAAACCTTGTCCGGATACACCCTGAAGCCGGGAGAGTCCACCTCTATCCTCGTAAAACTCCGCAGCAGCACCGCTTCGCTGAATGAGGTGATCGTGGTAGGGTATGGTACCCAGCGTAAAACGGATCTCACCGGATCAATTGCAACCATTGGACAAAAGGAGTTAACGCAGGGAGTAAACAACAATGCGTTACAGGCGCTGAATGGTAAAGCCGCCGGCGTATATGTGAATCAATCCAGTTCCGCACCGGGTGGTGGCGTAAACATCCGCGTAAGAGGCGCCGGCTCTATCAACAGCAGCAATGATGTGCTGGTAGTAGTAGATGGCCTCCCAGGCGTAAATCCTGCTTCCATCAGCCAGGATGATATTGAATCCATACAGGTGTTGAAAGATGCCAGCGCCGCTGCTATCTATGGCTCCAGGGCCGCCAATGGCGTGGTGCTCATCACCACCAAAAAAGGAGTGGTGGGTAAAACCACCATCACCTATGATGGCTACATCGGTCTGCAGCAGGTCGCCAAAAAAATGGATATCCTCAGCGCACCACAATATATGCAGGTGCTGAATGAATTGTCCATTGCACAAAATCAACCTGCCGTGTTTAGCAAAGCACAGATGGATGCTATCGGCAACGGCACCGACTGGCAGAACGAAATCTTTAAAACAGCCGTGGCGCATAATCACCAGCTCTCCATGTCTGGTGGGGCAAAGAATAATAGATACTATGTAGGCTTAAACTACTTCAACCAGGATGGTATTCTCAAAAATACCAACTTCGAAAAATATAACGCACGCATCAATTATGAAATAACTCCTTCAGACAAATTTAATCTGCTGTTGTCGATGAACCTCAGCAGAACAAAGAATAATCAGCCTTACAACCAGACGGGCTTCAATGAAAATGCCGGCGCTATTAATACCGCCCTCAATTTCGATCCCACCATTGCCACAGACAAAGATGCCAACGGGCGTTATCGCTTTAATCCGCTGATAGCACTGGAAAATCCGCTGGCCATTGTGAACGGAATTACCCAGTCACAGATACTCAATAATAATTATGGTACAGTGATCGCCAACTATACCCCTATCAAAGACCTTACCTTTACCGCCAGGCTGGGTGCAGATCTCAGCAACTCCCGCGCTGATTATTACAACAGTCGCATTACCCAGTTCGGGCTGAGTGCCGGTGGCATCGCCTCCATTACCAATGTGGAAAATTCGCATTGGATCATGGAATACCTCGGTAAATATGACAGGAAATTTGGATACCATAGTTTTTCGCTCCTGCTGGGAACCACTACCGAACGCTATGATTATCGTACCTCGTACGCAGACTCCCGTAACTTTCTGTCAGATATTACCAATACCAACCTGCTTGGCAGTGGTGACGGTATCAGCGGTGATAATGTAAACAGCAGCCGCACTTCCAATAAATTGAATTCCTATCTGGGCAGACTGAATTATAATTATAAAGATAAATACCTGCTCACGGCCTCTTTCAGGGCAGATGGTACCTCCCGTTTTTCTGATAAACATAAATATGCGATCTTCCCATCACTGGCCGCCGGGTGGAATATTTATAAGGAAGCATTCATGCAGCATGCCGGAAGCATCTCTAATCTGAAACTGCGTTTCGGCTACGGACAAATAGGTAATCAGGCCATCGACAATTTCGCCACGCTGCAAACCTATATCGCCGGTGGAAAAGCAGTGCTTGGGGATAACCTTTACCAGGGTGCAGAACCAGCAAGACTACCCAACGAAAACCTCAGATGGGAAACCACAGAAGAGTATAACCTGGGACTTGATTTCGGCTTCTTTAACGACCGCATTTCCGGATCGGTAGAGTACTATATCAAAAATTCCGGTGATCAGCTGTTCAGTAAGCCGGTAGCCGCATTTACAGGTTTCTCTTCCCAGGTGGTGAACTTCGGTAGTGTGCAGAATACAGGAGTAGACATCCTCGTAAATACCCGCAACATCGTGAAAAAAGACTTCAGCTGGGAAAGCGGTATCACAGCTTCCTTTCTCCATAATAAAGTAACCCGCTTACCGGATTTCATACCACAGGTACTCAAAGGTGCTTTTTCTTTCGTACCAAACTTTGCACTGGTGCAAACAGGTTTCCCTATCTATGCCTACTATGGTTATGAGATAACCGGTATTTTTAAAGACGATGCACAAGCTGCGGCTTCCGGCCAGACAGGTGCCAAAGCAGGCGATCCCATTTTCAAAGATCAGGATGGTAACAAGATTATCAACGCTAAAGACCGCACTGTATTGGGTAGTCCGCTGCCGAAGTTCACCTGGGGATTCACCAATACGGTGACGTATAAACGTTTTTCTCTGAATGTGCTCTTATTAGGTGTACATGGTATTTCTACGCTCGATGCCAATGCCATCGAATCACTATACCCCATCAACTTCCAGCGTAATCATATGGCCACGTATTACCTCGACAGATGGACACCGCAAAACACCGATGCAAAGTATCCTTCGGGCATCAATCCTTCCCGTTACGGCGGACAGTATTCCGTGAATTCATTAACGGTGCAGGATGTTTCTTTTGTAAGGCTGAAGACACTCACGCTGAATTATGTGATCCCTGTACACAACAACACGATCAAAGGATTATCGGTATATGGGGCAGCAGATAATTTATTCACCATCACCAACTATGAAGGATACGATCCGGATGCAAACGCACTGGGTACAAGTGTTACCAAGGTAAGCCAGAACAGTTACCCTTTATCTAAGGTATACCGTCTGGGTGTGAAAGTTAATTTTTAATCAAACGTAACCTAAAATATAAACCGATGAAAAAGGGGATGTTAATAGCTTATTTGTCCATCGCTGCCGGTATACTTTTGTTGAGCAGTTGTAAGAAATTTTTAAAGGAAGATATATACACCCAATACGATCCTACCTCGTTTACGGGCACGGCAGATGGTTTTGAAAAAGTCCTGAATGGCGCCTATAGCCAGTTACAGGTAACCAGCTATGCCAACCGGAATGATGTATACTGCTTCAGTGAATTTTGCACCGATGAGATGTGGGAAACCGGCGGCGGTTTTGAATCACAGGCAAAAGATTTTATCAACTTTACCTGGGACGCCACCAACGCCATGTTTTCTGCTTCCTGGACTAAATCCTATCTCGCTATCAGGGATGCCAATGTGATACTGGATAACAAAGACAATGCCGGCGCAGTACCTGCAGATAAGCTGAAAGGGTATATTGCAGAAGCAAGGTTTATCCGGGCAGCTGCTTATAGCTATCTGTATAATTTCTTCGGTCCGGTGCCGCTGATCACCAGTGCTAAAAATGTAGACGGCCTGCAGGCGAAAGCCAGCGATGCAGACATGAAACAGTTCATTACCACAGAGCTGATCGCCGCCGCGCAGGACCTTCCGGTCACGCAGGCACAGAGAGGGAAGGCTACTAAAGGCGCGGCGCTGTCGGTGCTCTGTAAGTTTTACCTGAACAAGCAGATGTGGCAGGAAAGTGCTGCTGTTGCACAACAAATTATCGATCTGAAAACCTATCATCTCTTCGGAGATATCAGCCGCTTATTTGCGGTGGAGAATGAAAGCAATCCGGAATACATCTATGTGTTTCCTTGTATCAACCAAACGGGATATGGCAATATTGTGATGGCACATACTTTTCCGCCGGGATATCCTATTCAAACCAACTGGATTATTTTCGGTGCACAGTTTAAGCTATACACAAAATTTGTGGATAGCTTTGATGCAGCAGACAAACGTTTAAAAATGATCCTGACACATTATACCAATACATCAGGTACTTATTTTGAGATGTCGAAAGATGCTACGGGCAAGGCGTTGAACAATGCCCGCTCTTTCAAGTTCGTCCCGGATCCAAATGGTTTATCTGCTGACATGGGCAACGATATTCCGGTGATCCGTTATGCAGATATCCTGTTGTCAAGAGCAGAAGCATTGAATGAACTGAATGGTCCTGCCGCCGAAAGTATTGACCTGATTAATGAAGTGCGCGACCGTGCTGGAGCGGATAAAATTTTGCTGGCAGATTATCCTTCTAAAACTGCCCTGCGTAATTTTATACTGGCCGAAAGAGGGCGGGAGTTTTTTGGAGAAGGCAAAAGAAGAGAAGACCTGATCCGCATGAATTTATTTATTTCCGGTGCACAGGCCAGAGGTATGGCTGCAAAGAGTTATCACGTATTATATCCGATCCCGCAAACAGAAATAGATGCAGATAAAAACCTGGAACAAAATGAAGGCTATAAATAAGTGGCTGTTTTGGCTGATAGGCATGCTTGGGCCGGTAGCTCTGCTGGCACAGGATTCAGCAGGGGGGGGACCCTCCGCCGCACAGGTGGCCTGGCAGCAGGCTGGCTTCGGCGTGGTATTTCACTACGACCTGCACGTATTTGATGGTAAGGCCTACAATCAAACGGCTAACCGTATTACGCCGGTGGCAGATTATAATATCTTCCATCCTGAACGCCTGAATACAGATCAGTGGATCGCCGCTGCTAAAGCCGCGGGCGCAAAGTTTGCGATTTTAACCGTCACCCATGAAACAGGATTTGCACTGTACCAGTCAGACGTAAATCCTTACTGCCTCAAAGCGGTAAAATGGAAAGGTGGCAAAGGAGATATCGTTGCAGATTTTATCAACTCCTGCCGCAAGTACGATATTCAGCCTGGATTGTATATCGGGATCCGATGGAATTCATTCCTGGGCGTGCACGATTTTAAAGTGCAGGGTGGTGACAGCAGTTTCCGGCAACAACGGCAACAATATTACAACCGGATGTGTGAAGGCATGGTGCGGGAACTCTGTACCCGCTATGGCCCCTTGTTCGAAGTATGGTTCGATGGTGGGGCTTCTGATCTGGCCGATGGGGCACCGGATGTATTGCCTATTGTAGAAAAATATCAGCCGAACTGCTTATTCTATTGGAGTGCGCAACGGTCGGATGCCCGCTGGGGAGGCTCCGAAAGTGGTACGGTTAGTTATCCTTGCTGGTCTGCCTTTCCGTATCCAAGTATGCTCACCAGCAAATATCCCGCTATCGCGGTAAATCATTTTCAGTTGGCAAAGGAGGGCGATCCCAATGGCCGGTACTGGATTCCTGCGATGGCAGATGCGCCACTGCGTGGATACAATGGCCGCCACGAATGGTTCTGGGAACCTGGCGATGATGCGCATATCTATCCTTTAGCAGACCTGGTGAAAATGTACTATCATTCTGTTGGTAGAAATGCCACGTTGATGCTCGGTCTTACACCAGATACCACTGGCCTGCTGCCAGCGCCGGACGTAGCCCGGCTACAAGACTTCGGGGCGGAGATAAAACAACGTTTTGGTGCGCCGGTTCAAACAAGTCAGGCTTTACTGTTATCTTTCCCGGAAAAAAAACAGGTAAATCAGGTCACCATCAGCGAAGACATCAGGCAGGGAGAGCGTATCCGCCGTTATACCCTGCAGGCAAAAATAAAAGGCCGCTGGCAGGATATTTATCACGGCACTGCCATAGGAAATATGCGTATTATTACTTTCCCCGCGTTGTACACAACGGCGCTGCAATTGAAGGTGCAGGAAAGTACAAACGCACCGCTGATAAGATCTTTCAGCGCCTATCATATTACCGGTGAACCCATTGAAAATTAAATACACGGCAATGAAAAAATTAGTTCTTGGTGGATTACTGCTCATCAGCATAGCTACCACGGCACAAAGCCAAACGCAAAAATCACCCAACATCATCTTCTTCCTGGTAGATGACATGGGCTGGCAGGATACCTCCGTTCCTTTTTGGGACAGCATTACATCTGCCAACCGGAAATTCCGTACACCCAATATGGAACGCCTCTGCAAAGCAGGTACTAAATTTACCAACGCCTACGCAGCCTCTGTGTGCACACCCTCCCGGGTAAGCTTTCTCACCGGCATGAACGTAGCAAGGCACCGGGTGAGCAACTGGACCTCCATGAAAAACAAGGCCGTGGATGGTAAAGACAGTCTGCTGGATATTCCGGACTGGAATGTAAACGGTATCTCCCCTTTGCCCAACCAGGAGAAAAGCGTATATGCTACTCCGTTACCCCAGGTGTTGAAGGACCATGGCTACTATACCATTCAATGTGGTAAAGCGCATTTCGGGGCGTACCAAACTATTGGTGCCGATCCGCTGAACCTGGGCTTTGTGAAAAATGTAGGTGGCAGCGCTGCCGGCCATCCCGCCTCTTACCTGGCGGAAGATGATTTTGGCCGCGTACCGGGCCGCTTTATCCTGCAGGCAGAAATGCCGAACCTGGAGAAATACCGGAAGAAGAAATCCTTCCTGACAGAAGACCTCACCCAGGAAGCCATGCTGGCCATGGATACCGCGCAATTAAAAAGACAACCTTTCTTTTTATACATGGCACATTACGCGGTACACCTGCCTTACAATGTAGATGACCGCTTCATTCAACGCTACCTCGATATGGGACTACCTAAACCGGAAGCCGCCTATGCGGCGCTGGTGGAAGGAATGGACCAGAGTCTCGGGGAACTGATGGACTACCTGGATCAACATCATCTCACGGAAAATACCATCATTGTGTTTATGTCTGATAACGGGGGCTTTTCACATCCCCCCAGACAAGGTAACGACAACACCCAGAACTACCCGCTGCGGGGTGGTAAAGGTTCCCTGTATGAAGGTGGCGTCAGGGAACCGATGATTGTGCGTTGGAATGGCGTTACCAAACCAGGTACCGTGAATACGCAATATATGATTATGGAAGATTTTTATCCCACCATCCTGGAATGGGCTGGTGTGAAAAAGTATAAGACTGTACAAACCCTCGATGGGCGAAGCATTGTGCCATACCTGAAGCAACCTGAACTGCGGGATGACCGCCGTGCGCTGATCTGGAATTACCCCAACGACTGGACCGGTGGAAATCTCGGTACCGATAATTCCTGGTGCACCGCCATTCGTCAGGGCAAGTGGAAGCTGATTTATTTTGAGAAGTACCAGCGACTGGAACTATACGATCTGCAGGCAGATATCTATGAAGCCAATGACGTGTCTGTCCGCTACCCGGATAAAACCAGAGAGCTRGCAAAGCTGCTCACCCAACAATTGAAACAACGTGGGGGACAGTTGCCTGTTTATAAAAATACCAAAAAAACTGTATCTTATCCGAATGCGTTGTAAGCATACTTGTACTGAATTTTTAGGCAGCGGTTTTAGTACATTGAATCCGTTTTTTATTATTTTGGTATTTTCTATGGCAGGCAGTGTGCCGGTTTGTTTACTGAAATTTGCCGGTCAAACATCGTTATAAAGCATATATGCATACGTTCTGAGGGGAACGGACGGATATAAACCGGGGTGTATCGATTCATTCGGTACACCCTTTTTATGTTACCCGGATGAACCGGTTTTTCACTGTTTTGAGGCTTCACTGATTCTGCAGATTTTGGTTTAACTTACTGTCTACCCATTAATTCCGATAATTCATGCCTACATCTGCATCCGAAAATAAGCTCCTGGTCTTCTTTAAAAAATTAGGCCCCGGATTAATCACAGGTGCCAGCGACGATGACCCTTCCGGCATAGCCACTTATTCGCAGGCAGGGGCACAGTTTGGGTTGACCACGCTGTGGACATCCCTGTTGACTTTCCCATTAATGGCCGGTGTGCAGGGCATGTGCGCACGAATAGGACTGGTGACCTGCCAGGGATTAACGGTGACGTTAAAAAAATACTATCCCCGGCCGGTATTATATATCATGTTGCTGTTCAGCTTTCCGGCCATTACGCTCAATCTGGGCGCCGATATTCAGGGCATGGGGGCGGTATGTCATATGATCTTTCCGGCTATACCGGTATCCGTTTTTTGTGTGGCTGTTACGGCTATCATGATGTATGTAATCATCCAGTACTCCTATCAGAAGATTGCCAGGATACTGAAGTGGCTTTGTATGTCGTTGTTGCTGTATATCATCGTACCTTTTATGATGAAGCAGGATTGGGGGGCGGTGGTGAGGAATACGTTTATTCCTACTATCCAGTATAATAAAGATTTCTTTTCCATCATCGTGGCTATTTTAGGTACCACTATTTCGCCTTATCTTTTTTTCTGGCAAACTACTATGGAAGCGGAAGACCAGGCACATAGCATCAAAGGTATTGTGGTGGATAAAGCAGTATTAAGTGATATGAAGACAGATGTGAACACCGGTATGTTGTTTTCCAACATCGTGATGTTTTTTATTATCCTCACTACCGGCAGCGTATTGTTTCCAGCCGGGGTAAGACAAATAGATACCGTAGATCAGGCCGCGAAGGCGCTGCAACCGCTGGCAGGTAAACTCACCTATCTCATTTTTGCCACGGGAGTATTAGGTACCGGCTTACTGGCCATACCGGTGCTGGCAGGTTCGCAATCGTATATGCTGGCAGAAACATTGGGTTGGCAGGCCGGGTTGGACAAAAAATTTTCACAGGCGAAGCCATTTTATATCTCCATTATCGTTTCACTGATCGTAGGATTGTCGCTCGACTTCCTGGGTGTGAGCCCTATTAAGGCATTGCTGTACACGGCCATTGCTTATGGTTTAACGGCACCGGTCATGATTGCCATGATCATGCACATCGGCAACAATAAAAAGATCATGAGAGAATTCACGAATTCGAAGTTTTCGAATTTATTGGGTGCGCTGACGCTTATTTTAATGACTGCTGCGGCGGTGGCGATGATTTGGTTTTTATTTTGATGTTATGGTGTGGGGAGTATGTTTTTAAAGACGGTACCATCTTTAATGACGAGTAGCAGATTTTTTTCCGGATCTACCAACAGTTCAATATTTTGTAAAGGGTCTCCGTCTACGAGCAACATGTCTGCATAAGCACCTTCTTCCAGCACGCCCAGTTTGCCGGGATATGGATTCCTGGCGCCGGAAAGGGCCAGTAGTTGTGCATTATCATAGGTGATCATCTTCAGGATTTCAAAATTGCTAAACCAGGATTTCAGCTTGATAATATTGGCGTTCTGGTTTATAGTACCGGCGGGATTAAACAGGAGGTCTGTTCCCCAGGCCAGTTTCACCTTATATTTTTTCGCCCATTGGTATACATTGTCAGTGCCTTCCCCGACTTTTTTGCTGTCGGCGGCCTGTTGAGGATCGCTATAGGTATTTGTTTGTCCGTCGAATGCTTGCATACTCAGCCAGATACCTTTGTCAGCCAGCATTTTTACGCATTCTTCATCCATAAGGTGTCCGTGATCAATACATTTTACACCGGCGGCTACCGCTCGTTTTACGCCTTCCGTAGTATATACATGTACGGTGACATAGGTGCCGAAATCCCCGGCCGCCTGCACTGCAGCTTTCATTTCTTCTACAGAATATTGCGTAGCTTCCAGCGGATCATAAGATGACGCCACACCGCCACCTGCGGCCAGCTTTATCTGTGTAGCCCCGTGTTTCAGTTGTTCCCGGGTAGCGACTAATACTTCCTGGTAGCCATCGGCAATGATACCTACGCCCAATGCTTCGGGGCGGGCAACAGTATTGGATGACATCCGCGGAGGGTCGCTGAGGAGGTTAAAGTCACCATGACCAGAGGTCTGGGAAATCATAGCCCCACTTGGATAAATCCTGGGGCCGGGTTGTATGCCCATATCAATAGCTTTTTTAATCCCGAATACAGGACCGGCCAGATCCCTGACGGACGTGAATCCCCTCAGCAACGTACGCTCTGATTCTTTGGCGGCGCGGATAAAAAGGAAACTCTGTTCCCCCATCATCATATCCATCATGGTATTGGCACACATGAATGCGTGCCAGTGCGCATCTATCATGCCCGGCATGAGAAATTTATGCCGCCCGTCAATAATCGTTACCAACATGCTTTTATTGGCAGGAATAGGCTCCCGGGAGATTTTAGTGATTAAACGATCGGTGATCAGCACATTCACATTTTCCGTTTTGTTTTCCTTACCGTTGAATAACTGTACATTATTGATCAGGAGCTGCTTTTGAGCCACCATGGCCAGCGGGCTTAATAATAGCAGGAGAAATACCTTTTTCATGACGGATATTTCTTTTATATAAACTCCCGGCGTTGTATTTTGTTCTTTTGAGCAAAAAAAAATGTGAACAGCCGGTCTTTCCCCTGAAAATGTATCTTACGGAAACATACCGGGAAATAATCCACGTGAAATTTCTTAACAGCAATAAAAAGATAATGATTCACCGATCAATGGCCATGCTGACAGGTTTACTGTTATCACTCGCTTCCGTTGCACAACAACGTATTCCCGTAGGCGTTAAGCCCAATACTTTTACCGATGTTACCGCCCGCGTACAACAGGCCATTGCCGCCTGTAAGGATAAGCCCGGCGCTGTATTGGAGTTCAAGCCCGGCAGGTACGATTTTTATCCGGACAGCGCGGTGAAGAAAACCTATTTCATTTCCAATACTTCCAGTGAAACAGAAGTGCCGGATAAGGTGAAGACCATTGGCCTGTTTTTCGAAAACTTTAAAGGCTTAACCATTGAAGGGAATGGTGCCGAGTTGGTATTTCATGGTAAGATGATCACCTGGTTATTTGACCACTGTGAAGATATCACCCTGCGCAATGTCAGCGTGGACTTTGAGCGGCCTTCCATGGCGGAAATGCTGCTGGTGGCAGTTTCTCCAACAGAAGTAACCGGCGCGGTGCAACGGGATTCCCGGTTTGCTATCATCAACCAGCGCCTGGAATGGTATGGCGAAAAGTGGGGCATGAAGCAGTTCCATGCCATACTATCAGATGTCGAAAAAGGTGTGAATACATATTCTTCCTGGGATCCGTTTTACAAAAGCAGAGCCACGCTGATCAGTCCGGGTGTGGTACAGTTCAGTGGCGACTTTTCCGCTTTCAAAGGAAAGATGGGCGATGTGCTGAGTGTAAGAGATGGTATACGAGACCAGGTAGGTGCATTTATACAACATTGTAAAAATGTACACCTCGACAGTATCAACATGCGTTACATGCATGGATTGGGTATTACCTCCCAGTTTTCTGAAAATCTCTACTACAGTCATATACAGATAACGCCTGCAGAAGGCAGTGGAAGGGTCATGGCTGCTTTTGCAGATGGGATGCACTTTTCCGGCTGTAAGGGTGCTATCGAAATTACAGACGCGCATTTCAAAGGACTGCATGATGATCCGATCAATGTACACGGTACGCACCTGCAGATCACACAGGTGGTATCACCCCGGGTATTGAAGCTTCGGTTCATGCATCACCAGACCTATGGCTTTGAAGCCTTTTTTGCCGGCGATAGCATTGGATTTGTACACAGCGCGGAGTTGCAGGGCTATGGCAATGGTCTTGTTACTGCTGCAAAGATGCTGTCCGACAGGGAAATGGAAGTAACGCTCAGCAAGRATATGCCGGCAGGCGTGCGCACCGGCGACTGCCTGGAAAATATTACCTGGGTACCRTCACTGACTATACGAAATTGCCGTTTTGAAGGCATACATACAAGAGGGCTACTGGTGACCACACGTAAGAAAGTGCTGATTGCCAACAATACCTTTTACAGAACCGGTATGCATGCTATTTTAATAGCGGACGATGCCAGCAGCTGGTACGAGTCGGGCCCGGTACAGGATGTAACGATTACCGGTAACACGTTTGAAGGCTGCGGTTATAACCTGGCGCCCAATAATTACGTGATTGCCATTGCACCGGAGAACCATACCCTCCTAAAGGGATATATGGTACACCGGAATATCCGGATAGAAAATAATGATTTTAAGATCTATGATTACCCGGTACTCACCGCACGCAGTACGGGCGACCTGATTTTCCGCAATAACCGTATCAGGTGGATGAAGTATTATATGGCACAGGGGCCTGAGAGAGCATCTTTCAGGCTAACGGCCTGCGAAGGGGTAAATATTACCGGTAATGACTTTATAGTGTCTTTTAAACCGGTAGTACAGTTGCAGGAGATGTTACCGAAAACCGTGAAGACGGATATAGCAATAAAGCAGTAGTTTATTTACCCGGTAGCTGTTCTTTCGCTGGTGTGAAAGAGCAGCTATTGTCCCGCACTTTTTTTCACTACCCTGAACCCCTGGTTGCTAAAAGACGCCCGCTTGTTCACCCTGCCAATATCAGTAGAATTGAAAAAAGAACAGGCCGTCTTACTGCACCACCAGGAGCCGCCACGGGCATGTGCCACGGTAAGACTTTCATTGGGGAGTACCTTACCGGAACAGAATTCAAATACATTACCATACATATCATACAGTCCCCAAGCATTCGGTTGAAAACTGCCGGTGGGTGAGGTATACATATAACCGTCTGAACTGTCGGCCTGCAAATGGTCTTGTCCATGCCAGATATTGGCGTAGCGGCCGATCTGGGCATTGGTGGCGCCGAAAAAATAATCGGTGGCAGCACCTGCACGGGAAGCTATTTCCCATTCCTCCAGGGTAGGCAGTCTTACCCCGGCCCATTTGCAATAGGCCAGGGCATCTTTATAGCTGATGGTAGTGACCGGGTGATCCATTTTATTTTCAATGCCGCCAATACTAACGCCATTGGGGAAACGCCAGAACGCGGTGCTGTCGTTATGCCACTCAAATTCCCGCAGCCCCGGAACAAACACGAGGGCATCATGCCGTTGCTCTGCGTCTGTTACATAGCCGGTAGCCGCCACAAATGCGGCAAATTGCCGGTTGGTGGTTTCGCAGGCGGCGATATAAAAAGAGTCAGTGTTCACCTGCCGCCGTGGATTCAGCGTATGTTGTTTTTTGCCGATCCAGTAGTGCCCTTTGGGTACCAGCACATAGCCGCATTTGTCCTGCGCCAGCCCTGCATGAAAGCTGACCAGCAGCAGGAGTACACTACTAACCTTTTTTAGGAAGTGCATTATAAAAGTTGTTTGCCCGCTGTATGATCAGCTCTTCATTGGCGGTGTTGAAATTGAGAAAAGCATGATAGCTGCTCTCTCCGTCTGCATATAATTTTTTGTAGGAAGCAGAAGTCAGGAAATGTGCGTACTCATTGTTTTTCATCAGGATCATCAGCACGGTAAGAATATCTTTGTCTTTATGATCCCTGTTATAAGTGCTGATCAGCAAAGGAATCATTTCCCTGCCATTGATTTCAATAATGGCTTTTTTATAATTCACACCTACCCGGTTGCTTCTGCCAATTGATTCGGTGATTAATGCCATCACGGAGTCGCGGTTGGCATGGAGGAAATTCAGTTGCCGTTCACTCCAGCTATATTCACCGAATGCATCCGGGAGCTGTGCAAAGATTTTTTTCTCGGCATCCATCACGGGTGGCATGGCATCGCAGTTCTGGCTATACGATTCCGCGTTAATCATATGATAGGTAAACTTCTCCCGCAGGGATAATGTCAGGTAGTCTTTCTGTTTCAGCGCCATGTTTTCGTCATTGCCGGCTATTTTTTTTATCATCATCAACACTTTCTCCAGCCCATATGGCGGCCTGGTTATTTTTTCGCGGTATTCCTGGTAGGCGACGGTTTCTTTACTGGGTTCCTGGTACACCTCTGCTTCCTGTGCAAAGCTGCTATTACAGGCGGCTACCAAAACAAGGATGGCTACAATTCTTTTCATGATATCGGAAAATTTGCGGGAAGATAAAACAGTGGGGAAGAATTGCCAAACAATTCCCTTGGGCTCAAAAGAGAAGGCCTCATATCTAAATAATATTTCTTATATTCAGGAGCAATTAACGTTAAGCGAACGTTAATCACAGGATATTAAGAAAAATAAACGCATTGTCTGATTATACACTATTATCTTTCAACATACTATTGAAAAACATATCCAACGGGCTCTCCGGGGAATAAACCGTTTATGCATACCATTCATGCTGCTCACTAATAATAGTGATAGTCATTGTTCACCAAACACGCAGGTATTTATGATCATTCACGCAATCAAACCGAAGAAGGCCGTGTGGAGAGGTTTCGGATTGATCTGCTTTCTATGTTATGCAGGTTTACTGCATGCCCGGGATATATCGGTGGACAGTATGCATTATGTGGACAAGTTGAATCACCAGGCTATTTTAGCGCAGCAAAAAAAGCTGGATACCACATTTTTCTATGCTAAGCAAGCCAGGGAAATTGCTACCCGGCTGGATTATACAAAAGGGAAGGCAGATGCATGGCAGGCCCTCGGTAGTTATTATGGGGAGAATAATAACTACTATTTATCTATTCGTTATTACATGGATGCTTTGCAGGCCTATGAAAAATTGAACGATAGCATCGGAATAGGCCAGATATATGTTTGTATCAGTGCATATTATCAGCAGTCCGGTCAGCACGCATCTGCAGTGGATTACGCCGGCAGAGCGATGGAGATAGGACATCGTTTCAGGAATGATAGTGTGTATGCCCTGGCATTAACGCATTATGCCAGCGTAAACAGGAATGATCCGCAAAAGGAAGATTCCGTTCACTGGGCAGTAACAACCGCCCGCAATATCTTTACCCGGCACGCTGATCAGCCGGCCCTACTTCAGCTGGACTTGCTGGACATAAAGGATTTGCTCCGGAAGAAGGATACCGTTGCTGCCGAAACAAAATTGTCGTCATTGATTGCCTTTGCTTCAGCGAAGGGTTATAACTATACCGGCATGAATGCATGCCGCCTGATGGCCGCTACCAGGGCCGCCAGCCACCAGGCCGATTCTATTCAATACCTCTCGCAGATGGTTACCTTATCTGAAAGAGGAGGTTACCAGACCAGCATGCTGCCTTATGTTATCCAACTGTTTGATTGGTACACAAAAGCCGGTAAACCGGATAGCGCTGCACGCTACAGTGGTATACTACTGGACATCCTGGAGAAAAGAACCGCCATTAAATCTGATGGTGAAATGGATTATCTCTCCTTTTATACCCAACAGCATGATATACATTCCTTGCAGATGAAACGTGCCATCCAGGAGAAATTGTTATATAAACAACAACTGGAAACCAGGGGACGGCTGTACCTGGCAGGATTTCTTTCCATATTACTGGTGCTGGCTACACTCACAGGCTGGTACTTTTTCCGGGCATATAAAAAGATGAAAAGAAATGCCGGTTTCCTCGCTGTGAAGAACCAGGAAATGCAGGCGAAAAACAAGCTGCTGCAGGAACATGACGATTTCAAAAATAAACTGGTGTCTGTGGTGGCACATGATTTCAGAGCACCACTTAGCAACATCATTAATATTGCCGTTTTTCTGAAAGAAGAAGTGCTAACCACAGAAGAAGCCACCGGGTGGATGATAGAGGTGGAACGTACTGCCGGTTATACCCTGCAGATCTTTGATAATATACTGGCCTGGATCAGCTCCCAGTCCTCCGGATTTGTGTATACGCCGGAAGCCTGTAAACCGGCAGACATGATCCCCGAAGTTATTCAATATATGGAAAGTCTTATCCGCGGTAAACAGTTGCAGATTGACATCAGCATTCCTGATACCACTGCTGTTTGGGCAAACAGGGAGATGTTACAGTTCGTACATCGTAACTTGATTCATAATGCCGTCAGGTTTTCTCCGGTGAAAGGAATACTGCGTATCTGCAGCAACACAGACATGGACCATATGACCTTATCGGTGGCTGACCAGGGGCCCGGTATACCGGAAGATATGTTGCCACATTTGTTTGAATACAATAACCAGCAACATACAGGTGAGCAGCAGGGTGCAGGATTAGCGCTGATCATTTGCCGTGACTTTATTTATAAGATGAACGGAGAAATAAAAGCCGGCAATCTTCCTGAAGGAGGAGCATTGCTTTCTTATACATTGCTCCTTGTAAAACCTCATCAATTGCAATAAACGATGATACCACAAGGCTTAAAATATTTGTTATATAGCCTGGCTGTTTTTAGCAGTTGGCAAACAACGTTTGCCCAAACAGACAACTTCCGGCAGTTACATGAAAAACTGCACCAGGCAAAAGACAGCAGTGAATACGTAAAAACATTGAACAGTCTTTCTTTTTTTCATCACCGCAACAACATGGATAGCTGTTTCTGGTATGCCACAAAAGCCCTTGAAATATCCCAAAGGCTACGTAACGAGAAAGGTATCTCTTATGCATATACGAACTTTGCCTTGTTTTATACAAGAAAACGAAATACCAAGCTGGCCATCGTATATAATTACAAGGCATTACAGATAGATAAGGCGATAAGTGATTCAGGAAACATCAGTATAGATCTCAGTAACCTGGCACTTGCTTACCGGGCAGCAGGCAATTTGGGTAAGGCACAGGAATATGAGCAACAGTCCTTGCTGTTGGGCAGCCGCTATCCTGAATTAGGCGATTATAAAGTAGATCTGGTTAATTATCTTGAATACTACTGGAAAGATCCTGCTAAAAGTGATTCTGTAAAATGGGCGCTGAAAGAATTGAGCGGTATTGCTGCCAAACATCCTTATAGCATGGAATGGTATGAAGCCAGACTATTTGAATACATGACCCGGTTAAAAACCAAACCCTTTGCGCAAACAGAAAAAAGCATCAATGAACTGGCGGAAGAAGCATATAAGAAAGGATTACCCGATGAATCCCTTACCGCGTATTTTCATTTGAAGGGGGACATCATGCACATGGGATACAACGTAGATTCTATTGCTTATGCGGAGAAAATTTTCTACCTGGCGAAAGAAATAGGTGACAATGAATCTATCATGGATGTAACTCCGGGCTTATATGCTCATTATTTGCCGCAGAGGGACTGGAGAAGAATGAGGCTTTATGGTACATCGATACGGCAGCTGGCCACATTCGAACAATCCGAAGCAGGCAAACTTCCTGTGGTAGACTATATCAGTTATTTCCTGAAAGAACAGCAAATGCAGGAATTACAAATTACCGATCAGCTGCAGCAACAAGCCATTGTTCAAAGTGATTTGCAGAGAACCAGCCACCGGTGGTTGCTGATATTTTTATTATCCCTGCTGATACTATTACTTGTTTTTACAGCTATCTACTGTCTATCTTATTATGCTTCCCGCCGGTATGCCATAGCCCTGGCGACATTGAATGCCGGTATCACGGAAAAGAATACACGATTACAGGCAGGGGATGATTTTAAGAACCGCTTGTTATCATTGATAGCACAGGATTTTCGGGCACCCATAAAAGATATCATCGAAACTGCCATGTTATGGCAACGCGGTACACATGACCGTAAGGCCCTGTTGGGCAGCATTGTACGGGTAGAACAGGATTCCCGCGTCACCCTGGATAATTTTGATGGCATCCTTCGGTGGATTAAATCACAGTTTTCTGACTTCGTGTTTCATCCCGTTGCTTGTGACATCACAGAAATGCTTCCGAAAGTGATAGATAGCATGCAGACCGATGCGGATAGTAAAGGACTCAGCATCGACATACAGGTTCTGTCAGCAACGGCCGTAGCT
The DNA here is from genome assembly GCF_056399985.1 of Chitinophaga sp. 01L420. Classification (NCBI taxonomy): domain Bacteria; kingdom Pseudomonadati; phylum Bacteroidota; class Chitinophagia; order Chitinophagales; family Chitinophagaceae; genus Chitinophaga; species Chitinophaga sp. 01L420. Next base: position 26,545 of record NZ_JBFTSK010000003.1, read on the forward strand.
GCTGATCCCGATATGCTGCAGTTTGTACATCGTACCCTGTTGCGACAAATCATAACCCTTACCGGTCATGGTGGTACCATCCGGATCAAAGCAGAACAACATGATGGAGGAACAATCGTTCGGGTAGAAGGCCAGCCCATTGCTGTTACCCCGGCACTGCTGGGTTTATTGGATCTGCCACAACCGGAGGATAAACTGATGCTGGTTACGGGTGGCGATTTTATGACTAAAATGAACGGCAACCTGGAGGTAAAGGCAGCAGCTCCGGATACGTTTGCCTTTGTTTATACCCTGCCATCGCAGGAAGCATAATTTTTTAACATAACGTTTTGAACCAGGCCGATATCGTGTTGTTATCATGATACCACTTAACCCTTCGTGCTGCATTTTTTATTTGTTAACATTTAAATTTTGCCATCATGAAAAAGGTAATCATGTCAATTGCTTTCTCTATCGCAGCGTGCTCCCTTTACGCGCAAACCAGCGGCCCCGCAGTCAGTCATAAAGAAATGCGTAAGGAACGTCATGYGCAAAAAATTACGCTAAAAGCATTGGAAGGAAAGGATATCAGTTCATTCTCCCAGCAGCAGTTTGCCGTGGACTTCGGTAATGTAACGGACGTTAGCTGGACAAGAGACGCGTATTTCGACAAAGCTACTTTTGTTAATGCAAAAGGGGGGGAAATGTCTGCGTACTATGATAACGATGCACAACTGGTAGGGACTACTTCACATGCGTCATTCAATGATTTGCCGGCAGCCGGACAAAAAGAAATCAGGAAACATTTTTCGAATTATGAACAGGCACCAGTTATTTTCTTTGACGATAACGAGGACAATGAAACAGATATGATCCTTTATGGGATGCAGTTTGATGATGCGGATAATTATTTCATAGAGTTGACAGATAAAAAAGGAAGACCAGCCGCATACAAGGTAGATATGAGTGGAAATGTGGCGTTTTTTGCGGATATGAGTCAGTTTAAATAGTGAATGTACAGGGGCTGGTAAGAACAGTCAGTAACGGCCCCTGTAAACGCTTTATTTTTTCCCACGCTGGTGGTTGTTGATCTTTTCCCATGCCTCTCTTGTGATGGCGACCAGTAGTCGCTTCCGGCAATCCCAGATAGATACATATTTACTGGAGATCACATAGTATTGCTCCCAGTTGGTGATGGACTGGTACGACAGGAGCGTACATATATCGGTAGCAGTGATAAAATCACCTGTTTCCGCCAGGTGGGTGTGTACACCGCCCGTTATTATCCTGGTGGAGTCTCCCAGCTCGGTGCTGATGAGGCTTTGGTGCAATCGCTTTTTAGTGAGCAGTTGATTGTCATCTCCAAAAGTCAGCAAATAATCATTCCCGAAAAGTACCACTCCATTTGCAGAAGTGCCTGTAAATACATACACTTTTTTAATACCTGGTTGTAGGATCGGAACAATATTTAACTTGCTGTTTTTGTAGAATTTAAAGAAGCCATCTCCGTTATTATTGATTTCCTCAGACACCTTTTTCCGGAGTATATAGAGCGTCTGCTCTTCCGGTGTAAATTCACGCTCCTCTCCGTATACAATGGCCCTTTGTATATCATAGGTACTGTCAAACGAAATCGTTGCCAATACTTTGGGTTGATCTCCTTTTGAAAAGAAGACGCAGTTGTATAATTCATTATTCCGGTAGGAAAAATATCCGGCAGCATGTTCATGTTTTGCTTTAAATCTTTCCATGAAGATATCAGTACCATACCAGGATGCCATTTCAGACCGGTAAAGCTGGTTGGCTTCCCGGACAATGGAGTCGGTAATGCGGGTTACATCGGGTTCCTCCTGCGCAGCCACTGTAGCGGCGGAGAAAAAAAATATCAGTAAGAAGCGTAATGACTTCATGTGGGTATAGCATTAGGGTGGATGATACGGGTGCAACAACAATATAGGACGTTTATTTAATTATTGAACTCCTGTTACTACGGAGTACCTCTTTTTAACTTTCCGTAAAAAATATTATTACCCTATAGGATTTGTAGACTATAAAATATATTTTTGCCCCTGTCAATGAAAAAATACAGGACCAACATTACTTCCGGCTGATAAAAGCTATCAAACTAACATTTACAACTAAATGAAAAAGCTTTCACTTTTCATGTATGGCATCGCCATGCTATTATCTTTTACTGCCCTGGCCCAGCAACCACTGAAAGTTACGGGACAGGTAAAATCAGGTAAGGGCGAGCAACTACCGGGCATCAATATCCTTGTCAAACATTCCAGGTCAGGTACCGTAACAGATGGGCAAGGACGCTATACGATCTCCGTTGCTCCCGGCGATACCCTGCTGATTAGCGGTATCGGGTTTAAGAAACTGGAAGTGCCGGTCAATGGCCGCGATCATATCGACCTGCGCCTGTCCGAGGATGAAACCGCACTGGGAGAAGTAGTGGTAGTAGGCTATGGCACACAAAAGAAAAGTGATCTGACCAACGCCGTATCACAGATCAAAGGCGCCGATATCACCCGCCGCCCGGTATCTAATATACAGCAGTCGTTACAGGGCATTGCCCCAGGTGTAACTGTACTCGACAGAGGTGGCGCCCCCGGCGCATCAGCCGCTACCATTCGTGTAAGAGGTATCACTACTTTTAATATCAACAGCAGCAGCACCAGTGGATACGACCTCGGCAAAAATGATGCACTTGTGATTGTAGATGGGATAGAACAACAAATGGCCTATCTCAACCCGGAAGATATTGAATCACTCTCTGTACTGAAAGATGCAGCATCCACTGCTATCTACGGCTCGCGGGCTACCAACGGTGTTATTCTCATTACCACCAAAAGAGCAAAGGCGGGCAAAGTCACCGTTAACTACAATGGTTACTACGCCTGGCAGCAAAGCATCAACAAACCCGAAATGATGGATATAGAATCTTATATGCGGGAACAGGTGGCGGCTTATACCAACGCCGGTGTAGCAGTGCCGGCAAGGTTTACAGAGGAATCCATTCAGCAATATGTAAATGCAACGGACAGATATAAATATCCTATGCCTAACACATGGTTCCAGACTATGCTGAGAACAGCGCCCCAGCAAAGCCACAATTTATCATTGGCAGGTGGAAACGAAGTGGTGAAAACAAGGATGAGCGTGCGTTACCAGGATCAGCAGGGTATTGTAAAAAATTACAGTAACCAGCTCAGTGAAGTACGCCTGAATACAGACTACGTTCCTGTCAGTAGCCGTTTCCACTTTGGTGGTGATATCCATTATCAGAACAATGCCTCTAATGCGCCATCTGTGGCGCCTTTCAATAATATGCTGCATGGGTCGCTCTGGGCAGTACCCAAATATCCGGATGGTACCTATGGGCTGAGCACACAAGGTAACAACCCACTTATGTTTGATGAAATTGGAGGCTTATCAAAACAGGCGATAGATTACTTCAACGGGAATGTAAAGGGAGATGTAGCACTACTTCGCGGCCTGCGTTTCTCCACGCAATTCGGCGCCCGTGTCATATACACACAACAGAAGAATTTCGTTAACGCCTATACGAATACGGATAAGAATACCAACATCACCAAAACGGTAACGAATAACAGTCTGACAGAAGTACGTAACAACCTGCGGGAATATACCTGGAACAACCTGCTCACCTATGACCGGTCGTTTGGTAAACATGACCTGAAAGCATTGGCCGGTTATTCGCAGATCAGCAACAAACAAACTTTTCTCTCCGCTTACCGCGAACGTTTTTATAACAACGACATCACTTCCATCGGGCAAGGCACCAACGATGGTACCAAAAGTAATGCCGGCAGTGATGTGGCATACGGACTACGTTCTTATTTTGGCAGAATCAACTATGCCTATGCCGGTAAATACCTGCTGGAAGTAAATGGCCGTTACGATGGCTCTTCCCGTTTCGCCAATAATAAACGCTATAGCTTTTTTCCTTCTTTCTCCGCCGGATGGCGCATAGCACAGGAAAATTTCTTTAAACCGTTATTGCCGGTGGTCAACGACTTAAAGCTGAGAGGTTCCTATGGTACTACCGGTAACCAGTCGGTAGACCTGTACAGCTATTACGATGCGCTCACGTCTACCAGCTACACTTTTAACGGGGTACCGGTGCAGGGCTATCGTCAAACCACACTTGCCAATACAGACCTGGGCTGGGAAAGCACTACGCAGCTGGATCTTGGTCTGGATGCGGCTTTCCTTGACCGCCGACTGACACTGACCGCTGATTATTACCGCAAGCTTACTTCCGATATCCTGCTGAACCTGGACATTCCGGCTACCGTAGGATTAAATGCACCACCACAGAATGCCGGCGCCGTGGAAAATAAAGGACTGGAAATAGCGGTGAATTATAGCAGCAAACAAACGGGAAAAGTACGTTATAATATAGGCGCTAACGTTAGTTACAATGAAAATAAAGTAACAGATCTGAAAGGAACCGGGCCTTATATTACAGGTTCGGATATAGATCCCCGTTATATTATCAAAACCGGGCTGCCTATTAACACACTATGGGGGTACCAGACAGATGGCCTGTTTCAGTCCCAGGAGGAAATTAATAAATACCCGACACTGGCAGCCAACACCAAACCCGGTGACGTAAAATATGTAGATCGTAATAACGATGGTAAAATTGATGCCAACGATATGACCAACATCGGCGTTTCTTTTCCCAAATATACTTTTGGTTTGAATGCCGGCATTCAGTACAATGGTTTTGAATTAAACATACTGATACAGGGCGCTGCTAAAGTAGATACCCGCTTATCCGGTGCACTGGCGGAAATGGGTAACCAGGAAGGTTTCACGCATAAGATCTATACCAACAATTACTGGACACCGGAAAATACCAATGCGCGGTTTCCAAGACCTCTCAAGTACGATTTGCGCAACGTAGCCACCTCCGACAGGCTGGTCATAGATGGTTCTTATCTCCGGCTAAAAAACATACAGCTGGCGTATCATGTGCCGGCAGCCATCAGTCAGCGGGCATTTCTCAGCAGTGCAAGAATTTATGTATCGGCTACCAACCTGTTCACCATTTCCAAACTGAATGAATGGAACCTGGATCCGGAAGCAGAATCCGGTAGGGCGGTCTACTATCCGCAAACTTCGCTGTACACCGTTGGTATTAACCTGCAGTTTTAATACTGTGCAAAAATGAATTGTTATGAATTTAGTTAATAGAAGTATATTTCTTTTTCTCGCCATTGGGTTGGCAGCCTGCAACAAGAACCTGCTGGATACTGCGCCTACCGACAGGCTCGCTGTGAATATTTTCTGGAAAACAGAAGCCGATGCAAAGTTAGCTGTTAACGCATTATACCAGGATCTCGACAGTACCAACATCCTGGCACTGGATGCACTGACAGATATCGGGCATACCAACCAAAACTTTGATGTGCAGGCGTACGTGGAACTGGGCACCTATGACCAATCCAGTGCTAAAGTATATGGAGAGTGGAAGAGTGCTTACAAAGGCATTCATGCAGTCAATTATTTCCTCGAAAATGTAGACAAGGTAACTACTGTCACCCCTGCGCTGATCAACCAGTTTAAGGGCGAAGCCAAAGCATTACGTGCGTATCAGTATATTAAACTGGCTGGTTTGTATGGAGATGTTCCACTCGTAACAACTTCCATTACACTGGAGCAGGCAAGGGTCCTGAAAAGAACACCGGTGTCTGAGATCTACGATTTTATCGACAAGGAATTAACTGATGCTGCTGCTTTGTTGCCAGCCAACTACACCGCTGCGGCCGATAAAGGCCGTATTACACGCGGCGCGGCCTGGGCATTAAAAGCCCGTGCTGATTTATTTGCGGGTCACTATCAGTTGRCAGTAAATGCCGCCGCGGAAGTTAATGGTCTCGGCTATACGCTGTACGACAGCTACCAGAAATTGTTCAGCTACGCAGCAGAAAATAACAAGGAAGTGATCCTGGATAAACAGTTCATCAAGGACAACTATCCCAACAACATATTCAGCATCCTGGCACCATATAGCCAGAAGAATGGCAACAGCTCTTATGTACCCACCAAAGTACTTGCGGATACATACCAGACTAAAGACGGTAAAGACATCAATGCCGGTGGCAGCAACTTTGATCCGTTGCATCCCTACGATAACCGGGATCCCCGCCTGAGATACAGCTTGTTTGTAGACGGGGATGTGCTGCCTTCCGGACTCATTTTTCATCCGGCGCCCAACAGTGGTACAGCAGACGCCATTGGTAGTACCTATATTGCTTCTACCACCGGTTACAATCTGAAAAAGTATATTAACACAGAAGATTATGTCAATCCCACCAACTGTGGTATCAACATTGTTCTGCTGCGTTATGCGGAAGTATTGCTCACTTATGCAGAAGCAAAAATAGAACTGAACCAGCTGGATCAAACAGTATACAATGCCATCAATGCGGTACGTCAGCGTGCAGATGTAAATATGCCGGTGTTACCCACAGGTCTTACCCAAAGCCAGTTACGGGATGCGGTGAGATATGAACGTACGGTGGAACTGGCCTTTGAAGGTCAGCGTCTGTACGATATCCGCCGCTGGAAAACAGCCGAGACGGTGATGAAAGGACCAGTGTATGGCATTACCTGGAATAATAACGGGCAACTGGTAACTGTGCAGGTAGTGTCTTTTAACCGTGCATTTGATAAGTCGAGACATTATCTTTGGCCGGTGCCGCAAAAAGAACGGGACCTGGATCCGGCATTATCACAAAATCCAAACTGGTAATTATTATTTATGAAGAAGTATATCTATTGTCTACTGGCAGGGCTTTCTATGGGCAGCATACAAGAAGTGTATGCGCAACAGCGGCCCAATATAATTTTCGTACTTACCGATGATATGGGTTACAGTGACCTGAGTTGTTATGGTAATCCGCAGATCCGCACACCTTTCCTTGATCATGTGGCAGATCAGGGGGTAAAGGCAACAGGGTATATGGTGACTTCTCCTTCCTGCACGCCGTCCAGGGTGAGCTTATTAACCGGACGTTATCCTACCCGCTCACAACTCAATTTTCCGATTCCTCCGGGCTATAAAATAGGGCTGCCGGATGAAGATGTTACCATTGCGGAAATGCTGAAAGGAGTGGGTTATAATACGTGTATGATCGGCAAGTGGCACCTGGGTGATATACAGCCGTATAACTTCCCGGTAGCGCAGGGATTTGACCATTATTTTGGTTTGTTGTATAGTCATGATTACCGTTCTCCGTATGTAAAGACCGATACTGTATTGAAAATTTACAGAGACAGAACGCCGGAAATTTTCCGGCCGGCAGATACTTCTTTAACGGAATTATATACCAGGGAAGCCATTAAATATGTGCAGCAGCAAAAGAAAGACAAGCCTTTCTTTTTATACCTGGCGCACAACATGCCCCACCTGCCGGTGGCAGCGTCCAGGAAGTTCAGGGGGCACTCAGCCGGTGGATTATATGGAGATGTGATTGAAGAGATAGATGCTAACCTGGCGGAGCTCTGGAAAGCGCTCGAAAAACAGGGACTGGCAGATAATACTATTTTCATTTTCAGCAGCGATAATGGCCCCTGGATTGATTACCCGGCGCGTATGTCATCCGATGGAGTAATTAAGCCGTGGGATGTAGGCAGTACGGGTATTTTCCGGGGTAAGAAAGGAGAAACGTATGAAGGTGGCCATCGCGTACCTTTTATTGTTTACTGGAAAAATCATGTGCCGAAAGGCAAAACCATCACCGATGCATTTACCAGTATGGACGTATTGCCTACACTGGCACAGTGGGTGAAAGCGCCGCTGCCGGCTGGCAGAACCCTGGATGGAGAATCGGTGGCGGCATTGCTTGGCGGTCAGCTGGAACATCCTGTGCATCAACCTATTTATTATGTTAACAACGGTACCCCGGAAGCGATCCGCGTGGGCGACTGGAAGTTGCGCCGGATAGCCGATAAAACTTCAGGTGTAAAAAACATCGAGTTATTTAACCTGCAATGGGATGTACGCGAACGTACTAACCTGGCCTCCGAATATCCGGATAAGGTAAGTTCTTTGGAACAGTTGCTGGATCAGTATGCCGGCAATGCAGCCAACTAAGGAGGCTTAAAAAAAGGAATGGAGTGGTCATCGCCACTCCATTCCTTTTTTTAAATATTATAAGCTCACCGCTAATAATTTCATGGCTTTTTTGTGTTCCAGTTCCCGCTGATGTCTGAAAATGCTTTTGGTTACAAAATGCCCCAATGCCATGCCTATCCATACATCGCTGCTCCAGTGCCGGTTTTCATATAGCCTGGTGGCGCCGGTGAGTCCTGCAATGCCGTAGGCCACCCAGGGTACCCAGGGATGATCTTTTCCATATAGTTCCGCCATGGCAGTAGCTACGAATGTAGCATTTTATAAAAAAAGAAGGATAAACGGGGTATCTTTAGTAACTACAATCAACCTTTTATGAAAATCAGTTTTCTTTCCTTATGCTTCCTTTTTGCGGCTGCTATAGTGTCTGCACAACGGGTGAAGCCAGACGTTATTCCTGTTGCCAATGGCCAGCTGACCATACAGCCCATTGAGCATGCCAGTTTCGTATTACAGGCTGGTAAAACAACTATCTACGTGGATCCGACTGGTGGTGCGGACAAATATACCGGGCTGACAGCACCGGATATTATCCTGGTTACCGATATACATGGTGACCACTTTGACGCGGCTTCCATTGCAGCGGTGAAAACAGCTAAAACGATCATCATTGTACCACAGGTGGTAGCAGATAAAATGTCCTCGGCGGATAAAGCCCAGGTGATTGTGTTGAAAAACGGCGATAAAAAATCATTGTCCGGTATTGGCATCGCCGCTATTCCAATGTATAACATCCCGGAAAGTGCTACTGCCATGCATACCAAAGGCAGAGGTAATGGATATGTGCTGAACTACGGCAAAAAGAACATCTATATCTCCGGCGATACCCAGGGCATTCCGGAAATGCGTAGCCTGAAAAATATCGACATCGCCTTTGTATGTATGAATCTGCCTTATACGATGGACGTTCCTGAAGCTGCCGATGCAGTACTGGCCTTCGCACCTAAAATAGTGTATCCTTATCACTACCGTGGTAAAGATGGTTTCAGCGATGTGAATAAATTCAAAAGCCTGGTAGATGCAGGCAATAAAGGAATAGACGTGAGATTGCGAGATTGGTACGTGAAGTGAGCGTAAAGCAGAAGGCAGAAAGCTATTGAAGCGAATGATTACGGGATAGAATAATTCGCGTATCTCATTCGCTTCAATAGCTTTTAACGTTCGTGCTGGTGTAAAAATCGTTAAATTTAAGTTTTACACCAGCACTAACTCAGCAGCTATGACAGCAAATAAAATCATTTGCCCCGGCTGTCATCTGCACCTTGCAGATGAACAACTGGCCCCTTCCGACCGCTATAATGCATCCGGTGAATGCCTGGACCTCTTCAATCAGCTTTCTGCCCGTACGTTTGCCCTGGAACATCCGGACTTCCATCACCAGCTGTCAGTAGATGCGTATAGTGCCCAGCATGCCGGCGGCGTGGCCAAAGGCATGACCACCGCCTACGCTCTGATAGGGCTGTACCTGGCACTGGAACAGCAATATACCGGCCGCCAGGTGCAACATGTACACAGCATCATCCCCAAACAACACTGGGAACCGATATCGCCTCCGGGACAGGCCGCCGCCATTACCGTGCAGGAAGTACTACGGGCAAACACCAACGAAGACCTCTACGCCGCTATCCGCAAATGGGCCAAATCCGTTTGGAATAGCTGGGCTCTGCAGCATGAATGGGTAAAGGAAAAAGCAGCTCCCTATATTTAGAAAACAGGAATGAGATATTTGTATAGTTTTGCGCTTCAATATGCAACTATCCTTTTCATTCGAACTGTTAGGTGTAGTGATGGGAATCATCGCTGTCGCCGTCATTTGCGTTAAAACCGGCAAACTCACCATACCTGCAGCGGGCATGGCCGCCCTGGTCGGTCTGTTAACAGTCCTGGGCGCGGGCTATGGTGGCCTCGTATTGCTGGGTACCTTTTTTATCCTCGGTGTAAAAGCCACTTCTCACAAAAAGCAGTTGAAAACTGTTACTGCGGATCCTCATTCCCAGCAACGTACTGCCGGGCAGGTTTTTGCCAACGGTGGCGTGGCCGCTATCATGGGCCTGCTGGCTCTGCTGTACCCGGCATATGCTACAGTCTTTATACTCATGCTGGGAGCCAGTCTGGCTTCGGCTACAGCAGATACACTATCGTCCGAACTGGGCATGGTATACGGTCGTAACTTTTATAATATCCTCAGCTTTAAAAAAGAACCCAAAGGACTGGATGGCGTTATCAGTTTGGAAGGCACGCTGCTGGGTGCCGCGGGTGCATTGTTGATCGCGTTGATATACGGTGCTTTCTTCGGAATGGATAGCCGCGTATTGGTAGTGTTAATAGCCGGTGTGGTGGGTAACCTGGTAGATTCTTTGCTGGGAGCTACGTTGGAGCGTCAGCGTTATATAGGAAATGATGCGGTGAATTTTTTGAATACGCTGCTGGCGGCGTTGGTAGGGTGGGGGATGTATCAGGTATGTGGATAAGCATATTGGAGAGATAACATTTTATTAATTTAAAAATAATCCATTGAACAAGGAGCACTGTGATCACGATCCTATTCCACAGGAAAAAATTCAACGTAACATTGATCAATACGGCTGCTATATTATACAGGTAAAACCAGATGACTATCTGCCGGGATTCGCCTATACCATCGGCCTCTATCAGCAATTCAATCATCCGGAAATTATATGCTTTGGCTTATCATTAGACCTGTTGGGGAGTGTTTTAAATGATGCCTGCGAGCGGATAAAAAATGGACAATCATTACAGGTAGGGGTCCATTATGGTGATTTTATAGCAGATTTCCCCATACAGTTTCTGACTGTTGACAAATCATTTTACCCAAACTATTGGGGCATCGCAAATAGCTTTTATTGCCATTATAATTATCCGGCATTACAACTGGTGTGGCCGGATAAACAAAGCCTGTTTCCCTGGGAGCCAGGGTTTAATGTGAATTGGAAATTCAGGCAGCCGCTGCTTGACAGAGATACGGACTTCAAATTTTATGAAGAGAGAAACCTGGCAGTATATACTACTAAACATGTTTTAGAAGGAAAGCCTATCTTATTTGTTTATCATAATGATGATGGTGCCTGGCAGTTCCACAGTGAGCAGGAACCGGATTTGAAAGATGCGAAACTGGTGAGTCTGGAATCAATTACGAGATTGGATCCGGGTATAAATGAGTTGTATCATTTGTCTTTGGGACAAAGTGCCTGGCGGGGATCTATGGAGGAGGAGTGGGAATGGGAGTAGCTTGTTTTCGTGATTTTTCATATCAATATTTTTTTTTGAGGTCTTCTATGGTCAAATTTTTTCCCTGGTTTCGCCTGACCAGATGACATCAATACTGGCTAATACTTTGTATAACGACTAATCTTGTTGGCTGCGCCGTAACAGGTGCATCAGCAGGTAAGCGTCCAACTTTTAAAACATTTTTTTGAATGAGAAGAACCTGTATTTTTTTAGGATTGCTGGCATTGTCCACCAACCTTTTCAGCCAGTCGGCGCCAAAGCCTTATGGTGTGCTGCCTACCGCTGCCCAACTGAAATGGCATGAAATGGAAATGTATTGCCTGATCCACTTCGGCGCCAATACCTACCTGGATCACGAATGGGGTTATGGTGATGAAGATCCTAACCTGGTGAATCCTGTACAGTTTGATGCCAGGCAAATTGTGGGCGCCGCCAAAGCCGGTGGATTCAAAGGTATTGTTGTAGTAGCCAAACACCATGACGGCTTATGCCTGTGGCCTACCAAAACCACTACCCATAATATCTCCCAAAGCAAATGGAAAAATGGTAAAGGAGATATCATCAGAGAATACCAGCAGGCCTGTGCGCAACTGGGCCTGAAACTGGGCCTTTACTGCTCTCCCTGGGATAGGAATAACCCTGAATACGGCAAGCCGGAATACCTGGATATTTACCGCAGACAACTGAAGGAACTATATAGCAACTATGGTCCCCTGTTCACCTCCTGGCATGATGGGGCTAATGGCGGCAGCGGATATTACGGTGGCGCCAATGAAACCCGTAACATTGACCGCAGCACTTATTACGACTGGGATTCTACCTGGAATATTACCCGCACCATGCAACCCGATGCAGTTATTTTCGGTGATGTGGGTCCTGGTTCACGTTGGGTAGGTAATGAAGACGGACATGCCGGCACCACCTGTTGGGCTACTTATACGCCTGAAGCGCCTGAGGAAGGAAAGCGACCCGCTAACGGCTTTGTGAAATCAGAACTGGGTACAACAGGTACCCGCAATGGCAAATACTGGATCCCCGCAGAATGTGATGTGGCCATCAGGCCAGGATGGTTTTATCATGAGTCGCAAAATGCACAGGTCTTCACTTCCTCCCAGTTACTGGACCTCTATTATGAAAGTGTTGGCCACGGCGCTTCGCTGGACCTGGGCTTGTCGCCTGACCAGAGAGGCTTGCTGAATGATATCGATGTGGCTTCCTTAAAAGGTTTTGGTGAACTGCTTCGCAAAACTTTTGCTGTAAACTTCGCAAAAGGTGCTACGCTGAAAGCCAGTAACATCCGGGGTAATGATGCCGCGAAATTTGGTCCCCAGCTATTACTTGATGCCGATCGTTATTCTTACTGGGCTACAGACGATGCGGTGACTACGGCCGACTTAACACTGGACCTGCACGGCAACAAAACATTTAATGTGATCCGTCTCCGGGAAAATATTAAACTGGGCCAGCGTATTGATTCTGTTGGCATCGATGTCATGGATAACGGCGCATGGAAAGCCATCGCATCCGCTACCAGCATTGGATCCAGCCGGTTGATACGCCTGGATAAAAATGTGACGGCTGCTAAAGTAAGAGTGCGTGTATACGCTCCTGTTAGTATCGCACTGAGTGATGTGGGATTGTATAAAGAACCTGTTCACATCAAAGCGCCAATCATTAAAAGAGAAAAGTCAGGTATGGTAAGTATCGTTGGTGTACAGTCTGCCGATCCTGTTTACTACACCGTAGATGGTAGCAATCCAACATTGCAGTCACCGGTATACAAACAACCTTTTCTCTTTGCAGATGGCGGTACGATCAAAGCCAGAAGTGGCAGTAAAGTTTTAATGGGAGACATTAAAACCGCGATCTACGGCATTGGTAAAAAAGGATGGAAGGTGATAGAGGCGCCTGCAGGCAGCCAGGCCGACAATGTAGTGGATGAAGATGAAAGCACGAACTGGAACACGTTAACACCGGAACTCTCCGGAAAAATTCCGGTAGATGTAGCCATAGATATGGGCGAAGCACATCTTATTAAAGCCTTTACCTATTTGCCGCGGCAGGATAGAAAAGATGAAGGCCTGATTGGCAAATATGCTTTTTATGTGAGCCAGAATGGCCGTGACTGGGAAAAGGCAAGGGCAGGTGATTTTCATAATATAGAGGCCAACCCGGTGCAACAACTGGTGATCCTCGATCATCCGCTGAAAGCAAGATATTTTAAGTTTTCTGCATTGCATATTAATAATGGTAATGGAGTAATGGTGGCAGAACTGGGAATTATTACACGATAAAGTGCACGGAAAGAATTACGAATTACGTATTTGCAGGTAGATGTTCTAACACGGGTTGTCCGCTGTTTATCTTCCTACAAATCCGTAATTCGTAATTTTTTTTATACCTGTTTCTGGTAGATAGGATTCCTGATGTAGCCACTGGTTTATTTTGAAAGCCCCCCTCAGTTGATACGTTACTGTTAATTGAAAGAATTACTAAACTTTCTGCTCTTTTTATTGTTGATTATCCCTGAATGATACTGTTGCGGAAGATAGATGTATGTAGATGGTGACAGTACGCACTGATTCCGATTGATATATAATAATTTTTCGTAGCACAAAATCTACGGTAACAACGTGTAGTCTGACACGTATGGAACCCCCTTTTGTCTTGATTGTCAAAGAATGCTGGTTGATATCCCCGGATAGTGTTTAACTCATGAGTGTTGGTTTTGCCTGACTATATCCTCCAAATACGGATCCTTATGATCAATAAGTCTACCATGTCTCTATGTACTCCAAAACATCGGTTGCAGATAGCTCGCTTTATGCAAAAGAACAGATGTCAGATAATGTTAGTGTGGAGTATTTTGGTTTTTTCGTTGTTTGCTATTCCCACAAGTGCGCAACAGTGTACCGGTTCATTAGGTGATCCGGTGTTCAAGGAAACCTTTGGTCAGGCGCCATCTGCGGCCAAGCCTACGCTGGGAGGTCCATTGCCTTCAGGCCTTACTACCTACACTTATTATAGTCCCGGTACCGGAAACCGCCCCACGGGCCCTTATCCCGGACAATATACCATCAGTAATACCACCAGGGGATACAACAATATTTATTTCGTAGACCGCCCGGATCATACGTCCACGGATGGTACGGGTTATTGTATGGTAGTAGATGCGGAAGCCAGGCCAGGTCAGTTTTACCAGAGAACCATCACTGGGTTATGTGCCGGTACTACTTTCGAGTTTTCTGCCTGGATCATGAACATCAACCCCCAGAACGGCGTATCCCAGCCCAGTTTGCGGTTTGATATCCTGGATGCCAATAATCCAAACGGAGCGGCCATCGCTTCTGTGTCTACCGGAACGGTTCCTTATCAGAGTCCGGGTACCTGGGTAAGACAGGCAGGTGTGTTTCAGATGCCGGCTACTACCAGCGCAGTGATATTAAGGATCTTCAGTAATACGCCTAATAGTAATGGTAATGACCTGGCGCTGGATGATATCGCTTTTGCTGCCTGCGGTCCTCCTATCACCTTTACACAAGCCACTGGTGTGGTTTGTGCCGGAGGGAATTCTAGTCTGGATGTAAGTTTGCCTGCCGGCAGTTATTCCAATTATTTTTTCCAGTTACAGAAAAGAGCACTGGGTACAACTGACTGGGTCAATGAAGGTGGTGTTTTAAATAATGGCGGCAGCAATCAGCATACCTTCCCCGTGACCAACGTGCAGGCCGGATTTGAATACCGGGTAGTGGCAGCTGGTGGCAGTGCAGAAATTAATAATCTCAACTGCCGGGTGGTATCCAACCCTATAGAATTAAAGGTAATAGATTATACCGTGGCCATTACGGGCCAGCAACCTATTTGTAATACTACCGCTGCTCAACTTACAGCGGTAGTTACCCCCAAAGCAGGAACAGGTACACCCAGTACCGGGTTTACCTATACATGGGAAACCAGTGCGGACGGCAGTACCGGCTGGACAGTTGTAGCCGGTCAGACTACAGCTACATTAAATACGGGCGCCCTCACTGCATCCCGTTATTATCGTGTAACCGCCACCGTAAGTGGATGTCAGGGGGATGGTGTGTCCAGGACATTCCTGGTAACAGTAAACCCGGCCATCACCGCTACGCTGGGAACAGTAGCTAATGTGTGCGTAGGAACCATGGTGCTTTCCCTGCCGTATACTATTACTTCCGGCAGCCCGGATAAATACAGTGTGAGCAGCAGTGATATGCCCGGTTTTGCAGCCATCACCAATGGAACGCTGTCAGGAACACCGCTGAGCATCCCCATCCCGGGGAATGTTGCTGCGGGCACTTACCACTTTACAATTACTTTCACCAATAGTGCGGTGAATTGTAGCTCCGTTACCTATCCTTTTACATTAACAATAGATGCCGCTTCCACTGTAGCAGTGGCAGGTCCCAACCAGGAATTGTGTGCCGTTACTACCACCACCATGGCAGGTAATGTGGCCACCAGCGGTGTTGGCACCTGGTCGCAGGTAAACGGACCCGGAGCCGCTGTTTTTGCAGATATCCATAACCCCGTTACTACCGTAAGCAGCCTGGTGCCCGGGACCTATGTGTTCAGGTGGAGAATCGGCAATGGTACCTGCTTGCCTACCAGCAGTACTGTAGATGTGATCATTCACGCATCGCCTACTGTTGCTAATGCCGGCGCCGACAAAACGCAGTACAATTCAGGGGTATTTACCATGACCGCCAACACCCCGGCGGTGGGTACCGGTATATGGACAGTAGTCAGCGGCACCGCCACTATTGCCAACCCTGCAGATCCGCGTACGATTGTGACGATTGCGGAAAATAGTACCGCTACGCTGGCCTGGACGATCACCAACGGAAATTGCCCGCCAAGTACCGACCAGGTAGTCATTACCTATACCCATCAGGCAGACATTCAGATCAATAAAATTGTATCGAACTCCGGTCCTTATCTGGCAGGTCAGGATCTGATATACCATATAGAAGTGTTGAATGCAGGACCCAGTGATGCCGCCAGTGTAACTGTAAAAGATGTTATCCCGGCTGATTTTGTGGCAACCAATATTGCGTATACCACTACGGGCACCGCACAAATATTAACGAACACTTCTACCAATACACAGATTAATCTTACCGCCAGTATTCCTGCCAATAATTCGGTGGTCATTACCATTGAAGGCGATATTAAATCTTCTTTTGAAGGAGATCTTACCAATACTGCCAATGCCACATCTCCTGATATCGCGGATCCGGGTGGCATCAACAGTACCGTAACGATACCGGTTATACGTCGTCCTTATTTCTCCGCCGTGAAAAGAGCGCCTGCTATGGCTATTGCCGGTGAGGTGATCCATTTTAATATTGCGGTGGAAAATACAGGCCTTGGTGATGCTGCAGGCGCCACCATTACAGACGCTATTTCTCCTAAGCTCATCAATGTGAGCTGGACGGCCAGATCTACCGGTGGGGTAGTGATCACTGCCGGCGCCACTGGTACAGGCAGTCCCGTTCGCGTGGTGGCCAATATGCCAGGTGGAGATACTGATACCGGTAAAGTATATATCGATGTAACCGGTACCGTGGACGCAGCTGCCACCGGCACCATTCCGAATGTGGCAGTAGTAACCGCGTCAGAAGGCACCGTAGATCCGATAGCCTCCAACGAAACCAATACGCTGATTACCAGTTCACCCGGACTGCTGGTAAATAAGGTCAGGACCAGCCCTGTTATTGCCATTGCAGGGGAGAAGATTGATTATGTACTCACCTTATTTAATAATGGACCCAGTAATGCCGTTGGTACTGTTTTGACAGATACCGTGCCTGCCGCCGTGCAGAATGTTACCTGGACCAGCACCGCCAATGGTTCCGCTGTTATCACTGCAGGAGCTTCCGGTTCCGGCAACATTATCCGTTTAACGGGTAACGTGCCGGTAGGTGCTACAAATCGTATTGTCGTTCACGTTACAGGTACCATCAACCCTGACTTTGCCGGTACCATCCTCAACCGGGTAACCGCTACACCGGCCGAACCAGGCATACCACCGGTAACGGATGTGGATGTGGCCACTGTGCAGAAACAGATAAAGTTTGACATTACGAAGAATGGCCCTGCTACTGGTATCGCCGGTGAACAGATCAGCTATACGGTAGATGTGAAAAACGAAGGTCCTTCCAATTCTACCAACACAGAAATAAGGGATGTGGTACCCTCCGCATTATATAATGTGAGCTGGAACGCCACCGTATTAAGTGGTACGGCCGTGATTAAATCGGGCGCCACCGGTAATGTCAATAAGGTAGAAGTAACAGCAGACATGAATGCCGGATCCACGATCAGGATCATCGTTACCGGCACCATCTTACCAGCTACAAATAATCCGATCAGAAACATTGCGCAGGTAATACCTATTGAACCGAATATACCACCGGTTACCTCCAATGAAGTAGTCACTACAGTAGATCAGCAATCCGCATTGTCTATTACCAAAAGTGGTCCGGATACCGCCAGTGCGGGTAGCAGTATTACCTATATTATCAAAGCGGTTAATAATGGACCCAGCAACGCCTATAATGCAGTGATCACCGATGTGGTGCCTGCTTCCGTGCAGGGAGTTATCTGGACAGTGGTCGCTAATGGCAATGCAAGTGTGAGTGGTACCCAGGGAGGTACAGGAAATAATATTTCATTTACCGGTGACATTGGTGCCGGCGGCAACAACAATATTACCATCACCGTGAAAGGCACTATCGATCCTGCCTTCTCCGGACAAATAAATAATAAGGCGGTGGTAACACCGGCTCCAGGAACCGGTACGGCCGATTCTGCCGTGAAAATTACCACCGTGAACCGGCTGCCTAAACTGGCCATTACCAAAACAGCCGTGGATCTGGTGTTGGCGGGAGACAGTCTCACCTACACCATCCAGGTAACTAATCTGAGTACCGCTAATGCGCAAAACCTGGTTATCACCGATGTGGTGCCTGCTGCATTAACCGGGGTGCAGTGGAGTGCTACTACAGTCGGTACAGCATCTATCAGCGGCGCCAGCTCCGGAACAGGTAATAATATCAGCCTCACCGGATCCATTCCTGCCGGTAGTGGTAATATGTTGACCATCATCGTGAAAGGAAAAACAGACCCATCATTGGAAGGAGTCATTACCAACACCGCCACAGCTACGCCTTCGGAAAATGTACCGCCGGTGAGTGCTACCAAAACGGTAAGGGTAAGAAGATTACCATCACTGACGATCAGCAAATCCGGACCTGCTACCTTGAATGCAGGCGATGAAATCGTGTATAATATTGTGGTGAATAACGTAGGTGTATCAGATGCGAAAAATCTGATCATCGACGATCAGATTCCTGCAGAAGTACAACAGGTCACCTGGAGCACTGTTACCGTTGGTAGCGCCACAATTATCAGAGCTGGTACCGGCACAGGCAACGACCTGGATATGGATGTAAATATTGATGGTGGTGGAAATAATGGCATCATCATTACCGTGAAAGGTATTGTGGATCCATCGTTCAGTGGCACCTTCCGGAATGGAGCCGTATTCCAGCCTTCAGAAGCAGGCGCTACGCCGGGGGCTTCCAACGAGGTGGTGACGACTGTAAGAAAGCAACCAAATGTAAAGATTACCAAGGTCGGACCAGCAACCGCCAATGCAGGGGATAACATTACTTATACCATGCAGGTAACCAACCTGGGACCATCCAACGCACTGAATACCGTCATCACAGATCAGTTGACGGCATTACTGCGCAATACTACGTGGACGGCTACCGCTACGGGCGGCGCCACCATCAGCACCGGCGCCACTGGTACTGGCAATACTTTATCTGTTGCTGCTGATATTCCTGCTAAAACAGGTGTTATCAGTATTACCGTTACCGCTACCATTCCTTCTTCCACTCCGGCAGGAAGTATACAAAACTTTGCGGTGGCTGCTCCATCAGAACCAGGTATTCCACCGGTAAATTCGGATACCGTAGTAACGGTCATTCGACAAAAGTCGGGTTTACTGATCAGCAAAATTGCCAATGCTACAGCTAATGCCGGAGAAGAACTTTTCTATGGTATAAAAGTCGTTAACGTGGGGCCAAGCGATGCTTTAGGCGCCGTTATTACAGATACCATTCCCGCTGCTATTCTTAATCCTGAATGGGCCGCTATAGGTATTGGCGCAACAATTACCTCTGGTGAAAATGGTACCGGTAATCTGTTAAAGGTTACTGCCAATATTCCGGCGGGAGAGGAGAACTATGTGATCATTCTTATAGCCAGTACTATCAAAGACGATTTTGCCGGACAGATAGTGAATACCGCTACCGTAGTGGGAGCAGAACCAGGCGCCCTGCCGGTACATTCACAGGTCACAACCACCGTGAGCAGAGAAGCCGTACTGCAGATCCGTAAAACCGGTCCTGCCGCTATTAACGCAGGCAGCCCTATTCAATATAATGTGGAAGTTGCCAACCAGGGACCTTCCAGTGCCAGCAATGTGACGATTCAAGATGTGATACCGGCAGGCATTATTAATGCTACGTGGACAGCCACCGCTGTAAATGGCGCCGTGATTACCAGTGGCAATACCGGTACAGGTAATATCCAGTTGATGGCTAACCTGCCTGCCAATTCGCAGGGGGTAATCCGTATTACCATCAATGGTCAGGTAGATCCGGCGTTTACCGGCGTTACAATAACTAATACAGCTATAACGCTGAATGACCCATCTGTTAAGCCAACAGGTGATACTGCTACCGTACTGACCACCGTTTCCCGTCTGGCTAACCTGAATATTGTGAAGAGTGGCCCGGCTAATCAGGCTGCYGGTCAGCAAATGCAATATGTACTCCGGATTCGTAATCAGGGACCATCGAACGCTATTGGATTGCAGGTGAGCGATATTTTACCGGCAGACCTGCTCACGCCTGCCTGGACCACCAGCAGCACCGGCAACGTTCAAAATATTACACCGGCATCCGGTACCGGCAATGTAAGTCTTACTGCAGATATCCCTGCCGACACCAGTACACTGCTGGTAACGGTAACGGGTATACTGAGTCCGGCAGTGGCTAACGGAGCCACCATTACCAATACTGCTACAGTGGCTTTCCCAACCGGCAGCACCATCGTAGATCCAAATCTGGCGGATAACACCAGCAGTGTATCTACTGTTGTGGACAATGATCCGGTAGTAAGAATTGCCAAGAGCGGACCGGCCATTACACATGTAGGCGATTCCATCATATATCGCGTGGAAGTTACCAATGGCGGCGCAGGTAATATTACCAATGCACAGATCGATGATATCGTACCTGCTGCGGTAACCGTTGCCTCCTGGACCGCCACTGCTACCGGTGCTGCTACTATTACAGGAGCGGTTTCCGGTACCACCAACACGGTACACACCACTGCCGATATCCCGGTGGGCAACAACAGTATTGTGATCGTGATCCGCGGTATCGTTAATAATACTTCCGGCACTACCATTACCAATACTGCGTCCGTAACAGCCGGCAGTCATAAGGAAAGTTCCGTGACTACCTCCGTTGACCGCTCTACAGATGTGAGCATTATCAAGAATGGGCCTCAACAAGTATTAGCAGGTGAGCCGATTACTTATACGCTGCAGATCTATAATGCAGGTCCGCAACGGGTGGATAACATGGTCATCACAGATGTATTGCCGGCAGCTATCACCAGCGTAACCTGGACAGCTATTGCCACCGGCGATGCTTCCATACTGGATAGCGTGAGGATAGACAGCAGCGGCAATATCAATCTCCCTGCCAAAATAGGCCCGGGCGCCGCCAATTTTATTACGATCACCATTAATGGCATTGTAAGTGGTACCACTACTGCCGGCAGTATTACCAATACGGCTAACGTAGCCGTTACCGGGGTAACAGATTATGATCCATCCAATAACACCAGCAGCGTTACCACCACTGTAGGTGTCGCTACCGGTGTGCAGGTACATAAGAACGGACCAAAACAGGCGATAGGCGGAAACGCTATTACCTATAATATCATCGTCACCAACAGCGGACCTTCCGATGCTATTGGTCTTAATATCACCGACCTCGTACCGGTGCAGGTAACCGGCACCAGCTGGCAGGCAACTGTGAACGGAGGCGCCGCTATTACCGGACCATTCTCCGGTACCGGCAATAACATCAGCACTACCGCTAACATCCCCGGAGGTACCGGCAATAATGTCACCATCACGGTAACGGGTACACTGGATAATGATTTTGAAGGCAGCATCCTCAATACAGTAGATGTAACCGGCACCGGCATCCCTGCTGTGAGCGATTCTGTCAGAACATTGGTGACCCGGCAAACAGGTATCAGCATCCATAAGGATGGCCCGGCTACGATTACCGCCGGAGATAAAGTAACGTATGTGATTACGCTGGCAAATACAGGCCCGGGATACGCACGCAATATGGCGGTAACAGATACTATTGATGCCCGCATTCTGCAACCAACATGGACTACCCAAACCACCAACGGCGCTGTTGTGAACAGTGGCGCCACAGGAAGTGGCCGGTTTATAGCTGTCAACGCCGATATACCACCTACCGGCAATGCGGTGGTGACCATCATGGTAACGGGTACACTGTCACCGGATGCCAGCGGCACCCTTTCAAATACAGCAACCGTCACACCACCGGATCCAATCAATCCGCCGATAGTGACACCGCCGGTAATTACGCCAATTGAAAAACATCCTGTACTGGCGATTATCAAGAGCGGTCCTACAACGTTGCATGCGGGTGAAACCATTCACTACCTGTTGCAGGTAAGCAACAATGGTATCAGTAATGCAACCAACACACAGATCATCGATGTGGTACCTGCATTTATCAGCCAGGTACAATGGAATGTGCAAAGCATCACCGGCGCAGCCACTGTTATATCAGGCAATACCGGCACCGGCAATAATGTACTGGTGACTGCCAATATGAACGCAGCATCTTCTTTACTGATAGCAGTACAGGGAAAAGTAGATTCATCTTTTGCCGGCACCATCATCAACAGGGCCATTGTCATACCAGCTGAAGCAGGCAATACACCTGATACCAGCGAAGTACAAACCATCGTTTCGCTGCAGCCAACCGTGAGAATCACGAAGAGCGGTCCGACTGCTTTACAGTCCGGCGAAAATATCAGCTACACCATCGTTGCTACCAACGACGGACCTAGTATCGCCGTCAACGCAGATATACATGATGCGGTTCCAACTGCTATCACACAGGTGGTATGGACCGCCACCGCAGCAGGTAAAGCCGTTATTAATGGCGCCGCCAATGGTAGCGGTAATCTCATCGATCTGCTGGCTACTATTCCGCCGGGAACAGGTAACAGCATCACCGTAAATGTAATGGGTACTGTGGATCCTGCTTTCAGAGATACACTGAAAAATATCGCGATTATCACACCGAAAGAACCCGGCGCATTGCCCGATTCTTCCGACCTGATACAAACGGTAGTAACGGCAAATCCCGTAGTGATCATCGAAAAAACCGGTCCCGCTACTGTGGTAGCCGGGCAGGATATCAGTTACACCATTACAGTAGGAAACAACGGTAAGAGTAATGCGGTGAACCTGGCAGTCACGGATACCGTACCAGCCAACATCACCGGCGTACAATGGCAGGCAGTGACCAATGGCATGGCAGTAATCAATAGTGCGACTTCCGGCACCGGCAATAATATTTTGCTGAACGGAAACATCGCAGCAGGTAATGCCAATACCATTGTGATTACCGTTACGGGCAGGGTGCTGCCGGCAGCCACCGGTACCCTGGTGAATGTAGCCACAGTGACTCCTTCAGAAGCAGGAGCAGCATCCGATCAATCTACAGTAAGCACGGTGATCAATGTGATCTCCCGCCTTATTATCAATAAAACTGGTCCTGCTGTGATGATCAGAGGAGAAGATGCTACTTATGTGATCAACGTTACTAACCCTGGTCCGAGCAAGGCCACCAACGTAGATATTACCGATATCATTCCATCAGTGCTGACCAATGTTACCTGGACAGCTACACCGGTACGCACCACCGTGATTACGGCTGGCGCCACCGGCAGCGGTAACAATGTAAAAATTACGGCCGACATCCCCGCTATTGATACCAGTGGTATTACCATAGTAGTAAAAGGTACTGTGGCGCAAAGTGCACCAGCAGGCAACGTGACCAACGTAGCACATGCGATCCTGAATAACGAAGGTGGAAAAGATATTCCGTCCCCACCGGTAATAAGCACAATAGCCGGCGCCGCAGATCTGAGAATAGATAAAACCGGTCCTTCGGAAGTATATGAAGGCAGCGCGGTAACGTATCTGTTGACCGTTAATAATGATGGTCCTTCTGATGCGAATGGTGCTACTGTCAACGATGTATTGCCGGCAGGATTAACACAGACAGCGATCAGCGTACAACAAAGTACCGGTGGCGCTGCTAACATACAAACCAGTATTACCGGTAATACTGCCAATGCGGTATTGGGTACTTTCCCTACCGGCGCACAGGTAGTATTGCAGATCACCGCCATTGCCGCAGCACCAGGTACACTAAGTAATGTGGCCGTGGTAAATACGCCTGCAGGCATACCGGATACAGATAGCAGCAATAACACCAGCAGCACCGTAGTCACCAACGTGCTGGCCAAATCTGATCTGAAAGTAGTGAAGAGCATTTCACCGGCTACTGGTCCATATAAAGTAGGACAACAAATCACGTATACCATCACCGCCACTAATGCAGGTACTGCTGCAGTGAATCCGGTGGTCACCACCGATCAGTTGCCAGTGGCAAGCCTGGTGAGTGATCCGGTATACGCCGCACCACCAAAAGGTAGCATCAACTATGATGCAACGCAACGCATCCTGCAATGGAATATTGGTTTACTCAACGGTGGAGAAACCGTTAGCTGGAGTTACCAGGTAACCATTAAAGGAGCAGGTAATATTCAAAACACGGCTATCATTACCGGACCACCAGATGTAAGTAATCCGGATACATCCATCGTTATTATTCCGGCAGTGAAAAACACCGATCTGAAGATTATCAAAACAGGTCCTGCCACGATATATGAAGGTGGTAAAGTAACCTATGTACTGACCGTGGATAATGCTGGTCCTTTAGACGCAGACGGTGCTACAGTGCAGGATGTATTACCTGCCGGATTAACACAAACGGCGATCAGCGTACAACAAGCTACCGGTGGTGCTGCCAACATACAAACCAGCATTACCGGCAATACTGCGAATGCGGTATTAGGTACTTTCCCAACGGGCGCACAGGTAATATTGCAAATCACCGGTACCGCCGCGGCACCAGGTGCTTTAAGTAATGTGGCTGTAGTGAATACACCTGCCGGATTACCAGATGCTGATAGCAGTAATAATACCAGCAGTACCGTAGTCACCAATGTGCTGGCTAAATCCGATCTGAAAGTAGTGAAGACGGTATCACCAGCCACGGGTCCGTATAAGATAGGACAACAGATTACTTATACGATTACCGCTACCAACACAGGTACGGCTGCAGTAACGCCGGTGATCACCACCGATAAACTGCCTGCAGCGAGCCTGGTGAGTGATCCGGTATACGCCGCACCACCGAAAGGCAGTATCAACTTTGATCCAGCGCAACGTATACTCGAATGGAATATCGGAGCGCTCAACGGCGGCGAAACTATTAGCTGGAGTTACCAGGTGACCATTAAAGCTGCCGGTAATATCCAAAACAGCGTTGTCATTACCGGTCCGCCGGATGTAACTAATCCGGATACTTCTATTGTTATTATCCCGGTAGTTAAAAACACAGACCTGAAGATTAGTAAGACGGGCCCTGCCACCATATTTGAAGGTGGAAAAGTAACGTATGTGCTCACCGTGGATAACGCCGGACCTTTAGATGCAAACGGAGCTACCGTGAATGATGTACTGCCTGCCGGATTAACACAAACAGCGATCAGCGTACAACAAACTACCGGTGGCGCTGCTAATATTCAAACCAGTATTACCGGTAATACCGCCAGTGCCGTATTAGGAACCTTCCCAACAGGTGCACAGGTAGTATTACAGATCACCGGCACCGCTGCCGCACCAGGGACCTTAAGTAATGTGGCTGTAGTGAATACACCTGCAGGATTACCGGATGCAGACAGCAGTAATAATACCAGCAGTACCGTAGTCACTACAGTACAGGCGAAGTCGGCGCTGAAAGTTGTGAAAACGGTATCACCTGCTACCGGCCCTTATAGCGTAGGAAAGCAAATCATGTATACGATTACAGCCACCAACTCCGGCACCGCCATCGTGAACCCGGTGATCACCACCGATCAGCTGCCTGCAGCGAGCCTGGTGAGTGATCCGGTATTCAATGCACCACCGAAAGGTAACGTCACCTTTAACAACACGCAACGCATACTCGAATGGAATATTGGTGCACTCAATGGTGGTGAAACCATTAGCTGGAGCTACCAGGTGACCATCAAGGCAGCCGGCAAAGTACAAAACACCGTTATCATTACCGGTCCGCCGGATGTAAGTACACCAGATACATCTACCGTAATTATAAATACCGACAGGTATGCTAACCTGAAAGTGCTAAAAAAACAAAATACGCCGGAACCATTGAGTGTGAATCAGGTGCTGCAGTTTGTTGTTACAGCTATCAACAACGGACCAGATCCGGCTACCGGAGTGGTAGTGAAAGACCTGCTGCAAAGTATGATTGGTCGGCCATTAACGATTACCACCAGCAAGGGCCTGGCCACCTTTGATCCGATTACGAAGACCATCACCTGGCAGTTGCCGGACATGGCCTCCGGTAGCCAGGAAACACTCACGTTTACGGCTAAACTGATCAGCGGCGGTAACGTGACCAACACCGCCACGATTGCAGGTAACGAAACGGATGTAGACCTTTCGGATAACACGGCTACCATTACACAACCGGTGAATGGTGATGACATCTTCATCCCGAATATAGTGACACCGAATGA
Source organism: Chitinophaga sp. 01L420 (assembly GCF_056399985.1). Lineage (NCBI taxonomy): Bacteria > Pseudomonadati > Bacteroidota > Chitinophagia > Chitinophagales > Chitinophagaceae > Chitinophaga > Chitinophaga sp. 01L420. Next base: position 52,988 of record NZ_JBFTSK010000003.1, read on the forward strand.
AGATGGTAAGAACGACAAATTTGTAATACCGGGATTAGATCGTTACCCGGGATCAACACTCCTTATTTACAATCGTTGGGGTAACCAGGTATACCAGAATAAGAACTATGATAACAAGTGGAATGGTAACGGACTGAATGAAGGTACCTACTACTATATATTGAAATTGCGTACAGCGCAGGGAGAGAGAGATTACAAGGGCTGGATTGAATTGCTGCGATAATCATCACTTACTGACATCTTAAAGGAATTTAGTATGAGCATAAGCGCGACATCAAAGTTATTGCTACTGTTAACGTTATCCGGACTGCTACTAAAACCGGCGCTGACAAAGGCGCAGCAAAACTTACAGTTTAGTCAATATGTTTTTAATATGTTGAGTGTAAACCCTGCTTACGCAGGTTATAAGGAAGATCTGTTTGCAAACGCTATATACCGTAAGCAATGGGTGAACTTTCCGGGAGGGCCGCAAACCGGCGGCGTATCTGTGGATGGTGCCCTCAATGCCTCCCGGGATAACCGGGTGGGATTGGGGATGCAGGTGATGTATGATAAACTGGGGCCACAGGATGCGACCTCTATATATGGTATGTACTCCTACAGGATTCCATTGAATGAAGATGGGGATAAAAGATTATGTTTGGGAGTAGGCGCCGGCGTTACCCAGTATTCGATTGATGGCACGGCGTTGTTATATAACGACGATAATGACCCTACCATCCCATTGGGCAGAGCGTCTACCTGGATTCCGGATGCGCGCTTCGGAATCTACTATTTTACCTCTAAGTTTTATGTGGGTGCTTCGGTGATGGATCTTTTCTCGTTGTATACCGATGCATCCAGGTATTACTGGAAAGGCTATCAGTATAAAACGATCCGTAAAACACAGCATTTGTATGTGAATGCAGGGATGATGTTTGATTTATCAGATGCCGTAAAGTTTAAGCCTTCTATTCTCATCAAAGAAGATTTTAAAGGACCTACCAATGTGGACCTGAACGCTTTATTCCTGCTGGCCGACCGGCTATGGGTGGGTGGTTCCTACAGAACCGGTGTGAAATTATGGAGTAAGCCGGCACTGGAAAGTGACCTGGAACAATTGGATGCCGCCAGCATATTGGTACAGTTCAATATAAATAATCAATTCAGAATAGGATATGCTTATGATCTCACCATCAGCAAAATGGCCTCTTTCCAGAGTGGGTCACATGAAATATCCATCGGATTTTTATTCCCGGGCAAAAAAGCCAGGGTAACCAGTCCACGGTATTTTTAATTATTGCAAGGGTATCCTTTTAAATACATACTATGAAAAAATATGTTGGAATAATTTTACTCCTGGTATCAGTACAACTTTCGTCGGCACAGGAACAATTGTCGTTGGATAAACAGGCTGCCATCTATTACGCCAAATACGACTACGCAAAAGCCGCTTCTCTGTACGAGCGGATAGCAGCAAAGCGGAAAGAAAAAACATCGACCGTGGTGCTGGAAAGACTCGCTGATTCCTACCGGCAAATGAACAGGTATACTGCATCAGCCGACTGGTATGCCAAACTGCTGGCCCGCTCCGATGCCTCCGCTGATGCCCGCCTGTACTATGGCGATATGTTGAAAAGCTTAGGGAAATATCCGGAGGCGAAGGCAGCGTACACACAGTATGCGCAAACCGGTCCGCAACAGGAAAAAGTGAAGAACCGTATCGCCGGCTGTGATGCCGCTCCCGGGTGGATACAATCACCTACCCCTGTTTTTATCCGGAACGTAGAAAGACTGAATACTTCCAGATCCGACTGGGGCGCTACTTATTATCCCGGTGGAGTGGTGTTTACATCGGATACTTTATACCGTAATCAACTGGAGAATGGGAGCCATTTTAACCGCAATAAATATGGCCGTACCAACAGGGATTATTATGGTTTGTATGTAGGAGATACCGCGAACTACGGTAATGTGTATATCAAAGATTTTTCGCCTTCGTTTAACTGGTCACGTTACCATGTAGGGCCCGCCACTTTCGATAAAGACTATCACACCGCTTATGTGACCATGACGTATCCAGACCGCCGTATTCCTGGTGTAAAGGAAAAACGTGTGAAGTATGGATATCGCCGGCTGGAATTGTTTGCGGCAGAAAAAGATAAAAATGGAAAATGGGGAAAGCCCGTACCATTCCCCTACAACAAACCGGATCAGTATTCTCTTGGACATGCAGCCCTCAGCAACGATGGCAGCACGCTGTATTTTGCGGCCGATATGCCGGGTGGCGTAGGCGGAACGGATATCTGGTATAGCGAAAAGCAGGGAGACGGAAAATGGGGCACGCCTGTAAACTGTGGCCCGGCCATTAACAGTCCTGAAGAAGAAGAATTCCCCACCATTGCCCCCGACGGCAGTTTGTACTTTTGCAGCAAAGGCTGGACAGGTATGGGCGGCTTTGATATTTTTCATGCTACCGGTAGTAAAACACAATGGAGTACGCCGGAAAATCTCCGCTATCCTACCAATTCATCCGCTGATGATTTTTACTTTGTAGCTGGTAATAACGGTAATACTTACCTTTCTTCAAATCGCCCGGGCGGTAAAGGAAGCGATGATATTTACAGTATTACTTCTCCCGAAACATACACCCTGACAAAGATACCTGTAGCCCTGGTGATTCCATTTATAGGTACGGTTTGTCCTCCGCTGGATGGGGCCTGTATTTATATTTACAACAAACAACGCGGTATCGGCTGGTGCTTCATAGGTTCACCCGGACGTGAGATTAACCTCACCCTGGAAAAAGACACCGACTATGAAATCCGTATTACTTATCCGAATCATCGCCATGAAGTGATGGAGTTTAATACCCGCGGTATGACGGACGGACAAGAGCTGAAGAAAGATATTTGTCCGGGAAAATAAACGTTTAAATTTATTCATATTCACGAAGAAGCCGTTCCATTAACCATTGGAACGGCTTCGTTTTTACTAATGGTCAATCGCTACAAACCAATCGCTACAATCTAATCGCTACAATCTAATCTCCACAATCTAATCTCCACAAACCAATCGCTACAAACCAATCTCCACAATCTAATCGCTATAATCTAACTGCTAACAGCTAAAAGCTAACAGCTATTTGGTGTATATTTGGAATTCTGTTACCAGATTAAAATACATCTATGCAACACGAATTGGATTTGTTAACAGCGCACCTGCGCACGCAGCGTCCCGGATTATTTGCCAGATTGAATAACCCGCTGACCATTGCCGACATCAGGGCATTGGAAGAAAAATATAAGGTGGTGATCCCGGAACCCGTGCAACAGTTATACCTGTGGAGAAACGGGCAGGATCCAAATTTCATGGAAGCATTTGTCAACAACTCCATGTTTATACCACTGGAAGAAGCGCTGGATACTGCTGCGGATAACACTTCCATGATAGGTTATGATTTTGAAATTGAGAACTGGTGGCATAAGGACTGGTTCCCCTTGTTTCATAATGGTGGCGGTGATTATATTTGTTATGATGCCGCAGGGTTGTTTACGGATCAACCCGGACAGCTGATTGAGTTCTGGCATGCAGACAATGATCGTGATGTGATTGCACCTGATCTGTTGTCGCTGATTACTTCGTTGAATAATTTTTATGCCGCTGGTCCCGGTCAGGAAGAGGAGTATTTCCAGGTGAATCCTCCTGCGGATTATCCTAAAACATTCACGGTAGGCTAACGACTAATATTTTTTCTGAAGATGAAATTACTCACTGACAGCATCGGCAAACACGTACCACTCACGGCAGATGATATCCTGCGCATTCCCACCTATTTCGAATCGATGAAAACGAGCCGCCATCAATACTTACTGCGGGAAGGTGAAATATGCAGGCACGAGTTTTTTGTGCTCAAAGGTTGCTGCCGGCAATATGAAATAGACGCTGCCGGAAAGGAGAACGTATTGCAATTCAGTGTGGAAGGCTGGTGGATGACAGATCTGGACAGCTTGCTCCATGAGAAACCTTCCCTGTTTAATATCGATGTGCTGGAAAGCGGGGAAATCCTGCAGATCAATAAGCAGCAGCTGTATCAGTTGTTTCAGGATATTCCCGCCGTAGCACAGTATTACCATATCATTTCCCAGCGCTCTTCTGCGGCCCTGCAGCGGAGGATCCTATTTCTGCAGAAGCCTGCTTTGGAAAGATACCAGGAGTTTGTCAGCCGCTATCCTTTCCTGGAAACGAGGCTGCCCCAGCACCAGGTAGCTGCTTATCTGGGGATTACAAAGGAGTCGCTGAGCCGTTTACGGCATAAGATGGCGAAGGGGGAGTAGCTTTTTATTACCATATGTCATTTTCTGTGGGCCGGCAAGTCCTCAACTTTGCCTTAAATAAACAGACAATGACAACACATCCGATTTTAGCTTCTTTTGAACTGGCCAATCAATTTGTGAAAAACAGGGCGGTAGTAGCGCCAATGAGCCGTGCCAGCGCTACCTTACAAGGAGTTCCCACTGCAGCGATGCATGTCTACTATGAAAAATTTGCCGCTGGTAGTTTTGGTATCATTATTACAGAAGGTCTTTATACAGATACGGTTGCCAGCCAGGCTTATCCACATCAGCCAGGCATAGTAACGCCTGCACAAATAGCCGGGTGGCGGGAGCTGGCAACGAAAGTAAAAGCGCATGGAAGCTTATTTATCGCCCAGCTGATGCATGCCGGTGCTTTATCCCAGCATTTAACGCACACACAGGCGCCTTCGGTAGTGACGCCGCTTGGCACAAAACTCCGTTCTTATGGTGGGGGAGAAGGGCCGTTTCCAATTCCGGCAGCTATGACGGCAACGGATATACGCATTGCGGTGGAAGGTTATGCCAATGCCGCTAAAAATGCGGTGGCTGCCGGATTTCATGGCGTTGAAGTGCATGCAGCCAACGGTTATTTGCCGGATCAGTTTTTAACGGCTTATACCAACCTCCGGGAAGATGAATATGGAGGCACTATTCCGAACCGTTTTCGCATCATCGCAGAAATCCTGGCAGCCATCCGGAAAGTGGTGCCGGCTGATTTTATGGTAGGCTTACGCTTGTCGGAAGGCAAGGTGAATGATGATCATTACCGCTGGCCGGATGGAGCCGTTACTGCTGCCGCTATTCTGGAAGAAGTGATTAAAGTGGCCCCTGACTATGTACATATTTCGGGCGAAGGCAGCACCTGGGAGAAGCTGGGAGTATATGACAATAATGAATCACTCACGGGAATGGCTAAACGAATGGTGCAACGTCCTGTCATTGCCAATGGTGGATTAGAAGATCTGGCGGTAGCCGGGAGGGCGTTGCAGGAAGGGCATACCGATTTTATTTCACTGGGTAAGGCGGCATTGGCTAACCCTGACTTCCCGGTACGGGTGGCAGCAGGACTACCGGTATTGCCTTTCGAACGTTCCATGGCAGCACCTTTTCCTCCTCTGGAGGTGTAAGGTTACTGCTGGTATGTTGACAGAAATGTATCGTAAAATAAGTTGGCGTAAAAGGAAAGAAGTATATGCTTCTTTCCTTTTATTCTCCGTTGTATAACATCTCCATTTCCAGGAGTTTGCTGCCGCCGGCAAAATCAGCTGCGGCATCCGGACATAAAACGGAACCTAATGAATTCATCATTCTTTGGGCAACGAGATCTATATCTTCAGTGGTGGTTGATAAGAAAGGAGCCTGGCTTTTTAGCCGGGAAATTAAACCGTTTTTTTGCTGTACAGAAATGTCTACAATCTTATTGATTCTTTCTACAGCCGCTTTGTATAACTCGTCATAATAAAAAAGCATATTCATATAAAACTATATTTTGTACGGTTCAAATGTATGCTTATACCTATAATCCTGGCTATAGGAAAATATTATGACCTATAATTAATAATTATAGATGGTTTTGGCCATTTTGATGAATCTTTTGTTCAGGTCGCTGGTTTCTCCCTTGCGCTGAATGAAGTAAAAGCTGCGCTCTATTCGCAGTCCTTCGAAGTTGAGAATGGTCAGTTCTCCATGCTGCAGCTCCTTTACAATAGAACGGGTAGACAAAAATCCCACGCAACCGGACTCCAGCAGGAAATTTTTCAATGCTTCCGTACCGCCCAGCCGCACTTTTATTTTCAGGTCATTCAGCCGGATTTTACTTTTCTGTAACCCGGTTTTAATCGCTTCCAGGGTGCCGCTGCCCCGTTCCCGGATAGCCACCGGCATAGACAGGATGTCTTTCACCGCATAGTTCTTTTTCTTTGCCAGCGGGTTATTACGACTGCATACCGCTACGATCTGGTCTTTCAGAAAAGGCTGATAGGTGATGTTACTGAGTTGTCCCTTTTCTTCTGTTACGCCAATGTTAATTTCTTTGTCGAGCAATGCCTGCAATACAATCTCACTGTTCCTGTTTAATAAAGAAATGTCCACCAGTGGGTATTCCCGGTGAAAGGCCGACATCACTTTAGGGAGAATATATAAAGCGGCGGTAGTGCTGGCACCCAGGTTCAGCATGCCAGTGGCTTGCTGCTGGTCGTGGATCACAGATATGTCAAACTCCGTTTCCTGTTGTATATGCCTGACCGTTAGCAACCGGTTATACAGCAATTGTCCGGCTTCTGTCAACTCTATCTGCAACCCCTTTCTTTCAAATAATTTGGTCTTATACTGCTCTTCCAGCCCTTTGATATGAGTGCTCACCGCAGGTTGCGAAATAAACAGCGCCTGGCTGGCTTTGGAAAAGCTTTTCTGGTGAGCTACTTCCATAAAAATAAGGTGACGGTTGGAGAGCATATTAAAGTATTGATGAGGAAAGATATTCAATTTCCCGCTTCCGGATAAATTGTATAAGGTCCTCGTAACCGGTTATTTTGTTATTCATGATTTCCACTTTCCGGATCCAGTTCTGCTGATCATCATATTGGAACACATACCGGAACGTGGTACGGTGAACGCCACCTGTTCCATCAACCTGATCATGCGTATACATGGTCAGGTGATGATGCTCATTGTATTCATTAATTTTGGTTGTGTGTGGTTTATCTGCCGCCAGCGCATCTTCGGAGTCATAGGTAAACTCTGAAAGCACCTGCAGCTGTTCATTGTATTTTCTTTTAGTGATGTCATACAATTGACCGAAGGAGTGGTAATACACCAGCTCCACGATGCTGCCATCGGTATCAGTGACTTTTTTTGTTTCCCACTGCTCATTATAAGGATCTTCTTCTATTTCCGACACCGCCTCATTTTCAAATTGAGTTTTTACATTGCCGGCTTCATCATACATGGTTTTATAGGCATTCCCGTTATGGTATTCACATGTTTCTTTGTATTGGCCATTATCATAAAAGGTGTTTTTATAAACAATGGTGCCATCATTTTGCGTCAATGTTTCTTCGAGCAACACGCCTTTGTCATCAAAATCATACACGATATTTTTAACGGGTTCATGCTGTTCATTATACGTCTCCCATTTCTTCAAGTTGCCTTGTGCATCATAATGAGATAGTTCATAGCCATAGTCAGTGCCGGCGGAATCGGTGGTGCTGTATTTCATTTGCCGGATGTTGCCAATTAATTCATCGTCTGTGATGGTTTTTTTCATGGACCGTTCAAGATATTTAGATCAATTTATGATAATCAATTGAAAAATAATCCTGAAATACCAGTTATCTCATGAATGCCAACTAAATAGCAGATGATATTTCCGGAGGTAGCGTGCATCGTTGCTGGTGATGTCTACCCCTTCCTGTGGAGAAAGATCGTTTCGTATAGTCCTGCCAGTAAGCTGCCGTTTTACTGTTTCCGCTCCATGGATTCAATTCTTTGCGGGAAGTAACCGAATCCTGATCAAGTGCATGGAGGGAAAGGGAAAACAGCGCAAAGATTTGTGCTACAATACATTTCATGGTTCCTTGATAATAATGTTGACAACGTGATGCGTGGGTTACTCTTCAGTGAAACACAGCAGGGAGAGGACCAGGTACGAGAATATAGTGGGGCACAGGTGTGCCTTTATTTTAAAGGGAAGACCTCGGATCGGGAAATCATTTTACGCAGTCGGGAAACTTTCCTTTCATTTATCAAAAATAATCGGCCCTTGTAGACAGAATATTTATCTTTGCCCCCTGTGAAAAAAAGAGGAGTCTACATATTATTTCTCATTTTCATACTTCATCATACTGCTTTCGACCAGCTGCTCAAATTGCCCGCACTCGTAGTGCACTACCAGGAGCACCATGCACGAAACAGTGAGCTGAGTGTGACGGGATTTTTATGTATGCACTACTGGGGACAGGATGACAACGATAATGATGACGAAAGGGACATGCAATTGCCCTACAAAACAGTGGATATCCATACACTGCATCATTCCTTTATTCCACTCGCCAAAGTGATGGCAGTGAAACTGCAAACCTATCGTGAAATAACTATTCATTACCCGGCGCTGAAAGACAACTATCTGCCTGAACCAGCGCTCACATCACCTTTTCGCCCTCCCAAAGTATAACCCTTTTCGTTTTTTATCTGAGCGCTACCTGTCATTAACGGGTGGAAGTGCGCATTTTATTTCTATTTGAATTAACGAAAAAGAGCATGCTAAATAAGATCATTAGCTTTTCTGTAAAGAATAAAATGGTTATAGTACTGGAGCCTTCGCTTGGATTTATTCCGTGAGTAATGGCGCAGGCGGCCAAAGGGTAGGTGCTGGCGGTACCGGATGATGCTGCAGTAAAATGGGAGAATAAACATTATATTTTTGTATCAGCAGGAAATGATAAATTTATAATGACGCCGGTAGAAACACGTACCAGTAACGGGGGCTTTACAGAAATAAAAAGTAATATTGGTAACAAAGAAGTGGTTACCAGGAATGCATATACGTTGTTGATGAAGATGAAGAACGGAGGAGAGGAAGGATAAGAAGAAGATAATCCGCCTGGCGTATCTTTTTGGTATGCCAGGCTATTGATACATACATTCGTTTTTTTAATCAGCACTATGGCAAATATAGTAGTACCGGAAGCAGGTAACGTACAAAGCAAAAGTAAGATTACTACTATCTCAATTATTGCCAGCGGAGGGCTCGCAGTTGTTAAATTTATAGTTGGCATATTAACGGGCAGTCTTGGCCTGATCGCAGAAGGTATACACTCCCTGCTGGATCTTTTATCTACGTTGGTCACCTTTGTTGCCGTGCGCGTAGCGGCCCTTCCACCGGATGCCAACCATCCTTACGGACATGAGAGGGCGGAGTCATTGGGTGCATTGGCAGGGATGACATTATTAGGCGCTACCGCGCTGATTATCGGTTATCATGCGGTGGTGAAAATTTTTTGGGAGCCCGGTGCGCCGGAAGTCAGTATCTGGTCATTCGCCATTATCATCATCAGTATTGTAGTGGATTTTATGCGGGTCAGAACGTTGAAAAAAGCTGCCCGCCACTATCAAAGCCAGGCACTCGCATCTGATGCCGAGCATTTTGGAAATGATATGCTGGGATCGGTGTCAGTACTGGTAGGTTTATTATTCATCTTTTTGGCTAAATACCTGCCATTGCCTGTGTGGCTGGTGGAACGTGCTGATGCATTTGCGGCACTGGGTGTAGTGGGCATCGCATTTAAATCGGTGTGGAGTATTGGTTCAGAAGCCATCCGTTCACTGATGGATGATGTGCCGGAAGACCTGATGCCCCGGTTACAGGAGCTGGTAGAAAAGATACCCGGTGTGGTGCCTGGTGCGGTAACCATCAGAACCCGCTTTGTGGGTAACAAACCCTATGTGGAAGCGGTGGTGGGTACACTGAGAAGTCTGACATTTGAAAAAGCACACGAGCTCACCGAAACCATTGAATATGCCATCAAAGAAGAGTTAAATGGTACCGCAGTAGTGATTGTACATGCGGAGCCTATTCATACCAACGATGAGCCATACAGCATTACGGTAAGGTCGGTAGCTGCAAGGCTGGACCTCCGTATCCACAACCTCAACCTTTACCAGGTAGGTGATGAAATGAGGATAGAGCTGGACCTGGAAGTGGCAGATGACCTCACCTTACAGGAAGCACATACCAAATCGGAGTTGCTGGAAACAGCGCTGATACAGGAGTTTCCATTACCGGTAAAAGTAACGGTGCATATTGAGCCAAGAAATGAAATGCCAAGAGAGGCTACCCGTCAGGCGGACGCCTTTGAGAAAGTAAGACAGGCATTATCGAATTTAGATGCCTGGCCCAACGTGAAAATAGATGAGGTGTTATTAACAAGTGAAGGATTGGTGGTCACACTGATCATCTTCTTACCGGGTCATACTTCACTGGCTCATACTCATACCGTCATGTATGATCTGGAGCGGGCATTAAAGCTGGAAATAACAGATATTATCCGCGTACATATTGATCCGGAACCTATTGTGTAATGCCCCGCTGAGAGGCGGCAGATAAAGCTTTTACGGTAGCGCTGGTTTATAAATCAGCGTTTTTATTTACATTTAGCTGGAATATGGATACTGTAAATAAATCGGGATTGCAATTTCTGGCAGGTGGAGGAGAAATGGGCGCTTTAACCCGAACCTACCCCTGGGAAAATACCTGTCTTGGTCATCCGGAGACATGGCCACAGAGTTTACGTACCACCCTTAGTATTATATTAAATTCGCGTTTCCCCATGTTCTTATGGTGGGGAACTGAACTTACCTGTTTTTATAATGACGCGTACCGGCCCAGTTTGGGGAATAACGGCAAACATCCGGGAGCGCTGGGTCAACCGGCTCAGGAGATATGGGCAGAGATCTGGGAGTTGATAGAACCGCAGATTCAGCAGGTGTTATCTGGTGGTGGTTCTACCTGGAATGAAGACCGGCTCATTCCTATTTACAGGAACGGGCAGCTGGAAGATGTATACTGGACGTACAGTTACAGCCCCGTTTGCGATGAATACGGAGAGATCGCCGGCGTGCTGGTGATCTGTAATGAAACTACCGAAAAGGTAAATCAACTGATCACTCTTGAAGAAACAAAAAACCAGTTACAGTTTGCCATGGATGCGGCAGGACTGGGCGCCTGGGACCTGGACCCCGTCACCAATAAATTTCGTGGTAACAGTCGTCTGAAGGAATGGTTTGGACTACCAGGCCATGTAGAAATTCCGCTGGAGCTGGCCATGTCAGTGATAGCGGAGGAAGACCGACCTACCGTTACAGCCGCCATACAACATGCTTTGGATCCCGCTTCCGGCGGAGATTACGATATCACCTATCATATCATACATCCGCAGACGCAAAAGCCCAGAATTGTGCGGGCGATGGGGAAAGCTTTTTTTCATGACAACGGAGAAGCGTTTCGTTTTAATGGCACGCTACAGGATATTACCAAAGAAGTGATTGCACAACAGGCGTTGACGGAAAGTGAAAGCAATTTCCGCATGCTGGTATTAAATGCGCCAGTGGCCATGTGCGTCTTTAAAGGGCCCAGCTTCATCGTGGAAATTGCGAACAGGCACATGATTGAACTCTGGGGTAAAACGCCGGAAGAAGTACTGGGAAAGCCCATATTTGAGGGTTTGCCGGAAATTCGTAACCAGGGCCTGGAAGGGTTGCTGCAAAATGTATTTGAGAGCGGAGAACATTATATCGCCACCGAACGGGTGGTGTATTTACCGCGGCATGGCGGCTTACAACGGTTCTATCTCAACTTCGTATGGGAACCGCTGCGTGGCGCCGATGGCAGTGTCATAGGCATTATTGCTGTGGCGTATGATGTAAGTAATCTGACCGAACCGCGCCTTAAAATAGAAGATGCGGAAGAACGATCCCGCCTGGCGATGGAGGTATCTGAGCTGGGTAGCTATGATGTGAACCTGAAAACCAATACCATTATTGGTTCTCCCCGGATGAATGAAATATTTGGTGTGGTGGAAGATTCCACATACGATGATTACATTTATTCCGTGTATTGGGAAGACCTGCCCATCCGGATGGCCGCCTATGAAGCGGCTATGAAATCCGGTGAGTTGTTGTACGAGGTGAGGGTGATCCATCGGGATAAACGTATTCACTGGGTACGGGTAAAAGGCAGGGTATATTTTGAAGATGGGAAACCGGTACGCCTGCTCGGTGCCGCACTCGATATTACGGATCAGAAGCAACGCGTAGATGCCCTGGAAGAAAGTAACAAACGCTTTAAACTGCTGGCAGATGCCATGMCACAACTGGTATGGATAGCCGATACGGATGGTAAGGTGATTTATTACAATTCAAGATTGAAGGAATACAAACTGATCTCTGCTACAGAAAATGGCTATCAATGGGAAATGTTGCTGCATCCGGACGACCAGGAAGCAACCGCCATTGCCTGGCGTCATGCGGTAGAAGGCGTTGCTCCCTACTCTATGGAGCATCGGGTACTCATGAAGAACGGAGATTACCGCTGGCACCTCAGCAGGGCAATTGCAGAAAGAAATATTAACGGAGACGTGGTGCAGTGGTTTGGCACTGCCACAGATATCCACGCCATGAAACAGGCACAGGAAACTATCCGGGAAAGTGAAGTCCTGTTTCGTCAGCTGACAGAAGAAGCACCTATGTTCGTGTGGATCACTAACACGGACGCCTATATGCAATATGCCAATAAGGAATTGCTGAAATATGTAGGTGTCGATATTCAGCAACTGCGCTTATCAAATATCTGGAACGAAGTGACGCATCCGGACGACATCCCTACTGTGGCCGCTATTTATGAGCAACAGAAAAAGCATCCCGAACCGTTCAGTGTGGAATGCAGAATCCGCGAAGGGGCTACCGGGAAATACAATTGGTTTTTGTTCAAGGGCGTGCCCAAAATAGAAAAGCAGGTATTCCTGGGCTTTATTGGTACTGCCGTCAACATCCAGGGGTTCCGTGATGCAGAACAAACCATGATGGAGTTTTCGCAGCAGCTGGAACGACAGGTGGCAGCGCGTACACATGAGCTGGCAACGGCCAATCATCAATTGCGTCAGACTAACCAGGAGCTGGAACAATTTGCTTATATCGCCTCACATGATTTGCAGGAGCCGTTACGTAAAGTGCGCACTTTTGCGGGCATGATTTCCGATCCTGATCAACATTCAAAAAGACTGATCGATAAGATAGAAGTGTCTGCAGCACGTATGGCGCGGCTGATTCACGATGTATTGAATTTCTCAAAACTCTCTGCCTCCAGGGAACTTTTTGAAGCGGTAGACCTGGAAAAAGTATTTGATAATATCCGCACTGATTTTGAATTGCTGATAGAAGAAAAGGCTGCTGTGATTACCCATGATCCGCTACCGGTCATAGAAGGGATTTCAGTGCAGCTGAATCAGTTGTTTTCCAATCTGGTGAGCAACTCACTGAAGTTTAGCAGGGCAGGGGTACCGCCGCATATTACTGTCAACGTCGCGCCGGCAAACGAAACGGAAATTTCCGCATACCCCGAACTGGTGGCCGGGAAACGATACTGCCTGGTTACGTTTAAAGACAACGGTATCGGATTCAAGCAGGAGCATGCGGAAAAAATCTTTAAAATATTTCAGCGCCTGCATAGCAAGGATGATTACTCAGGTACCGGTATTGGTCTGGCACTGTGTAAGAAAATTGTGATGAATCATCATGGCAGTATTGATGCCATTGCAGTGCTGGATGAAGGCGCAGTGTTTAAAGTAATACTTCCCTATGAACAAACGGCAGAGTAGTTATTTCTCCGCTTGCGCTTTAGTACGTGCAGCCAGGATATCCAGGTAATGCGGGTTAAACATCACACCCAGTATATTACCAAATGGATCTACTACAGAGGCGGTTACAAAGTCATGGCCGCGTTCAGTAATACCTTCCAGTTCGGTGGCGCCCATAGACAACAGTTTAGCCAGGGTACCAGCTACATCTTCCACATGCCAGTATACGATGGCACCGCCAGGACCACCGATGGTAGCTCCTTTAGGCGCATAGCTGCTATCAATCAATCCCAACTCATGTTCATAATCACCAATGCGGAATTCTGCATATCCGGGTAATTCAAAATAAGGGGCGATGCCTAACAGCTCGCTATACCATTTCTTTGCTGCTTCATGATCAGCGGCGAAAAGACTAATCGTTGCAATGCCGCGTAAAGTGTTTGGATGTGCCATGTTGCTGTTTTTTTAAGGTTAAAATTTATTGCTTGATACAAAAGTATTCCGGCCTTGTGACAGCTCTATGTCAGGGGTGTGAAACTTTTTTTTGAGAAAGGGCAAAATACTCCATCAGGGTTAATTTATGCGGCTCAAAGTGCTCCGCATGGGTATGTACCTGCAACATCCGGTCCAAACGAAAATTGCGGTAATCTTTTCGCAAACGGCACCAGGCTACCAGTAACCAGTTGCCCTGGGTACTTAGTAACGCGAATGGCTCTACCGTTCTTTTCGTTACCTGTTGCGTGTCTCCGGAGAGATATTCTATGGTGATGAGATTAAAATTGGTAAGGGCTAACTGTAGTACAGATAAGTTATTGCTGGTTCTGATATCATCAGAATTCTGGCTGAACAACACCCGGTTGGAGAGCAGGTCTGCTTTGTCTTTGGTGCTGTGTCGTAATACGGATCTTATCTTGCTGATAGCATTCCTGTATTCTTTTACCAGGGATGCGTCTTTATTCGTCAGCACTAGTTGTTCGGCGGTGATCAGTGCGTTGGCTTCGCTTTCGGAAAACATCACTGGTGGCAGATGGTAGCCTTCCATGATGGTGTATCCTTTTCCTTCTTCCGTTAAAACAGGTACGCCTGATTTCTCCAGTGCTTTGATATCTCGGTAAATGGTACGTACGCTGACACCAAACTTTGCAGCCAGTTCTGTAGCCGTAATCAACCGTTTGGTTTGCAGCTGGGTCAGGATGGCCGTTAAACGGGAAAGTCGTTTGGTATCATTATCAATATCGTTCATGATGCTACAGCATATAGGTGGCCGCTGCATAAATTTAAACAAAAAAGGCACGGGTTAGTACCGTGGTGTCATTGTTTATTGCTGACCCGTTTAGAGCTGAGCCAGATGCCCGCCAGTACCAGCACGCCGCCCGCTATTTGCCAGCCGGTAAATGTGTCCTTCAAAAATATCATGGCAATCACCGCGCCGATCACCGGATTTAAATTCAGGAAGTTGCCTACCTGCGCAGCAGGTAAACTTTCCAGTGCCCGGTTATACAGGAAGTAAGCCAGCGCAGAGGCAAATATCGCCAGGTACGCCATACCCGCCCAGGCCCTGCCGGATATCTCCGGCATGCCATGGTAATATACATCCACCGCAGCCACCGGCAATAGTAAAGCAGTACCGATGAACGTACTTACAGCCGTAGCTGATAAAGTATCTGTCTCCTTAATACTCCTGGATAAAAGCGTATATCCGCTCCAGCAACAAACTGCCAGCAACATCAGTACACTGCCCAGCAACGCATGGGGAGCGCCTTTTGGCGCGCCTACAAAGCCCACCAGTATTACCCCGGTTACACAGAGTATAATACCGGCAATACTTTTCGGTGCGAGATGTTCTTTTAAAATAATGGCAGCCGGTATGGCAATGGCTACCGGGATCAAACCCTCTACCAGCGCCCCCATAGAAGCAGGAATATACACCATGGCAGAATTAAAGAACCCGTAGTAGATGGTAATGCCCGCCAGCCCCATTAAGACCAGCTTTTTATAAGGCAGCTGCTGTTTTACTTTTCTCCGCTGACGAAGATAAAATGGTAATAACACCGCACAGGCCATCAGGTGACGTAGCGTTGCAAACACAAAAGGACGTACCTCCATGACCACGGTTTTGGTGATGGAAAAAGAACTGCCCCATATGAGCATCACCACAACAATACTGATTAAACCCTTTGTACGGTCTGTTAGAACGATTTTTCCCATAGCCTTATTCGTGTGTACAAGATACCCGTTTTTCTGAACTTCAATGGTAATCGAATAGTTTAATAGGGGTTAACTTACTTTTCAGCATCGTAGTCAAGAAAAGATGAACCTTGTCTTATTTGAATAACCGGTATATATAATATGAGGTGATGTATATGGCAATATAATTATTCCAGGTATCTTTTCGCCCGCTCTTCTTATCTTCTGCTTAATTTTTTAAAAAGTTTAGTATAAATAAACAAAATCTGAGTTTTTTATTTTAATATTACTCAGCAGAAGTACAGTGAACAATGAATTTATCTGTCGACATTAATATACGTTTTGAAAAATTATTTGTGCGTCAGCAGCAGGAGTGTTTTATAAAAAACGTTGCTGTTGATGACGCTTTGCCTGTAATATATACTAATCTTCCAACCGTAAAAGTATTGACATGAAAGCTGAAAAGGCAGATGTAGTAGTAATAGGCGGCGGCATATTTGGTTGCGCCATCGCTTATTATTACACCCGCAATAACCCCGGGAAAAAAATCATAGTGCTGGAACGTAACGAATTGTGTAATGCTGCTACCAGTCGTGCTGCTGCCTTAATGACAAGGATCCGCCCCCGGAAAGCCTTTATACCACTGTCCCTGGAAACGTACGACGCAATAGCCGCTATGGAAAAGCAGCTACAGGAAAGTATGGATGTAAAAACGGTGGGTGTGCTGCATGTGGCGGCAGAAGAAAGCAGTGTAAATGACCTGGCTGCTTTGATGGCTGTTGCTGCTGAATTTAATGAGCCTGCCATGCATATTTCGCAGGAAGATGCACGGAAGCGGGCACCATGGCTGAACACCGCCGAGGCAGTAAAAATTGGGTATATCCCTGGAGAAGCTTATTGTGATCCTTACCTGCTGGGTACTTTTTATGCCCGCTGTGCAAAAATACAGGGGGCCATATTCAGGCAGGGCATAACGGTAGATACATTGTTGATGGAAGGAAAGGTAGCTGCAGGTGTGCGCACCAACGAAGGCATCATCACGGCAGATATGGTGGTGGTGGCAGCAGGTGCCTGGGCGCCGGTTTTTGCGGCGCAGGCGGGCATAGGTTTGCCAATGGCGCCGGTGAGAAGTCAATACTGGATTACAGAAAAGAAACCGTTTTTTCCGCCAGGATCACCTATTGTGTTGCTGCCGGATGCACAGGCGTATGCACGGCCGGAAGGGGAGTCCCTGTTGTTTGGTGTCAGGGAGAAGAAATCATTTAGTGTTTCACCGGAAGAAATACCTGCCGACATTCACGGTTTCCCTTTCAGTCCGGACAAAGGCATGCACGACCTGATGGAAGTAATAGAAAGATTGGCCAGGTTTTTCCCCGGCATTTATGAAACAGGACTCCAACATTATGTAGCAGGATTTTCCGGATATACGCCGGATAATAACCTGAGCATGGGGAAACCAGAAAATGTGGATAACCTGTTACTGGCAACCGGATGCGTAGGCGCCGGCATCGCCGTTTCCGGCGGCGTAGGACGGGCATTTGCAGAAATGGCTGCAGGCCATCCCAATCCATATGATTTCAGCAGCTTTGACATAAACCGTTTTGGTGCCGTAGATCCTTTTAGTCCGGAGTGGCTGGAAAGATGCGCCATGGCAAGATCGCTGAAGAAAAGCGGTTGAGATAAAGACAGATCCTGAAAGATATATTTATTTAAATACTGAACAATGAAAATGAAATCATTACTATCCCTGTTAGCGCTGCTGATGGGGATCACCGCTGTTGCGCAGCAAAAGACCCGTACTAAAAACATCATTTATATTTCGGTGGATGGCTACCGTTGGAAAGAACTGTTCAGAGGCGCCGAGCAGGCATTGCTCACCAATAAAAAATATAATTCCGCCAGCGCCGCAGATAATCTCAAACGTTATTGGGCAGAAGATATCAAAGAAAGAAGAAGAATGCTGATGCCTTTTGTATGGAACTATATGGAGCAACATGGTCAGTTATACGGTAACAGGGATCTTGGCAACAATGTGAACGTACGTAACAAAGCATGGATTTCTTATCCGGGCCGGTCGGAAAGTATTACTGGGTACGCGGATCCGGCGATTACTACAAATGACCATCCTGATAATCCCAATGAAAATGTGTTGGAGTTTATTAACAAACAAAAAGGATTCAATGGCAAGGTAGTCACTTTCGCTTCCTGGGATGCAGTGGGCAGGATTGTGAATAGAAACAGGAATGGTATGCTGGTGAATATTCCCTTTGATAATCTGCAGGGAAGTAACCTGTCTGAGGCCGAGCAACTGGCTACTGAAACACAACACTACGCTCCTAAGATATGGGGAGACGGAGAACGCCTGGATGCCAATACCTATGCGTTAGCACAGGCGTATATTTTAGCACATCACCCCAGAGTAGTATACCTGGATCTGGCAGATACGGATGAATATGGACACGAAGGAAAGTATGACGCTTACCTGGAAGCTATTCATAACATTGATGCGATGATCGGACATCTCTGGGAGCGGTTACAACAGGATGGCTTCTACAAAAATAATACGACTTTCATTATCGTGCCGGATCATGGCCGTGGAGATGACCATCAATGGACCAGCCACGGCTCCTCTATTCCACATGCGAATGATACCTGGTTGCTGGTGATGGGACCGGATACACCTGTACTCGGCGAAGTAAAAGCATCACAACAAATTTACCAGGATCAGTTTGCGAAAACACTGGCGGACTTGCTGGGCTTTAATTTTACCAGTCAGCAGCATCCGATAGGAGAAGCGATACCTGGTGTCACCGGGCATTAAAAGCATATTGTATGAAAAATAGAAAAGTGTGGTTATTACTGATGATGGCCGCGATATGTAGGAATACTGTCGTGGCACAGTCGCCGGTATATGTCCTGGATTTTGACAAGAACAATTTTAAAGAAGTGATCACACCTGCAGCAGAAGCGGTATATACCGTTGATCTGCAGCAGTCACAGTTTTCAGCCGGACTAAATGGATATGCGCTGGATCTTTCAGCGAATGCCATTTTAAGACGACCTGTAAAATTGGATAAAGCAGCACTGCCGTCCTTTAATGAAAAAAGTTCCTTCTCTGTTCAGATCTGGGTAAAAACATTGCCCGGTGCATTAATGGGGACACCACTCATGGGGAATAAAAAGTCGGGCGATTTTAATACCGCCGGCTGGCAGATCTATTCACAGGAAAACGGTGCCTGGGCATTCATCTTACAGGATGGTAAAAACCGCTATGATTATAAACCTACTGCCCAACGACAAAAAATTAATGATGGAAAGTGGCACCAGATTGTTTTTACCGTGAACCGCACAAAGCGGGAGGTATGGATGTACCTGGATGGCGAAAATGTGGCGATTTATAATACGCCGGGTGCCGGCAGTTTTGAAAGTGAACTGGCCACTGTTGTGGGTGGATCAGATGAAAAATGGGAATATGCTTCCAACGCGCAGTGGGATGCTTTTAATGGATTTATTGATGACGTAAAAATATGGAACCAGGTCATCACGCCGGAAGCGGTACACCAGTTGTATGTAAATTACTTCCCGGAACCCGCAGGCAATAAACCACTTGAGCCAAAACAACTGAAAGTGTTATCCTGGAATATATGGCATGGCGGCCATCGATATGGGCAGTACGTAGGATTGCAACGGCTCATAGAAACGATCAAATCCACCAATGCAGATATTGTAGGGTTAATAGAAACATATGGATCAGGAGAAGTGATTGCAGATTCGCTGGGATATTATTTCTATCTCATCAGCTCCAATCTCTCCATCATGAGCAGGTTTCCGATTGCCACTACTATTACCTCCGATAAGCCATCTAATTTTGGAGGTGTAAAATTGAAACTCAGCCCGGATCGGGAACTCTTATTTTTTGATACCTGGCTGCACTATCTGCCGGATTATAGCGACAGTGTGATCAACAAGCATAAGTCCGCTGCCGCGTTGATAGAAGATGAATCAGCTACCAGGCAGGCGGAGATGACCAGCATTCTTGCGCTGATTCAACCGCTGCTTAAAAATACCGCACAGGTACCTGTTATCATGTCCGGCGATTTTAATATTGGATCGCACCTGGACTGGACGCCGGCTACCAGCGCCATTCATTATAACCTCGCCGTTGAATGGCCGGAAAGTAAAGCCATGATGAATGCGGGATTCACGGACAGCTACCGGCAGCTCCACATCGATCCGCTGCTCGATCCGGGATTAACCTGGTCACCAAGGGCCGCCACTTCTTCTACGAAGTACGGCATGAGAGACCGGATTGATTTTATTTATTATAAAGGAGGTAGCCTTCAACCAATCATATCCCGTGTCATCGATTATCATCCAGTCATGTTCCCATCAGATCATGCGGCTGTGATGACGGTTTTTGACTATACGAAAGGAGAAAAATAACCAGGCTTAAAATTAAATAATGATGGACAGGAAAGAATTTCTGGCAAAAGCCAGTCTCGCAAGCGGCGCTTTGGTATTTGCGCGTTTCCCGGAAGTATCAGCCAACAAGGCAAAGATCCGGTTTGGGGTGATTGCTGACCTGCATCATGATGTTATGCATGATGCTCCTCAGCGTTTATCTGCTTTTATTGAGGAGATGAATACCAAAGCACCTGATTTCATTATTCAGATGGGAGACCTTTGTGTTCCTAAAAAAGAAAATGCCCCGCTGATGGATATCTGGAATCGCTTTAAAGGTCCCCGGTATCATGTAATAGGTAATCATGACACCGATGGCGGATTCACCCGTGAACAGGTAGTGGAATTCTGGAAAGCACCCGCGAAATATTATTCTTTTGATGCCAATGGGTTCCATTTTATTGTGCTGGATGGTAATGAGCATAACGAAAGTAAGTCCCGGCCTCCGGGCTATGCGCGATTTATTTCTCCGGTGCAATTAGCCTGGCTGAAAAAGGATCTGGATAATACCAGTCTGCCAACAATCGTATGTTGCCATCAGGGATTGGACAATGATGCCGGCGGACTTGAAAACGGCACGCTATTGCGTTATACACTGGAAACAGCTAACAAAAAGGCCGGCAAACAAAAAGTAATCCTTGTGCTGAGCGGACATCATCACCAGGATTATTACAATCGTATCAATGATATTCACTACATACAGATTAACAGTGCTTCCTATCAATGGTTAGGTGATGATCACCAGGAAATGCGTTACTCCGCAGAGATAGATAAAGCGCATCCCTACATAAAATATACGGTGCCTTATAAAGATCCTATCTGGGCCATGATTGAAATAGATAGCAAAGGAACAATTACCATTCAGGGAAGGAAAACAGTTTTTGTAGGATCGTCTCCGGAAAAGCTGGGGGTAAATATGGATGAATACATTTATCCTATCGTTCCTTTTATTTCCGACCGGAAATTAGGAAAATCATAATTTCAGTACTTAATTTTTGACCATTGAAATACATCACACGCTTACTGACATTTAGTACATTATTCTTTTTGCACACTTCTTTCAAACCTGCGAAGCCAGCACCTTTTACCGTGATCACCTATAATGTGTGGAACGGATTTGAAAGTGAAACACCACGGAGAAATAGTTTTGTAGCCTGGGCTAAACAGCAGCAGGCAGATGTGATCGCCTTCCAGGAGTTGAATAATTTTACACAGACCTCCTTTGCGGAACTGGCTAAAAGCTGGGGACATCCCTATGCGGTGATTGTGAAGGAGAGTGGATACCCGGTGGGTATATCTTCCCGCTATCCTATTACCAATGTATATAAACAAATAGAAGGCATGCATCATGGTTGCCTGTATGCGGAGATAAAAGGAATCAGTTTTTTTGTGGTGCATTTTTCTCCTTTCAGCAGTGCTAAAAGACAAGAAGAAGCCAACGGGATTTTACAGACCCTGCAGACTAAAAATAAGTTCTCTGAAAAAGTGATTGTGCTCGGCGATTTCAATGCCTTTTCTCCTGTTGATAGTTTATTCTACACCACTTCTGGTGTGCGCGACAGCATGTACGTTGCGGAAACAAAAAACAGTGTGTTGCGGAATTTAAATGCGCAGCATGAAATAGACTATGCCGTAGTTCGTTCGTTTCTGCATCATGGTTTTTATGATAGCTTTTCTTTATTATATCAGCCTTTTGATGCGAGCTATCCTACTAAAGTCTTTCCGGGAACCACTGTCAGCGATCAGATTAAAATTGATCAGGTATTATTATCGGCTAAAATGAAAGCCAGCTTTAAGAGTGCACGCATCATTAAAGATGCGGTAACAGATACTTTGTCCGATCATTATCCGATCATGGAAACTTTTAAAGCCCAATAAGCAAATGGACTCGGGCGGTGCTCCCGCCACCCCGTGTCCGTTTATGAACATGCCCCTGCCATAACCGGACATTTCTTCCGAAAAGTAAAATTATAACTCCAACATTATCAGCGCTCTTGTGATTGGCATATTTTTGATCTTTAACAGCTAACCTCACCTTGCTGTTATGTTCAGAAACTATATCAAAATCGCCTGGAGAAATTTGCTCCGGAACAGAGTATATGCGATTATTAATGTCGCAGGCCTTGCATTAGGGATTAGTGCGTGTCTGGTGATATTTCTCAGCGTGCACTTTGAGTTGGGCTATGATAACTTTCATCCGGGTAAAGAAAATATCTATCGGGTGGTAGCAGAGCTGGGATCTATGGAAAAGGGCTTTCATAAAATGCCTTCTGTGCCGGATCCTGCTCCTGACGCATTCGCTGGTCAGTTTTCCGGTATTGAGTCGATGGCAGGCATACATCCTATCCGGGTTAAAGCGGCTGTTAAAGGTGAGAATGGAGAACTCAAAAAGTTTGAAGCACCTCCCAGTGGCGAAGGAAAGCCGGATGTAGTGATTACTTATCCTGAATACTTCCGGATATTTCCATATACCTGGCTGGCGGGCAAACCTGCCACGGCTTTTCAGGAGCCATCTACCGTGGTATTGACTGCCAGTAAAGCTGCTAAATACTTTGGTGACTTGTCACCCGATCAGTATATCGGGAGAACGGTGAGCTATAATGATTCCATATCACTCACGGTGAGTGGCATTGTGGCGGATTTACCGCAGAACAGTGACCTGATATTTTCAGATTTCATTTCTTATGCCACTGCTAAAAATACGCCGTTAAAAAACATGTTTGGTTTTGACCAATGGGGCATGTTTGGCGGCACACAGCTATTTGTGAAATTGCATGCGGGTACTGATACCGCGCAGGTAAACAAGCAGCTGGCCACCTTTGGGAATGAACATATACAAACTGGGCCCGGAGGAAGTAAACTGCTTCGCTTGCAGCCCTTATCAGATATTCATTTTAATACTGATTATAAAGATGATTTTACCCGGCAGGTGCATTTACCCACTTTGTATGGTTTGATGGGCATAGCGGCTTTTATATTGATCATAGCAGCCATTAATTTTATTAATCTTGCTACTGCGCAATCTGTGGCAAGATCCAAGGAAGTCGGTATCCGGAAAGTGCTGGGCAGTAATCGCCGCAGCCTGGTGTTCTATTTCCTGACAGAAACATTTATCCTGACGAGCATCGCGGTGATTTTCTCGTTGTTTGCGGTGAAACCCTTGCTGACATTATTCAGCGCTTTCATGCCCAATGGGGTTGAGCTGCATTTGTTCAGCTGGCCTACCATCCTATTCTTATTGCTGATTACCCTGGTAACCACCTTGCTATCTGGTTTGTATCCTGCAAAGGTGCTGTCATCTTTCCATCCGGCATTAAGCCTGAAAGGGGCTACCGGGCAGAAAGGCAACCAAAAGGGATCGCTGCGCGTAGGATTGGTGGTATTTCAGTTTACCGTTTCCCTGATATTTATTATCGGGTCACTGGTAATGAATAACCAGATGCGCTATATGTTAAACAAAGACCTGGGTTTTAAGAAAGACGAGATTATTACCATCCCTACAAACGATAGTTATCCTAAGACGCAGCCTGGTGTGCTGGCAGAAAAAATAAGTGCGCTGCCGCAGGTGACTATGGTTAGCTTAAGTGAAGGAACACCTGTGGCCCAGGGGCATTGGGGTACCAATCTTAAATCGATGAGTAAAGACAATGCAGAAGTGGATTGTCAGCTGGAACTGGCGGACGATAAATTTGTACCGCTTTACCAGTTAAAATTGCTGGCAGGCAGAAATTTGTATACTTCGGATACTATCCGGGAAGTACTCATCAATGAAACCTGTGCCAGGGCATTGGGATTTCAGCGTCCGGAAGATGCCATCGGTAAATTAGTAAAGTCCGGCATCAGCGATAAGCCCTACGATAAGATTATACCTATTGTAGGCGTATTAGCGGACTTCCACGTGTTGTCATTGCATGATCCGATCAAGCCTACCTTCCTTGTTTCATCCACACAGATCTGCCGCTCTTTAAATATAAAGTTATCCCTGGCTGGTACCTCGCCGGATCAACTGAAACAAACATTGTCTGGTATTGAAAAAGCATTTGCCAGCGTATATCCCAACGAGAAATTTGACTATCGTTTTTTTGATGATACGATCAGCAAATTTTATGAAAAAGAAAGGCAGATGGAAGGGCTGATGAATACTGCTATGGCCATTGCCATTATTATTTCCTGTCTGGGATTATTCGGACTGGCTGCATTTACTGCCCGTCAGCGTACCAAAGAAATCGGTATCCGGAAAGTAATGGGTGCCAGCGTAAGCAATATAGCCGCTTTACTGAGCAAAGATTTTCTCCGGTATGTTTTCATCGCTGCCGTGCTGGCATCTCCTATTGCCTGGTATTGCATGCATAAATGGCTGCAGGGATTTGCTTACAGTGCCCCCATTTCCTGGTGGATATTTGTGCTGGCAGGAATGACGGCGATGTTGATTGCATTGGTGACAGTAAGTTTTCAATCTATAAAGGCCGCGCTGGTGAATCCGGTAGAGAGCCTGAAGGCGGAGTAAATTAACTGAATTATAAAATGGGAAATCCTTTCCATATATCTTAATATATGGAAAGGATTTTTCAATTAGGGTGTCACTTAAGGTTTATACAATTTATAAATTCTGGCCGTATTCCCTGGCGGCGGCGTGGTAGGGCCTCCTGTTGCCGGGCGGAAAAAATAGATCGTATTTTTTTCATCTACCCCTAATATTTTTGCATCGTAGAAATTAACATACTTCGCCAGCCCGGTGGTATTGGCCTGTACTCCGCTAATATCCGCTGGTAAGGAAGAGAGAAGGGGAGGTTCTGCTGTGTGGTTGATCGTATTGATCTCACATCCGGCATACATGTAGGCTACGTTTTTTGTTATGTTAAAGGAGGTAGGAGACAATACCGAGTGGAACAATACCATTTCACCGGTAGAAAGTACCACTGTATTCCTTGCATTGAAAGCCACTTCATAATCCAGGCTAATAGCCTCTGATTTTTTGTTATGGGCATATCCGGTGATAACGCTGCTATCGAAATAACTGTAGGTGAAAGATTTATTACTTCCGGTGAAAGACAGTAAAGGTTCTTCCCGTCTGAAATCATAATAGGAAATGTTGCTGGTGATGCGATCTCCTTTGATGCCGGTGAAGCCTAATAACGTAATGGGATTGAAAGTGACGCCATCAGGGGTGGAAGCATACTGACCGGGATACCTGGAGTCATTGCTGAACGCTGTTTTTACCTGCCCGTTTACCGATATATTTGATCCAATACTCACCACGTTATTAGCTGTGATGTACACAGTATTTTCTACATACAGGTTGTTGTACGCATCAGGATGAATTTTATCAATCACCAGGTTTACCTGCGAAAGTGGGCCGGTAATAAGTCCCGGGCCTGGTACATCGTATATTCTGCTGGGATTGTTGCCAAAGCCACCAAAAAATGAACGGTTCACGGTGGTCATCTCATGTGTGTGCAGATCTATTTTTACTAATCGTACTACCCCATAGCGTCGTGCGTCTGGGTCCGGATTATTGGGGCCGTTGTCGCTGACCTCTCCACTCACATACAGGCTCTTTTCATCCCAGCTTATTGCAGCGGCTTTGAGATAGTTGAATTTAAAAATGTCATTGCCGGTACCATATTCCGTTTTGACCGCCACCAGTTGCTGCGGCGCAGTAGCCCCGGGCAGTAACAGGTATGCTGCTCTGGAATTCGAAAAACAAATCTGCCCCGAGTGCCCCACATTGCCATCCGTGATATGGGAGAAGTCGAACCTGCGGAGGCCATCCTGAACAAAAGCAAGCAGCGAATCTACTCTTAATGTCGTATCTGTTTGCCCGGTAAAAGGAGGGAGATCCACTATCGCAATTGCAGGCGCCAGTATCGTTTGACCATTGGCCGTAATCTGTACCGGCCGGTTGCTGCCTGCGCCCATTTCTTTGGTGATAAGCAGTTTAATAAAATCTCCGTCTACCACCGGTATTTCCGGCGTGCCATAAATCGAAATCTTTTTGGTGTATACCACCTTTCCGATCACATCACCTATCCGGATCTCTACCGATGCCGGAAATAACCGCCCAGCCAGTACCATGGTATCACCTACCTGGAACTGTGTTTTGTATACATAGTCGTAGCGGTCTTGTATGTTACCAAGACCAGTACCCACTAATGTGGCATGACCGGTAACCAGTGATGGCTGTTCGCTTAAACGTTTCTGGTCATTGACTACCTTTTTACAACCGGAAAAGGCAGCGATGATAAATACCGCTGTCGCCATTATCCGGAAAGAAATATATTGTTGCCGCATGATTGTATTTTTAGTTCATTCTTTCAATAAAAAGTTCCGCATTCGCACTGAAATTTCTAACCTTACCGGTATAGTCTTTGTAAGATACCGGCTGTGTATATCCTTTAAACACGATGGTGTAGGAGCGGCCGGGAGTAGCATCTATAAAGGTGCGCAGCAGCATATTTTGTGTATCATTTATTCCGGCAACACCAATCGATAAACGGGCTGCTGCTGTAAATGGAATGTCCACGTATGGCGTTACCTGCCGGAAATGCACTCCTTCCGGAAACACGGGCATTTTCTCTTTGCCCAGGGATAACAATACAGTGTCGTTGGAAGCACTCATATGCGCCATTCGTAACCTTATCTTTCCATCAGGCAACTGTCTCTCATCCGGCGTGCTGATAATAATATAGGTGCCTGCACTATCGGTAATATATAAAGAAGTATACGCATCAGGCTCCAGGGAGATGCTGGCCCGTTGCAGCTGTTTAAATGCGGTATCAGTAATGCCAGTGTTATGCATACCAGCTACCGCGTTCATATAAGTCACCCAGGGTAGTACGGTATTGTATTCCACATTAGGATACAAAAAAAGGTTCCTGTTGGCGAGTGGCCCCGGGGAATTATTAAAAAAGGGTAACTGCAGTCTCCCATCACCTGACACCGGATCGGGTTCAATACTGTGGGAAATACTATCCCACAAAATAAGTACCCTTTGTTCTGACTGTGCACCACTCAACATCGTAGTCAGTTCAACCGAGGCATTATGAAAGCTGATCCTGCTTTTATTTTCCGGGCTATTCAGGGATGTTTTGCTGCAGGCATTGAGTAGCAAAGCTGCCAGTATCATCGCTATTATTTTTTTCATACAGATTGTTTTAGGTAGATGACCACTGTTTGTTTAGAAGGCATAGGTAAATGACAGGTTATAAAATCGCCCGGTATGATACAATAGGAAAATGTTATCCCCTTTTTTAGCGTAGCGGTGACCTGTGTCATTCGTTGCCATTTCTTCTTTTTCGTATTTGTAATTGTCGTTATTATCTTCCGCGAGTCTATACGGTTGATCGAGCAGATTTTGCACCGTGAAACGTGCCTGCAATGATTTATACAAGCGTTGTGATATACTCAGATCCAGCAGATGCCGGGGTAATTCAAGGATTGACGGCCTGGTAGACAATATCCCCGGAGCGAGTGCGGAGTCGGGTTTAATGGAGTTCATATTGCGCACACTCACAGCGTAAATGCTGGTACCGCTTACATTATAGATGACACCGATTTTAGTGCCACTGCCGGCATTTTCGTAATATAAACCGGCGTTGATGACATAAGGTGTCTGGCCCTGCAATGGTCGTCCACTGAAGGTCCCCAGCTGATCACTGCCATTGAGTATGTCTTCTGTATTGGATACTTCACTTTTAATCCAGGTACCATTCAGATTTAATGATAAGCGGCGGAAAAAGCCGCCGGGAATAAACGACAGACTTTTCCTGACCTCAGCTTCTATGCCATATACATCCGCTTTTTCCGGATTCTTAAACATAATACTCGTATATCCGTATACGTCAAAACTGTTTCTGTCAATGCGGAAGCGCTCAATAGGGCGTTGTATATGTTTATGGAATACGCCTATATTAAAAAGCTCGTTCTGTGTGGCGCCTGTAGGATACCATTCCAGCCTGATATCATAGTTGTCAATGGTAGAAGATATCAGGGAAGGATTACCGGTAATTTCTTCCATGGCGGTATAATCACGATCTGTAAAAGGACTCAGCTCTTTGAAATCAGGGCGGTTCACCGTACGTCCGTAACCGGTACGGATGGTCAGCTTCTTCATTGGGGTGAGGGTAATATTTACAGAGGGCAGCAGGTTTGTTTTTTCGAGATTAACGTATACCGGTAATACGAAGCCGCCGGCATTCACCGAGGAGGATATTTGCTGCCGGTTGTATTCCACGCGTACGCCGGCATTCACCGTGAGCATGCTGTTGAAAGGGTGCCAGTCCGTCATCAGGTAGCCGCTGTTATTTTGTTCACTACCTATATATGCATCTACCGGGGTAGTGGCATCATACAATTCGAGGCCGCTGCCGTCATTGCGGAAGTAGTTGGCATTCCACAGGTGAGGCAGATCTGTTTCCCGCCATTGTACTACTTGCTGATTTACCACTTCCGGATTGGTAGGGTGACCGTTGATGACTTCAGTACTGTTAAATAATATTTTGCCCTGTACGCCGTAACGGTTTACTTTAAAATAGCGTCTTGCTACGTCACGGGTGCGAAACAGGTTATAGCTGCCGGTTTTCAGCTGCAATGTTTTGGTAATAGGAATACCAATATCGAAAGCACCGGTATAGGTTTTTTGCCGGCTTTCCTGGAAGAAGCGGCTCATCATACCATTGATGAGGTTTACAGGATCACCGATATTGGAGCCCGCTGCTTTCCAGCGCCAGTCTTTGAGCTCTGTTTCCACATTTATATGACCAGTGGGGAGATAGGTGGTATAATAATTCATCCTGCGTTGATCCGGACGGTTATCGAGATACCAGGTGTAGCCCAGGCTCCAGTTGGCATACCAGCTGCTGTCGGCCGCTAAGTAATGCATGCCGTTCAGATTACCTGCATACATACTTCGTTGCTGAAAACTGTATTGCACTGATTTAGTTTGCTGCGATTGATAAGCAACGGAGGAGTTGGCGGTCCGTATGTAGGAACTGGTGAGGTTCCTGCCTTCGTTCATCAGAAAGTTCTGAAAGGTAAGGGAGTGATGGTCGTTAAATTTTAAAGTAAGATTTTCTAACAGGTTGGTTTTGGCAATTTGCGTGGCCTGTTGTTCATAGCCTATTTTATCATGCTCTGTATAAAGTGATTCATCCTGGCGAAAGGAGCCGCCTGTTTGGCGGTACAATTGATAGTTACGGTTGTCGAGTTGATAGGTGAAGGAGGTAAGATTATATAGCCGCCATCTGCCGGCTTTCCAGTTATCGAAATAATTAACATACAACTGCATGTCCGGCATTGCCTTTCGCTGATGCAGGGAAAAGTCCGGATTAAAGCCACTGATTTTTTCATCCAGCGGCCTGAGGTTTACGAGGCCGCTGCCATCACGTATATTACCCATATTGGCGGGCAGCTTGCGGGTGCCGTCATCAAAGCCCAGCGCATCGTATTTACCACCATTGTAGTGCATCATCTCTTTGCCGGTGGTGCCTTCCCGGTAAGATAGCTGCAGCCCGACATCGAGGTGGCGTACGGGCTTTGCATTTTTGGTAAATACTTTTACGGCACCGCCGGCATAGTCACCGAATAACTCCGCTGTAGGTGATTTATATACGAGGATGCGGTCGATGATGGAAGTAGGTAACAGATCATATGCAAAGGCCCGGCTGTACAATTCAGTAGAAGGCGCAATGTTGTTGTTGAGATAGGTGATGTTGTAGCGCTGGTTCATACCACGTACCACTATAAAGCGATCATCAGTAACGGTAACACCTGCAATACGTTTCACTACTTCTGCCGCATTCCTGTCGGCTGTCCTGGAAATCTGTTCGTTGGAGATCCCTGATACCACTGCGCTGGCGCTGCGGATTTCCGTGAGCAGCTGTTTGTCGCTGGAAAAGGTAACAGATTGTACACGATGAGCGCCGGCATTTACCACCACTTCTTTCAGGGCTTCACCTGCCTGCAGCTTTACATCATAGGCGGCGGATTTATTTGCCGCTGCGGTCACATCAGAAAGGACATTACGCTGATAACCACTATACGTTACCAACAGGGTGTATTTCCCGGCAGGAATATTTTTCAGACTATAGAAACCTTTTTCATCGGTAATGGTACCCTGTGTGCTGTTGGCGATCTGTATAGTGGCGCCTGGCAGTGGTTGCGCGGTTTCAAAATCTACCACCCTGCCATGTATTTCACCGGTAGCCACTTTTTGTGCGGGTGGATTTCCTGGCAATATGAGAATATATTCATTGCTTTCGCGGTACAGCAGCGCGGTATTTTTGAGCAATGCCTGCAGTATCTGTGCTACGGGTGTTTCGTTAAAGGATAGCAACGGAACCTTGAAAGACTGTACATCTGTTGCGGTGAATGCAATGGATATTTTCGATGTCTTTTGTAACTGCTGTAATGCGGCGGACAATGATTGTGGCGGAAACTGTATCGTCACTTTTGTCTGTAGCCGGCTTTGCGCAAAAGCGCCGGAACAAACACCCAATACCAAAATATAAAGCAAAAAGATGCCCCTGCCTGAACGGAGCCGTTCAAGTACAATTTTTTTCATGATGTGATTAGTTAATTAATAGATGATATAAGTGGTGTCGTTTTTTTGTTGATACGGATGATGGTTGAGCAAACTAAGTACTGTAATTACTTCCCTGGCTGAGGTTTGTCTTTTTAGTAACAGGGTATAATGTTCCTGTTGCACCTGTTTATTATCGGTCAGCAACTGTACGCCATACAATTCCTGTATAGCCAGCTGCACCTCATCAAATCCTGCTTTGGTGAGCTGAATGGCGGATTCCTTCCAGGGGGCTGCCGCCCACAGTGGAACATCGCTGCTGCTGTATTGTCCGCTTGTACTGTCTATTGAAATTCTTTTGCCGGCAACTAATATACCTACCGTACTATCTGCATAATGAACCGCAACTTTACCGGTAGCCACCGTAATAATGGAGGGCGTATGTGATGTCGCTGCCTTTACACTGAAAGATGTACCAAGTACACGGGTTTGTATGGCTCCCTGTTCTACGATGAATGGATGGGCCACATCTTCTTTTACGTCAAAAAAAACTTCTCCGGAAAGCAGTTGTATGGTACGGGATTGTTTACCATAGCCGGCAGAGGAGAACTGTAAACGGGAACCTCCTTTTAGCCACGCTGTACTTTTATCTGGTAATGTTAACTGGTATATTTTTCCTGCCGGCGCAGTAATTATACTGAGTGCATGATCCGGGTGCTGTGGACGTTGTAATAACCAGGAGCCAGCCAACAGGAACAGCAGTACCGCTGCTGCAGCACTCCATCGCCACCAGTGAATGTATTTCACCGGCGCAGGCGCCTGTAATGGCAAGGTATCCCGCAATGCCGCTTCCATGGCGGCCGGCATAGGTGTAGGGATCTCTTCGGTCCATAATTTCTGCATATAATTATCCAGTCCATCCGGATGCTCCAGCAACCATTGCTGAACGACAATTGTTTCTTCTGCCGAACATGCTCCGTTAATAAACCGCTGTAGTAATTTCTTTTCCATAGCGTTCATATCACGGATGAATCTTACAAAACCGGTAAGGCAAAAGTGGAGTTAATAATTTGGTAACATTTGGAATACGCTTAACGCTGGAATTTTTCGCGGAGAAATCTGAGAGAAAGACTTACCTGTTTTTCTACAGTGTCGGGAGAGATCTGTAATTGTTTGGCTACTGCTTTATGGGAAAGACCTTCCTGTTTAACTAACGTAAATATCTGTCTACGTTTTGGTGGCAGCTGGTTGATGGCCTGCTGCAGCTGCTGCCATTGTTCACGGTCTGTTTCTGCCGCTGCAACGGTAGTAAGGGCCTGTTGTTCCAGGAGGTGGATATACAGCTGTTGACTGGCTTTTTTTCTTAAATAATCAATGACACAATGACGGGCATAAGTGAATAATAAAGGCAGTACTTCTTTGTCTTCATGGATATCAGCAATCTTTTGCCATAGCCGCAGGTAACACTCCTGGATAATGTCTTTGGTATCCGCCGGGTTACCGGTGAGGTTTGCCACGAAGTAATGAAGCCGGTCTTTGGTCGTAGTGAATATTCTTTCAAACTTCAAATAAGCCGCGCCATCATCGGGTATTGATGAGTCAGTAAGAATAGTATGCGGAGGAGCAGGATCCATGATGGCGAATTAACTGCAATACTACTCATCCTATGTTACAGAATTGTTAAGGATGAACGAAGCAGGTGTTACAAGAAAAGTAGGGAGCTGATGATAGTTGAAAACAGGAAGAAGATTTGTTTATATCTTTATATCATGGGAAAAGAAATAGAAAGAAAATACCTGCTGGATCATGAAAAATGGCAGCAGGTAGAGAAGCCGGCCGGAGAACTTTACCGGCAGGGATATCTGCTCACCGATCCTCAAAAAACCATTCGCGTAAGGGCTACACCTACCAAGGGTTTTATCACCATAAAAGGTATGACCGTAGGCGCCACAAGATCAGAGTATGAGTATGAAATCCCGTT
Organism: Chitinophaga sp. 01L420; assembly: GCF_056399985.1. Classification (NCBI taxonomy): domain Bacteria; kingdom Pseudomonadati; phylum Bacteroidota; class Chitinophagia; order Chitinophagales; family Chitinophagaceae; genus Chitinophaga; species Chitinophaga sp. 01L420. Next base: position 85,823 of record NZ_JBFTSK010000003.1, read on the forward strand.
GTCGGAAGCCGGTGAATTATTAGATAATTTCGCCGCCGCAGTACTATCGAAGATCAGGTATAAGATAGTATACAAGGATAAAATATGGGAAGTGGATGAATTCCTGGAAGATAATGCCGGATTGATAGTAGCGGAAATTGAATTGGAAAGTGAAGAAGAAATGTTTGAAACACCTGAATGGGTAGGGAAAGAAGTGACGGGAGAGAAGAAATATTATAATGCCAATTTAACGATTACACCGTATAAAGATTGGCCGCAATAGATGGATAGTAAGTAGCCCACACCGAGGTGTGGGCTACGGATTAAGTTTATTGTGCCTTCTTTCTTTTTACCAGCAAAAAACACAAGTACAAAAACACTACCCACACCGGGATCAGCGCCACCGGCACTATCATACCGGTAATCCACATCAGCACCAATATTCCTACCAGGAATGCCAGGCATATGTAATTTGACACCGGGTATAGAAAAGAAGGAAATTTCGTTTTTATCTGAGCCGCCTTTTTACTGTTTTTGAATTTAAAATGCACGACTGTAATCATCAGCCAGTTGATAATCAAACACGATACCACCAGCGACATCAATATCTCCAGTGCTTTCTCCGGTATCAGTTTATTTACCACAATACAAATTGCAGCAAACAATCCGGATACCAGGATCGCTTTTACCGGTACATGGTTTTTGTTCAGTTTTGATAAGAATGCCGGCGCATTTCCCTGGTCGGCCAAACCATACAACATCCTGCTGTTACTATACACACAGCTGTTGTAAACAGAAAGCGCAGCTGTCAGCACAATCAGGTTCAATACATTCGCAATCAGGCTGGTGAAATAAATTGTTTTGCCCAAAAGTGTGAACTGAAATCCCTTTAAGCTTTCAAAAACCATTACAAAAGGACTGGTTGCTGTGGTAATACTTCTCCAGGGAGATAACGCAAATAGTATGATGAGGGCCCCTACATAAAAAATCAGGATCCGGTATATTACCTGGTTGGTGGCTTTCGGTATGGTTTTCTCCGGCTGGTCTGCCTCTGCAGCCGTAATCCCGATGAGCTCCAGACCTCCGAAAGAAAACATGATCATAGCAATGGCCGCAAATAAACCCTGGAAGCCACCTTTCCCATCGCTGTTCAGCAAGCCTTTCGGGAAAAATCCACCATCGTTCCAGAGGTTTTGTATACTGGCTTGTGTGCCGGCACTACCGCTGACCAGCAAATAAGTACCAAAAACAATCATCGCAATAATGGCAACTACCTTTACTATCGAAAACCAGAATTCTGCTTCTCCATATACTTTAACAGAACTGAGATTGAGTGCATTAATAGCGATGAAGAAGAACAGACTGGAACACCACAAAGGAATCTCCGGCCACCAGAAATGAACATACATGCCGATCGCTGTCAGTTCAGACATGGCCACCAGGATATACAATACCCAGTAATTCCACCCGGAGGCAAAGCCGGCGAAGGTGCCCCAGTATTTATAGGCAAAATGACTAAAACTCCCGGATACCGGCTCTTCTACCACCATTTCGCCCAGCTGCCGCATAATAAAAAAAGCGATGATGCCTGCAAATGCATAGCCTAAAATAACAGATGGACCGGCCAATACTGCAGCCGGACCTATTCCCAGGAATAAGCCAGTGCCTATAGCCCCGCCAAGGGCTATCAGCTGGATATGCCTGTTTTGTAAGCCTCTCCTCAGCTTTTGTTCTTCCGTTTTTTCGATAGTTGCTTTCAATGTTTAATGCGCTGGATAAGCTTGCAATTTGAGTTAATTTCAGCAAAAATGTAAACATATATTTGTTTGCGTTATCAGGTAGTCTCATAAAATCGGCGCATGTGGCCCAGTTTCAATAACCCGGAGTTGCGGTTGCACCTAAATATTCGTATATTTTCAGCCATATAACCCAACGCTGTTGAAAAACCCGAAACAAACCATTCTTACTGTATCCAGCCAGATTATATTTTCTGTGATCACCCGCCTGCTGCTGGGCGTGTGGCTGCTTTTTACTGACCCCGTGTCTGTTACATTCCGCTACCTGCTCATCGTTATATTTTGTATCCCTTTATTGCGGTATGTACTACATAAAGCCACCGGTACTACTATGGAAAATGCCTTATCCGGCAACTTCCCGAAGGGAAATACGGCGCGGGTAATACTCTGCGGAGCGATGTTTATCGTGTACATTTTTACAGTACCCCACATATTTTCTGTGTATACTTCCTCGTTCCCGGCCTTTTTACTGGCTCTTGTACTACCGGTGGTGTTGGCGTTCCTGCTGATCAGTGAAATCATCAAAGGAGGCAATACCATCAATAATGAGCATTCGTTAATGCTGACGATGGCCTTTTATATACTTCCCTTCCTGGCGGGTATTAACTTTGCATTTGATTTTTCCCGTCCTGAAGTGAAGCAATATTATGTGACCGGCAGAGAAGAATATACAGCAGGTGGTACCTCTGCCCCGGATGAAGGGCCGTCCACTTTTTATTATCTGTACCTGCTGCCCATGGATAGCGTGAAGGGACCTCTTCACTGGATAGAAGTGAGCGACTCGCAGAATAAAAACATACTGATGTTCAATGGTAGCGGCGCGGCTACCATCGACTGTATTCGTTATATAGTAGTGAACACGGAAAGAAGATTAAATAGTGTACGTTCGGTCATACCAGATGTGCCCAATAGCGTAGCCGCTTCTTATCACTGGCAGGTATTCCGCACCAATGGCAAGGTGGTCAGAACTGGAATTAAGTACGGGTTATATCAACGTTATGTACCCGGCGACTACCTGTATATCGATGAATATCGTGGTCTGCTGGGGTTTCCGTGGCGCAATTACCGTTGAATGCTTCAGGAACACCTGAGGGGTCAGCTATACCAGGAGATTTTTTTTTGTTGTTGGATTTGGGAAAGAAGGAATAGACATGACCTGTCATTAATGTATAAAATGAAAGGGCTTACCTTCCGGTAAGCCCTTTGTGTTGGTAGCATGAGATGTTTCCCATTATTCCCAATCAATCTTATATCTATACACCCAATCGATCCCTTTTATCCCAAACAACTTAAGAAAAATACTCATCATCATATTCCGTATCCTCGCCTGGAGCGGACTCACTTCCTGCTTGCCAACACCGCGTTTCCTTCCTTCTGCCACAATTTTTTCAACACGGCCTTTGCGATCGCTTTCAAATTGAGTAAATACTTTAACATAATCGTCCTTTCCATCCCGGAGTAGTTTAGCGAGGTACATGGCGTCTTCCAACGCCATGGATGCACCTTGCCCCGCGTTGGGACTAACGGCATGCGCAGCATCGCCGATGAGTAATACGCGGCCTTTGTGCCAGGTAGGCAGGGATTGTATATCGCTGATGTTTTGTCTTAATGGACGCTCGGTATGCGTAATCAATGCGGCAGCAGGGCCATGGAAGTCTTTGTAGATAGCAAGCATTTCCTGTTGCAATTTATCCATGGAAGTATCTCTCAGCGCAGCCTCACTCATAGGTTGGTTCGCATGCAGATTAGACCACCACATGGCATAGCCCTGATCTGCTGCACAATAACCGAAAAAGCCTTTGGCGCCGAAGGTGTAGTTCAGACTGCTCAGGTCCTGTTGTGTGAGTTCAGGCACCTTTTCCAGTTTTACGAAACCGCCTACCCCCACTACACCCACAAAGGATGGTTCCGGACCTTGTGGCAAAATATGACTGCGTGTTATTGAACGAATGCCGTCTGCGCCAATCAGGATATCCCCGCTATCGCTGTCGCCATCTTCAAAGTTAGCCTTTACGCCGATGCTATATTCATTGATGGAGAGTAGACGTTTATTGTATTTTATCTCAATGCCTGATTTGTTGATTTCATTGGTCAACACCTCATATAAAGTAGCGCGCGACATGCTTACGCCAGGCTGACCATATTTGTTGATATCTCCATAAGGAATACGTGCCAGCACTTTTCCATTTTCACTTCTGAAGCAATGCTCCAGTGTGATAGCTCCACGGGCAGCCAGTTCATCTGCCAGGCCCAGTGCCGCCAGTACATTCATGCCGTTAGGGGCAATGTTCAATCCGCTACCGGCTTCCCCTTTGTAAGCGTATGCTTCGTAGATGGTGCAGGTAATGCCTGCCTTTTTCAGGAATAATGCCAGCGCAAGGCCGGCTACACCGCCGCCAATAATAAGTACATGCAGCGATTTGGTATTGTTGATCATAGCAAGGAGTTTATGATACAAAGCTATCTGTACCCGTGTGCTACAACAACAGGAGGAAGGTAAGTAGAGGGGGATTTGTCGGTGAATGAAATGATTTTAGCGGTGAAGCTATTGTTGCAGACTTTTCAGGTAAGCCGGATAGTCTGTCCTCATAAGTACTTCATCGGTAGTCCGTTTTGCGAGGATCATATGCAGCATATTGGATGATGCTGTTTCCATAGCGTCCACCCTTCTTTTTAATTCTTCCAGCGGGAGGTCTCTGCAATAAATAGACGAGCCAGGCTGCTGCTTCCATGATTGCGCAATATCCCCCACGTCAAAAGGATCAAAACCCAATGCATCTACCAGGGCAAACACCACTTCCTTTGCTGTAGTACTATCACCTGAAACCGCTAAAGCGATGCGGTGCTTGTCACCTTTGGGTTTGGCCAGATCTGTCAGGCTTTCCACAACAATGGAGTTAAATACTTTCACCACCGGAACGCCTAATAGCTCCTGCACCCATAAACTATCTATGCCATGCTGCTCAAGTGCAGGTATAGCACCATCGCGGAGACTTGGGTAGTAATTCCCTGTGTCAATGACCACTACATCATCAGCAAGCTGTTTAAACAGGTTGGGAGGGAGATCCGCTACCGCTTTTTGTGGAATGGTCACAATGATTACCTGCTTGTTTCTGGTTGCTTCTTCTACTGTGACGGCTTCTGCTCCAAGGTCCTCCGCCAGTTGTTTTAAGGATGCCGGCCCCCGGGAGTTAGCGATCGAAACGGTATGTCCCAGTTTCACCAGTTTTGATGCCAGACAGCTGCCTATAGCGCCTGCGCCGATAATGCCTATGTTCATAACTTAATTTTTTTTATTTCCTTTTTCGGAAGTCGTTTTAATAGGTAACTTTAAAGTTACTCAAATATATAAGTAACTATTGAGTTACGCAAATGTTTTTCAGTATCTGCCAGACGTAGGGGTAAACAGAGGGCAGGGTGTCTTATCCTATACATCAAAGCACAATGCCATCTATGAGTAACGGGAGCAAGAAAATCAACGTCGTTAAGGCAATTGATTTTGAACGTCAATATATGTCGGCAGTACCGCCTGCGCTTAAATCATCCCGAATCCCTATTCAAATTTATGATATACAGGAAACGGCTCGTTTTATTCAAATACCAACGCCTCTTCACCGACCAGACTATAACTTTATTGTTCACCTGACTAACGGGCATGCAAAGCAGCAGGTAGATGCAGCAGTAAAATCTATCAGTAAGCATGACATCCTGTTGGTGAAGCAGGGGAACATGACGGCTTTAAAAGAGGTAAGTAAAGATGCCGCAGGCCATATTGTCCTATTTGAAGATAGCATCCTCCACCATCTTTTATCGAAGGAGAAATCCATCCACCTTTTTTCGGCAGATGCAGTAATCAGATTATCAGCCGCCACCAGTCAATGGCTGACACCACTCTTCGGACTATTGTCAAATGAAATGCATAGTGAAAAACCAGACCTCGACATTAGTTACTCCTTGTTTCAGGCGGCGTTAATAAAAATTATTGCCGCAAATAAAACGCATCATCAAACCATCAACCGGAGCAGTGAAGTGGCATTTACTTTTAAGGAATTAGTGTATAAATATCATATTGAACATAAATCCGTTTCGTTTTATGTTGATAAACTGTCGGTGTCCGTCAATTACTTGAATCGCTGTATCCAGCAAACAATGGGTACTGCGCCTAAAGAATGGATCAATAAAGTCAGTATCTCCCAGAGCCAGCTATTGTTGCAAGACTTTACCAGGTGTATTTCCTCCGTAGCATTTGAATTGAATTACGATGATCCCAGTTACTTTGGCCGTCTTTTTAAAAAAGTAACCAGGTTAACACCTTCTGAATACAGGGCTTCACTCATGCAAAATTCGTCCGGGGAAATGTAGATTCTGTTCTAGAAAGAAGGCCTGTTTTCATGTCACCTTTGTGATATCAAATACAATTCAAAAGGAAAACATGAAACAGCTAACACGTCTTTTTATATTGAGCATCTTATTTTCAAACAATGTTTATTCGCAGTTGATTAAGGACGTTGCAGGTATTGCGGTGACCACGCATGCGGAAACGAAATTTAACGACCTGCCCACCGAAAGTGGCTTCAGGACGAATAAGTTTAAATACAATACCTATGATGCTTGGCTGCCTATACCGCCCCTGCATTTTGGTAAGACGTTTATACTCTCTAATATTAATTACCGCTTAATGGATTTTACTATTGATAAAGACGCTTCACAAAATATTTATCAGTTGGATAAAATTCATGAAATTAAAGCAGTTGTCATTGTCAAACACCCCATCTCTGCAAGATGGTCGCTTTTAGGGATCATCATCCCAACGGTGGCAACTGATTTCAAAAGTGGCCTTTCATCGCAGGACTTAATCCTGGACGGTATTTACGGGGTATCCAAAAAGTTTGGCAAACACCAGAATCTGGAAATTGGTCTTGGCGTACATGCCATGTATTCCTTTCAGCAATTCTTAATTACACCGGGAGTATCCATAGACTATAAAAGCAATAACGGCAAATGGGTAGGCCAGTTTTATTGGCCGAGATTAAATGTGGTGTATAATGTTTCTAAAAACACACAGGTAGGTATCGCCGGTTCCATAGATTGGACCAAATACAATTTAAAAGACTATACAGACTACCAGGGCAAGCAAATTGATTACGCACAGTTTTCATCCATCCATGCCGGCCTGCAATTTAACCAACGTATTTATAAGAATTTCTGGGTACAGCTACAGGGTGGCGTAGGACTGTTTAATAGCTACAAACTATTTAACGCCAACCACGATACCGTCCGGAATTTTTCTATCGATAATATGGCTTACGGAAAAGCGATGATCACTTACAGAATTAAATAGACCATGGAGAATATTGATCACATACTAATTTTTAAAACCAACATAAGGCATGCATCAGATAAAAGGAAGCTACAGCCAATACTGGATGCAAACAAGTGCATTGAGCGTTGGAACGTAGACCTGGATGATGTAGACTGTGTGCTGAGGATTGTTTCATATAAGCTGAAATGTCATCAAATTATCGAGATGATAATGTATCACGGCTATGAATGTTGCGAATTGGAGTAAGGAACGGATACTTTTTGTAAATTAGTTTTTTGATAATAAAGTCAAATGAAAACTCCTAAGGAGATAAAATAAGAAAATCATATATTGAGTAAAGTACTATTACCGTTTCCTTTAAATAGCCATTATGACATTGAATGACGCAATCATACAAAGCCTTGATGAAATCAAAGTACCTGCCAAATACCTACAGATCTATAATCATATAATTGCTGCAAAGTATTATGATTTTAAAGATGCCAAAACGCCTCCTCAAACAGTATCTGCGTTACTAGGTAATTTCATCCGGAATCGTGATTCGAGAGTAAAGAGAATACCGCTAAAAGGAGGATCTTTTAGTTATTTTCTAACTAAACATGAATCAGAAATTAGCATAGATGCCCTGGAGGCAATAGAAAATGCTGAAGATGATAAAAGTGGTAAACATCGGCTTCTTACCGAAGACCAATCAACTTACTATCGACGATTTGAAGAGAGAAGTTTGCACAAGCTATTAAGTAGTTATCTTAACGGAATTGGGATAAAGTCAAAAACTATTTTTCATGAACAATCAAATTCAAAAGACAGCCACCAGAAATGGATTCACCCGGATATGGTAGGCATTCGTTTTTTGAATTTGCATACGAAGACCAGTCAGGCTTTTTTTAAGGCTATTAATCGCTTAGGAACTTTTGAGTTAACAGCCTACGAGTTAAAAAAAGAGATAAAATCGGACTATGAGCTGAAAAAATGTTTTTTTCAGGCTGTATCTAATTCCAGCTGGGCCAATTTTGGATACCTGGTAGCCTTTCAGATTAATGATATTCTCCTGGATGAAATTAAAAGATTGAATCAGTCTTTTGGAATCGGCATTATTCTGTTAAAAGCTAACCCCTTTGAAAGTGAAGTTCTGTTCCCCGCAAGATATAAGGACCTGGATTTTATTACCATTGACAAGCTTTGCCGGATTAATCCGGACTTTGAACGATTTATAGAGCAAACAGAGAAGTTACTTACTGCGAGTGAACGTTACGTAGAAGCATTGGAAAAAGAATTGGTAAGTTTTTGCGATGTCTTTTTTACAAGTGAAATGGATACTGAAAAGTATTGTAAGGAACAGAATATACCTATAGAAAGAATAATGGAAGATAATCTTGGAGATAAGGATAATTAGGTTTCGAATTTAATACTAATAAACTACTTCAAGAAAAATATAAGGAAAAGGTTTATTCATTAGAAATAGGCATTCACTGCGAACTCATATTGCTCTATAAATATCTTTTTGAAGGCACTAATATTATTTTGTTCATAGAAAATAAGCATAGCTTCTTTGTAATTTACAGAATCGACTGTGCGGAAAGATAAAGGGCAGTACTGATGTGCGATTAATATTGCGTTACTGATAATACGTGCGGTTCTTTTGTTACCGTCGGCAAACGCCTGTATGTAGGATAAGAGCACTAACGCCAAAAGTGCTTTTTCAAATATATCTTCTTTGGCATTGATCAGTTCACACATATCATTTAGGGCTTCACGAATCTGGTGCTCATTATCCAACGGGCGATAGTTTGTCCCGGTTATACCTACTCTCCCGCTACGAATATTGCGGTTTACACCCAGATCGTAGATGAGTATACTATGAATATCCTCAATTCGACTTACCGTTAGCGGTATGACATAGTCAGGATGTTTAATGATGAAATTAAGGGCCTCCTTATGATTCAGCAGCATAGTAGCATCATCTTTGGGTTTACCCTCGGCGGTTTCTTTCTCTTTTAAAAGACGTTCTGTCTCCAGTAAAGAATAGGTATTACCTTCGATCTGTGATGATTTCCAGCTCAGGTCAATGGCTAGACGTTCCTGTTCTTTATCATATTCGGTAGATGATAAGTTGGAAACGTTTCTTCTGAATTTTTCATGTAGCTCCTTCAGGCGCTGTTGCTCTTCAGCTGTAAATATTATTGCATTGGCGAGGATATCGGTGATGAGGAAGAGGTTAAAGTCTCCTTTAATTGTTCGTTGATCCTGCTCTAATTTAAAATACTCATTTACGCTAACTGGATGCAACAGTTTATAGGACGGACTGATGAAGTACCTGGTTCCTTTTCCTTTTCCTTCAGTAACAATGAGATTTTCTTCCAGTAATTGTGTCAATACCCTCTTTAGTGTTGCATATGCAAACTTAAGGCCCATACCATCGTAGATTTCCCTGGAGGAAAGTGACGGATGACTCGTAAGATAAACAAGTATTTCTTCTTTCTGGCTCATTTTAAATCTTTTTACAGCTCAAATTTATATTATTCTGAGCTTTATTTACCCTTTATTTGAGCTTTATTTCGTTGTAGCTCAGTTGATAGTCGAATACGGCTCAATTAATATATTAATTGAGCCGTATTCGACTATCAACTGAGCTACTTTTTGTTCAGGCTTATCATCTCATGTGTTCATTTGATAATTTTTCTTTATTTTGTAGATTAACTTTTCCCAAATTGAACCTGAACCCTGAACAATTAGCCCGAGAACGAATTGATTCTGAACTGGTTAGAAGTGGATGGATCATTCAAAATAAATCACGCATCAATCTGAGTGAAGGCATAGGCATTGCCGTTCGTGAATATCAAACTGACGTTGGTCCTGCGGACTATGTACTTTTCGTGAACAAGAAGCCGGTTGGTATCATTGAAGCCAAACGGGCCGAAGAAGGCGTGCATATGTCAATACATGAAGATCAGAGTGAGGGCTACGCCAAAGCGAAATTAAAGTACTGTCAAAACGATCCTCTTCCCTTTGTATACGAAAGCACCGGCGAGGTAACCAAGTTTACCGACCACCGTGACCTAAAGCCACGCTCAAGGACCGTGTTTAGTTTCCATCGACCGGAAACTTTTGCAGAATGGCTCAGGATGGATAAATCCTTAAGAACCCGTTTGCACGATCTACCGGTATTACTGACCGATGGGTTGCGGGATTGTCAGATCACAGCTATCAATAACCTGGAAAAATCTTTCAAAGACGCCCGTCCCAAAGCCCTGATACAAATGGCTACCGGCTCAGGGAAGACGTTCACGGCGATCACCTTCGTTTACCGCTTGTTGAAGTATGCGAAGGCTAAACGTATCTTGTTCCTTGTCGATACAAAAAACCTTGGTGAGCAGGCGGAGCAGGAATTTATGTCCTATGTACCCAATGATGATAACCGGAAGTTTACGGAGCTATATGGGTTAACCAGGTTGAGAAGTAGCTTTATCCCTTCGGATAACCAGGTGTATATTAGTACCATTCAACGGATGTACTCCATTCTGAAAGGTACAGAACTGGATGAAAATGCGGAAGAACAGAATCCCAATGAAAGGTTTCAGCCCAAAGAGCCACTGCCGGTTGTTTACAGTGAGAAAATACCTCCTGAATTTTTTGACTTCATCGTCATTGACGAGTGCCATCGCAGTATTTATAATCTTTGGAAGCAGGTACTTGATTACTTTGACGTGTTCCAGGTAGGATTAACAGCCACGCCGGATAACAGGACATTCGGGTACTTCAAACAAAACCTGGTGAGCGATTATGGATATGAAAGGGCGGTAATAGATGGTGTGTTGGTACCTTATAATGTATTTACCATACAGACAAAAATCACGAAACAAGGTAGCAAAATTGAGATAGGTGAAAGTGTAGATAAACGGGAACGATTGACCCGTAAGAAATTCTGGGAAGCAGTGGATGAAGATATTGAATATAGTGGCAAGCAATTGGATAGAGACATTGTGAACCCCAGCACTATCCGGACTATTGTCCGTGCAATGAAGGAGCGCCTGCCTACCATATTTTCAGACAGATACGATAAAGAGAATAAATTTGAAGTGCCGAAGACATTGATCTTCGCTAAGTCAGACTCTCACGCAGAAGATATCATTGAAATTGTGCGGGAAGAATTTGCAGAAGGGAATAAATTCTGTAAGAAAATAACTTACCGCAGTGAGGAGGATCCGAAAGATGTACTCGCACAGTTCCGCAATGGCTACGATCCACGTATTGCGGTTACTGTAGATATGATTGCCACCGGTACTGATATCCGTCCGTTGGAAGTATTGGTATTTATGAGGGATGTTAAAAGCCGGAGTTATTACGAGCAAATGAAAGGCCGGGGTACGCGCACTTGTTCTTTGGAGCAATTGAAAGCCACAGGCACTCCCTCTGCCAGATATACCAAAGATCATTTTGTGATCATTGATGCCATTGGCGTGGAGCTGTCACAGAAAACGGATAGCCGTCCCCTGGAAAAGAACCCAGGTGTGAGTTTGAAAGACGTGTTGCAAAATATTGCGATGGGTAACACCAGTGAGGATATGCTGACAACGCTTGCTAACCGCCTGCTGAGACTGGAAAAGCAGATTAATGATAAAGAAAAAGCTACCTTCGCGGCCCAGGCAAATGGGCAGACGATTAACCAGGTGGTAAGGAAGTTGCTGAATGCTTATGATCCGGATATGATCTACGGTATTGAGGAACGTACAAACGAAAAGCTGTTGGGTGCCGCTCCTGCAAAGATTGATGTTGCCATTGAAGAAGCGAAACAGCAGGCTATTGAAGAAGCGGTGGCCATCTTTAATAATCCTGATCTTCGGAATTATATTGTGGATGTTCGTAAGAAATATGATCAGGTGATCGATCATATTAACCAGGATGAGGTCACGCAAATAGGTTGGGTAAAAGACCAGGATAAGGCGGCAGAATTAACGATTAGTAATTTTACCTCCTGGATAGAGGCACATAAGGAGGAGATTACAGCTTTGGAAATTTTTTATGATCAGCCTTATCGCCGCAGGGAACTGACCTATCAAATGATTAAAGATCTTAGCGAGAAACTAACCACCGAGCAGCCCTTATTAGCTCCCCTCCACGTATGGCGTGCATTCGAACAATTAAAGCAAACCAACGGAGAGCCTAAAAATGAGTTAATGGCGCTGGTGAGCCTGATCCGAAAAGTAAGTGGTATTGATACTTCTCTTACCGGTTACGATAAAGTGGTAGATAAAAACTTCCAGACCTGGGTGTTTCAGAAACAGGCAGGTACTACTACCAAGTTTACGGAAGAACAAATGAAGTGGTTACGTATGATTAAGGATTATGTGGCGGCCAGCTTTCACCTGGATAAAGAGGATTTTGAACTGGATCCGTTTAATCGGAATGGTGGACTGGGCAAGATGTGGCAGTTGTTCGGAGAGAAGACGGAGGAGATTATTGGGGAGTTGAATGAAGTGTTGGCAGCGTAAGAGACGGAATTTTATGCCATATACTTGTTAATCAATTTCTTTATTTCAGGAATGATTAATGAATTGTATTATAGAAGCAATGTATGAATAAAATAATGAAGCAACTGCCGGAGAACTGGAGTTGGATGAAGCTGGGTGAAATCGGGAAGGTAGTTTCCGGAGGTACTCCATCAACTGCGGTTCCGGAGTATTGGGGTGGTAATATAGGCTGGATTTCACCTTCAGATCTAACTGGTTATAGAAAAAAACACATTGAGAAAGGCGCAAAGTCAATTACGGAGGCGGGATTAAAGAATTCTTCGGCTCGTTTAATTCCTCAAGGATCTGTACTATTTTCATCAAGAGCTCCAATTGGATATGTTGTTATTGCTGAAGGAGAATTATGCACTAATCAAGGGTTCAAAAGTATAGTTCCTAATTCTGATGTTTTAAGTGAGTATTTATATTATTATCTTAAGGCTTCAAAAAGAAATGCAGAATCAGTTGCGAGTGGCACAACATTTAAAGAGATTTCATTATCAAAGTTTTCAGAGTTAGATTTTCCACTTCCACCCAAACCCATTCAACAAGCTATCGTTTCCAAAATTGAAGAACTCTTCAGTGAGTTGGACAAGGGGATAGAAAGTCTGCGTACGGCTCAACAACAAATAAAAACTTATCGACAAAGTGTATTGAAATGGGCATTTGAGGGAAGAATGACCAATGAAGATTTGAAAGATGGAGAATTGCCACAAGATTGGAAGTGGATGAAAAGTAAAGATTTATTTAAGTTTGTAACTAGTGGTTCAAGAGGATGGGCTAAATATTATTCTGATAATGGAGCAATATTCTTACGAATCACAAATCTTGATTTCGATTCGCTAAACTTAGATTTGGAAATTAGTAAGATTCAATATGTAAATCCGCCTTCTAACTCTGAAGGAATACGAACAAAAGTGGAGGAAGGAGATTTTCTATTTTCCATTACCGGCTATCTTGGTATGTTTGCAATTGCACCAAAGCTTGATAATGCTTTTGTGAATCAGCATATTGCGCTGTGTAGACCTAAAAATGAATTTAATAAGAAGTTTGTTGGCTATTGGATAATATCAAAATCGGGTGGACATTATTATCTAAATAAAATGACAAAAGGGGCGACTAAAGCTGGTCTTGGTTTGGAAGATATAAAAAATTTCCCAGTTCCTATTGCGTCAATTGAAGAACAAGATCTTGTTGTCCAAGCTATCGAATCCCGCCTCAGCGTTGCCGATAAGCTGGAAGAAACCATCTCTAATAGCCTGCAACAGGCAGAATCACTAAAACAATCCATTCTCAAAAAAGCATTCGAAGGAAAATTAGTTTAACGAGAAATTCATGGCAAAAAAATCAGCAACAATACAAGAAAATAATATAGTAATAGAGAATAAGTCCGTCAATACTTCCAGCATAGTAAGTAAAGTATGGGCCTTTTGTAATACACTCCGTGATGATGGCGTAGGCTATGGCGACTACCTGGAGCAACTAACCTACCTGCTATTTCTGAAAATGGCAGATGAGTACACCCAGCCTCCGCATAACAGGGCAATGCCTATCCCGGCCAAATACAATTGGAAAACATTAACTAACAAAACCGGTGATGACCTGGAAGTTCACTATAATCATCTATTGCGTGAACTGGCAAAAGAAAAAGGTATCCTTGGGCAAATCTTCACTAAAAGCCAGAATAAAATAACTGATCCTGCAAAACTCTACAAGCTTATTGCGCTGATAAACGCAGAGCAATGGGTATTGATGGGAGTGAAGGATAAAGGAGATATTTACGAAGGCCTGCTGGAAAAGAACGCAGAAGATACAAAGAGTGGCGCGGGACAATATTTCACCCCGAGGCCGTTGATTAAAGCCATGGTAGAATGTCTGCGCCCGGAACCAATGAAAACCATCGCGGATCCTGCTTGCGGAACAGGAGGGTTTTTCCTGGCAGCTTATGACTGGATGACGGATAATTTGTCATTAGATAAAGGACAGAAACAATTCCTGAAATACAATACCTTTTTCGGAAACGAAATTGTGGCAAGTACCAGGCGGTTAGCATTAATGAACCTGTTCCTGCACAACATAGGCGACATTGATAGCGAACAAATAATGATTTCTCCAAATGATTCATTGATTGCCGCATCAGAAACCCGCTATGATTATATTCTTGCTAATCCTCCTTTCGGGAAGAAAAGCAGTATGACATTTACCAATGAGGAGGGCGAACAGGAAAAGGAAGATCTTACCTATAATCGCCAGGACTTCTGGGTAACTACCAGCAATAAGCAATTGAACTTTGTGCAGCATATTAAATCCATGTTGAAAACAACGGGCCTCGCTGCTGTCGTATTGCCCGATAATGTATTGTTTGAAGGTGGTGCAGGCGAGACCGTCAGAAAAAGATTATTGGAGACTACGGACCTGCATACTATACTACGCTTACCAACGGGCATTTTCTATGCCAATGGTGTAAAGGCCAATGTGTTGTTCTTTGATGGTAAGGCCGCCAGCAGGGAAGCACACACAAAAGGAGTATGGGTGTATGATTACAGAACCAATGTCCACCATACGTTAAAAAAGAATCCGCTGAAGTTAGAAGACCTGAGAGATTTTATCACTTGCTACAATCCTCAAAACCGGCATAAGAGAAAGGAGACCTTCAGTGACTCTAATCCAGAGGGTAGATGGCGCAAGTTTTCTTATGAAGAAATTATAGCCAGAGATAAAACCAGCCTGGATATCACATGGTTAAAAGATAAGTCCCTGGCGGACTTAGACAATTTACCAGATCCGGATGAATTAGCGGAAGATATCATTGAGAACCTGGAAGCTGGTCTGGAGAGCTTTAGAGCAATTATCGCGAGCTTAAATGCTACAAAAAAATAATTAGAAAAAAGAGAAGCATTGGTAATAATAAACGGGGTTGAATCGAAAGATTTGCCCCGTTTTTCATTACCCAAAAATGATCAGGACAAAGAACCATCCTCAAAATAGCCCCTCCATCCCCCCACAACCACTCTTGCCCAAAATTTCTCCCTAAAACCAACAAAAAAAATGATATATTCATAGCCAACCAAAATCAACTGCTGCTATGAGAAATCCAGTCCTTATTGGATGTCTGACCTTATTCTGCCTGCTCACAAGTGTATTTGCTAACGCCCAGGTGACCACTGCCACGCTGAGCGGTACTATCCAAAGCAGGGAAGGCAGGCCACTCGCCGGCGCCACCGTAAAAATCGAATTTCGGGAAGCCGGCATCACTAAAATTATTATTACCCAAAACAATGGTTCGTTCCAGGTACCCAATCTTCGCGTTGGAGGACCTTACAAGGTGTCGGTGACTTTCGTGGGGTATGCGGAGAAGTCAGAGGATAATATCTTCCTCGAGCTGGGACAGAATCGGGCGGTAGACATACAACTGGACGTCAGCACAGGTAGTTTGTCGGGTATCACCGTTACCGGGCAGTCGAAAATTTTCGACAACCAGCGCACAGGTGCTTCTTCCAATATCAGTTCACGCCAATTACGGCAGTTGCCGACTATTTCCCGCTCCGCGGATGATTTCACGCGACTGACGCCCTCCGCCTCGTCCACCATCAACGGAACTTCCTTCGCCGGACGTAACGGACAATACAACAACTATTCACTCGATGGTGCCGTATTCAATAATCCATTCGGACTGGATGCGCCTACACCTGGCGGACAAACGGGTGCACAGCCTATTTCCCTGGATGCCATCGACCAGATACAGGTGAACCTGGCGCCTTACGATGTCACCCAGGCGGGATTTACCGGTGCTGGTGTTAATACCGTTACCAAGTCAGGTACCAACACTTTCGGTGGTACCGTTTACGGTTTTTATCGCAATCAGGGCATGACCGGTAAAAAAGTAGATGGTAATAAAATCGCCGTGCCAGATCTGACCCAGCTGCAGGCAGGCTTCGCGGTAGGTGGAGCCATCGTCAAAAACAAACTTTTCTATTTCGCCAATTTTGAAACAGAACAAAGGGATGATGCTGCCAGCAGTTATGTGGCGCGTACTGCCACTAACGGCGACAATAACAATACTTCCCGCGTATTGCAATCAGACCTGGACGATGTAAGTAATATTCTGCGGACTAAGTTCGGCTATGAAACCGGTCCTTACCAGGGTTTTAATCTGAAGCAAAAGAATTACAAGTGGCTGGCAAAACTTGACTGGGTGATCAATGAAAATCACAGCCTGTCATTTACCTACAATGGCTTGCAGGCAACAAAAGAAAAGCCTGCCCATCCCAATGCCATCCGCGATCGTGGCCCCGATTACCAAACCTTGCAGTTCAGGAATTCGGGCTATCAGATCGAAAATAAGCTGCAGTCTTTCGGCGCGGAGTTGAAATCCAGCTTCGGCAACCGTTATGCCAACAAGCTCAGAGCCGTGTACACCACTTTCAAGGATAAAAGAACTCCCTTCTCGGAGCCTTTCCCGGTACTGAATATCACCAAGTATGGTACCATGTACATTGTGGCAGGGCATGAACCATTTTCTATCAACAACCGGCTGAACCAGGACGCTTTCCAGGTAACGGACAACTTCAACATCATCCTTCCTAAACATACTATTACTGTGGGAGGATCTTATGAGTCTTTCAAATTTGGAAACTCGTTTAACCTGACCGGCTACGGCGCCACCCTCTTCAGTGACGCAGATATCCAGGTGTTCAAAGACAGCGTCCCGGTGAGCGGCAAATATGTTTTCGGTGCATACCCGCTCGATGTTGATGTGACAGGCGCCAGAGCGGCAGGTGCTGCTGATAAATGGAACTGGTATTATATCACCGTGGCACAGCTATCTACCTACCTGCAGGATGAATGGAAAGCCACTGATAACCTTCGCGTGACCTTCGGCCTCCGGATGGATATTCCTCTTTATATGAATTCCTCCTTCCAGTCACCTGATGGAAAAAAGACTTCTCCCACCATCCCCAATAATGATGACCTGGTGCTCTTCGATGAACACGGCGAACCGGTTAAAAACGGGCAAGGCAAACAACTGGATAATACCCGGCTGCCTTCTTCCAAACCTTTGTTCTCTCCAAGAATAGGTTTCAACTGGGACGTAAAGGCAGATAAAAGCTTGCAGCTCAGAGGTGGTTCCGGACTCTTTACCGGTCGTTTCCCATTTGTATGGATAGGTAACCAGATCGGCAATCCCACTTCCGGATTTTATTGCGCTACTGACCGCGATTTCAAATGGCCGCAGATCTGGCGTACCAATATCGGCGCCGACATCAGGGCCGGACGGGGAACCATTTTCAGCGTTGATGTAGCCTACTCGAAAGATGTGAACGCCATGATGGTAAGAAACTACAAACTGGGTACACCTACCGGATCGCTGAACAGCGGTATCGGTGATACCCGGAGTGTTTACAAAGACACCGACAAAGGCGCTGTCAACGCATATGTTTTCACCAATACGAAAACAGGAGACCAGTTTAATACCAGTTTCACCGTGCAAAAGACCTTTACAAATAACCTGTTTTTATACGGTGCCTATAATTACCTGGTATCGCGCGATGCAAGCTCCATTTCAGCAGAGATCAGTGGTGATGCATTTGACAGAAATCCTATTCTCAATAATGCCAACGAAGCAAGAAATACACCTTCCCTCTACGGAAATACCCATCGCTTCGTAGTAGCCGCCAGCAAGAAATTCAACTATGGAAAAGGCAAATATGGAACCACAATATCCCTTTTCGGTAACTGGAGCAGTGGTAACCGCTTTGCCTATGTATACGGAGGAGATATGAACAATGACGGTACCAGCAGCAACGACTTGTTGTATGTGCCTAAAAACAGCGAGATCGACAAGATGCAGTTTGCGCCCCTTACAGACGTAAATGGTGTGGTGCAAAATGCAGCAGCCCAGAAAGCAGCATACAAATCATTCATCGAACAAGACCATTACCTCCGGGGCAGGAGAGGAATGTATACAGAAAAGTATGGAGGGGTAAGTCCCTGGTTCAGTCAGGTGGATATGCGGGTACTACAGGACTTCTATTTTAAAAGCGGAGAAAAAATCCGGACGGTGCAAATCAGTCTGGATGTAGTTAACCTCGGTAACCTGATCAACAGTAAATGGGGTGTCCGGAAATATGCCTCCAACTCAGGATATTTTCAGCCGATTTCTGTGACAAATGTTACCAGCGGAGTGCCCACTTACCAGTTCGACCCTTCTCAGAAAGAAACCTTTATTGCCAGTCCGGACTTGTTAAGTCGCTGGCAAACACAGCTGGGCTTGCGTTTCATATTCTAGCCAGCCGTACAAACAGCAATATTATCATATAGCCCGCAGGTGTATTAGCCTTGCGGGCTATATTTTTTACGGTAAAATCTTTTTAGAAATGCCGGTTCCCATCCGTATTGAGTGGATGGATCAACGACTTGTTGCAGTAAGTAGCGGGGTCAAAGTCACTGACATTCATCGACAGGAAGGAAATATCTGTGAATAGTGGCGCTAATTTTTGTATGACTACTTTGGAAAGCGCTGCTTTTTGTTCCGTGGTCCGGCCTCCCATGATGCTCGCGAAAATGTGCAGAAAACTATGCTTTCCTTCTCCTAATTTATAATGTTCATAACAGTTAATCCGCACCTTAACATCATTCTCCGCAAACAATCCGGTAGATACGGCCGCATCGTAAACAGTTTCCATGATTACATCCGCCGGCTGTTGCTCTAAAATGTTTTTTGAAAATTCTATTACAAAATGAGGCATATGTTTTATTTTTTAATGAAGGAGAAGAAGCGTCACTTTTTATAACAAAAAATTACAAATTGATAATGGACCTTAAACTTTAAAGATCTTATTTTTATCTGGTTATCCACCAGGTAAATTACAACCATCATGATGAATTTTAAAGGAGCTATATTTTTGTTTACGATGCTCTTGCTGAGCTTTTCGGGATACAGTCAGGGATATAAACTGATCGCACATCGTGGCGGTGTGGTAGATAGTCTGCGTGGGGAAAATAGTATGGAGGCGCTACAGGAGGCTATCAGGCGTGGATATGATATGATAGAGATTGATGTACGGTTGACCAGCGACGGTATCCTGGTGACCCATCATGATGCCAGTCTTAAACGAACTTTTGGCATAGATAAACCTTTGTCGGCACTTACCTGGAAAGAGTTATTTGCTTTAAAGAATAAAATCGGCTATCGCATCCTGCCATTGGAGGAAGTGCTGAAACAGGCCCAGGCTCATTTGCAGATCATGATTGATCTCAAAATTCCGGGATATAATCCTGATGCTTTTGATAAGATGATATTTCTGCTTAAAAAGTATGATCTCTATGATCATGCACTGATGATTGGAACAGACGAATCCACTTCTTTTTTTACCGGGAAAATCAAGTTGAGTTGCACCCGGCAACAGCTGGAGGCAAATATGAAGCAACCAGGTTACGCTGCCGCTAACTATTACCTGTTTTCAGGAGATATCTCAGCCGCTGACGCTGCATGGGCAAAAGACAATAACATTCTAGCCATAGGCGTTGTCAATGCCTGGGCGTTTGACAAGGCGGATGGTAGGAAGCTGGCTGCGGAGCAGGCCACACGTCTGAAGGACGCAGGGTTAACCTGGTTTCAGATAGATAGCATATTTGAACCATTTTTTAGAAGCCGTTAATAGTTTTTTAGAGATACATTTTGTATAGTTGCTGATGTGGTGCATCGGTTTCTGGATGGATACCTCATATTCGACTACAACAAGCGCAGATCCGGCTACAGCTGTTTGTTTTTTGCGGCAGAACTTTGCAACATAAACAAACACGAAAATGAAAATTATAGTAACAGGTTCATTAGGACATATCAGCAAACCGCTCACAGTAGCGTTAGTACAAAAAGGACACGCAATTACGGTGATCAGCAGCAAGTCCGAAAAGCAAAAAGAAATTGAATCATTAGGAGCAACTGCTSCCATTGGTTCACTGGAAGACGTTGATTTCCTTACCACTACTTTTACGGGGGCCGATGCGGTGTATAGTATGGTCCCGCCAGTTAGTTACTTCGATCATAGTTTTGACCTGGTGTCGTATTATCAGGGACTTGGCCATAACTATGCCCGGGCCATTAAAACAGCAGGTGTAAAAAGAGTAGTTAATCTTAGCACCATTGGCGCCCATTTAGAGAAGAAATCAGGGATATTGATTGGTGCTCATGATGTAGAGCATATCCTTAATGGATTGTCGCCGGAAGTCGCCATTACGCATATGCGCCCTACATCTTTCTACTATAATCTGTATGGCTATGTAGATATGATAAAAAGCACGGGAGCTATCTCGGTGAATTACGGCGGAGACAACAAAGTGCCATGGGTTTCCCCGATAGATATTGCGGCTGCCGTAGCAGAGGAGCTCGAAACACCATTTACCGGTAGAAAGGTGCGCTATGTGGCCAGTGAAGACCTTACAGGAAACGAAGTAGCCGGCATCTTAGGCGCAGCGATCGGGAAGCCGGATTTAAAATGGGTAGTAATTTCTGATGAAGAAACGAAAAGCGGCCTGGAAGCGATAGGCATGCAACCACGTATTGCGGTGGGTTTGGTGGAGATGTACGGAAGTCTTCATAGCGGCCTGTTAGCAGAAGATTATGACCGCAACAGACCAGCAGTGATGGGGAAGGTAAAGATGACTGATTTTGCAAAGGAATTTGCGGTAGTCTTTAATCAAAAGTGATAAATTTGCGATATGGCCAGCACTGCACCACACCGGTTTAAAACGATCAGCGAATTTCACGACTTCAGGGATCTCCCCAAGCCGGAACATCCACTGATCAGTGTGATCAACGTGGAATCAATCAAACAGTTGAATCACAATGAACCATTCAATCTGCTATTGGATTTTTATTGCATTGCATTGAAAAGAAATTTCAATGGGAAAATGAAATACGGACAGCAGGCATATGACTTTGATGAAGGCATTATGACCTTTGTAGCACCTGGCCAGGTTTTTAGCATTGAAATCAATAACGTAGAAGAAGAACTTAAACATTCGGGATGGATACTTTATATCCATCCCGACTTCCTCTGGAATACCCCGCTGGCAAAGAAAATAAAGGAATATGAATACTTTGATTATTCCGTGCATGAAGCCTTGTTTCTTTCCGAAAAAGAAGAAGCAACGCTGGTAGGCATCCTGCAAAATATCGAACAGGAGTATCGGGCTAACATCGACAAATTTAGCCAGGACCTTATTATTGCACAACTGGAAGTATTGCTTACCTATGCAGAACGATTTTACCATCGCCAGTTTTTGACCAGGAAAATAAGTAACCATAAAATCCTGGATAGGTTAGAAGATATACTGACAGCCTGGTTTAACAGCGATGATTTAATAAAAAAAGGATTGCCTACGGTAACCTATGTCGCCGAAACATTGAACGTATCTCCCGGTTATTTAAGCGGATTGCTTAAGACCTTAACAGGGCAGAGTACCCAGCAACACATACATGAAAAGCTGATTGAAAAAGCAAAAGAGAAGTTATCGACTACAGACTTGTCTGTAAGTGAAATTGCCTATGAATTAGGCTTTGAACATTCACAGTCGTTCAGCAAACTATTTAAAATGAAGACCAGCCTTTCGCCTTTGGAATTCAGAAATAGTTTTAACTGATCAGTTACCGGAAATATTCCATCAAATCCCTGCGGTAAGTATTACCAATCGGTAAGATGATGCCGTTGTCCAGGTGAAGTTCTCCATAGGTAACTTTTTGAATGTGGTTCAAGGCAACGATATATGACTTATGAATACGTTTAAATCCCATCTTTTCCAGCTTTTGTTCAATTTCAGTTGTGGTAACTGGGCTTAAATAAACCTGGTCAAGGGTATGAACTTTTACATAATTGCCCCAGCTTTGTACATGTGTAATGCTGCTCATCTGCACTTTGATCACCTCACCATCAACTTTCAGCATTAGAAACGGAGCCGGAAGAATTTCCGCGGGTGTTTCCTGCCGTACAGGAGAAGCTGGCCTGTACCGCTTAAATACTTTGTGGATGGCCGCCGTGAACTGTGGCAGATCAAAGGGTTTAACCAGGTAATCTACCACCTGGTATTTGTAACTCTGCAGGGCATATTCGCTGTAAGCAGTGGTAAGCACTACCAGCGGTGGATCAGACATTGCTTCCAGCATGTCCATTCCGGATACACCAGGCATATTGATATCAAGGAACACCAGGTCAACGGGTTTTTCATGGATATATTCCATCGCCTCAATAGCATTATAGAAAGATGCGCTAAGATGCAGACTACTGAAGGATTTCAGGTAATGCCCCAACACCAGGTGTGCGCCCTCTTCATCGTCTATGACGATACAGTTTAGTGGTTTGGTCATCTCAGTAAGTGTTTAATTTCAGCGTGAGGGTGGTTTGATATTCCTGTGGTGTAGAAGCAGTTTCAAAATGATATCTTCCTTTATACAGCAATTCCATGCGCTCAATGATATTCTGTAAGCCAATACCTGATGAATAGCTTTTAAGCGATTCATCCGCGATGGAATTTACAATACGCATCTTTAAAGTGGTGTTAACCACTTCTATATTAATACGCACAAACCATTTGTTTACGATCGTAAGACTATGCTTAAAAGCGTTTTCAACTAACGTGATAAGAATCATTGGCGCAATCTGGTACTGACACATGGACTCAGGCAGGGGAGGGACTTGGAAAGATATGTCACATCGTTTACCAATCCGCTCTTTTTCCATGATGATATAATTGTCAATAAAATTGACTTCCTCACAGATGCTGACATTAGTTTTCTTTCCGTTTTCCAGCTGATAACGCATCAGGTTAGATAACTTAAGAATCAGCTCCGGAACGCGCTGGGGTTCAGTAAGACTCACCCCATACAAATTATTGAAGGTGTTGAAAAAAAAATGAGGATTCATCTGTGCATGAAGGAACTTAATATTCACTTCACTAAGCAGCAACTGGGCATCATTTCTCTTTTTCAATTCCATAGAGTACTGACGGATCAGGAAAAAAGACATGATAGTCATGGTGCTGATAATACACAATGCAAAATTGTCAATGATCGCCAGAACATTATCACCATCCTTATAGTATTCAGGGTCTATCCAGTAATAATCGGGCAAAAACAAGATGACGGCGCCCAATAGTGTGGAAAGCATACTTAACAGCGCATACCGTAGATACTTCTTTTCCAGGAACAACGGGAATATAAAAAAGCGATGAAATTGTGCCTGAGCATAGAGGATCAGGAAGAAGACCAGCCCCTGACTGAAGGCAAGCAAGGTATCTATCCGCATCATTTCATGCAACATGGTTAATACAAACATGGATAAGAAAAATACCATTTCGATGAAAGTATTCTTATGGTACCACCTATCTTTTTCAACGATGTTCATCACTATTTCATTTAAGACCGTTAAAGAAACGACTTTTCTATACGGTGGGCAAGAATTAATGACGAACGATGTTCATCAGCAGATTTACTCATTTTGAATAAATCCGATGATCAACGTATTTGGTCATTTAATCATAGCAGATGCTCATTTAAGTTTTAATACGACGCCCCGCCGGCCTTTATTTGCGGATCGTTTATTCATCCAATTTATTAGCTGACATGTCAATATTTAAAATCTTCCGGATCATATGCTTACCTATACTGCTGCTCATTATAAACAACACCTATGGCCAGACTGATCTGAAAACAATCATCATCAGGGGGATATTGGTAGACTCGTCTACAAAAGCCCCCATAGAACTCGCCACGGTAGTGGTCACAAAAACGGATAACAGGGCGGTACAATCTGTTTTAACTGGTACGAACGGTAGTTTCTTATTGAAAGTACCGGAAAGCACTGACCTGATGTTGCACGTTTCTTACATGGGATATCATACCTGGTCTTCAAAAATTTCTCCTGCTGCCGGTCCCGTAAATTTCGGTCTTATTGGTTTAGTGGCGAAAACAGGGGTACTCAATGAGGTAATAGTGAACGGAAAGAAGCCACTGATACAGAGCAGGGGAGATAAGCTGATTTATAACGCTGCATTGGATATCAGTAACAAATCCGGCTCCGCCGCTGATGTACTGCGTAAAGCGCCCATGATCACTATCAGTGCTGATGGTGAGGTAAAGCTGAGAGGGAATGGAAACATCAAAGTATTGTTAAATGGTGTTCCATCGGGGATACTTGCAAGGAACCTGAAAGAGGCACTGAAGATGATACCCGCCAGCTCTATTGAATCTGTAGAAGTGATCACTTCACCTTCGGCAAAATATGAGGCCGAGGGAGCCGCCGGTGTGATTAATATTACCACTAAGAAGAAAATGAAAGGCACCGGTGGAAGCATCGACTTAAGTGCCGGAAACCTGGAGCAATCTGTTAACGGTAACGGGAATATGAACAGGGGGAAATTTAGTATTAACCTTAACCTGGAGGGGAGCCTGGAAAAATCACGTACTGTTTCTGAGTTGAATAGAGTAGGATTGGTAGACGGCGTGCCCATTGGAAGCCTGTTCCAGAGAAATGATGAAACACAAAAAGACAGGGGCGGCTTTGGAGAACTGACGGTAGAATACCGTTTGGATTCCTCGCAGAAAATGGGCGTCAGTATATCCCATTGGAAAGCTAAATGGCCTTCCGCAAGTGATGGGTATAATTCATACAGGGATAAGCAGGGTGTCAGTGAGTATAACCAGATCAGCCGTCAGGACACGAAAATCAACTTCACCGAATTTTCATTGAATTATCAGAAAAAATTTAAACATCCCGGGCAGGAACTTCAGCTGATAAGCCAGTATAGCCTATCCGGTGAGTACGCAAATTATCTGACAGATCAGTCCAGCCTTGCCGGCAAGACTTATTTTCGGGAACAAAGTCCCAATACAGGGCATAGCAGGGATTTTAGTTTCCAGGCAGATTATGTGCAACCACTGGATCATGCTGGCAGGAACCTGCTGGAAATGGGTGGTCGCTATAGTAAAAATAGTTCCAGCAGTAGCTTCACTGTTTTTAACAACCGGCATACACCGGGAAGTGAACAGTTAGAGGAGGATCCTACCCGCGGCAATGCAATGTCTTACTTTCAGGATATCGCCGCCGCTTATCTTAACCTCAGTATTAAAACCAGGAAAAACTGGGCATTCAGATTAGGTACACGCTATGAAAATACCCGGCAGGGTGGCGATTTCAGAAGTACACAGCCCTCTTTCAGAAGTGAGTTTAATAACGTTGTTTCCAGCATCATGATCAACAAAAAAATCAACGAGATCCACGACTGGAAGGTGAGCTTTACCGAACGAATCCGCAGGCCGTTTATCTGGGACCTAAATCCCTACGTCAATGCGAGTGATCCCCGTAACCTGAGCGCAGGGAACCCGGAGTTAAAACCTGAAGTGAACCGGATGTTTGAACTGGCACACAACTATAATGCGCCATCAGGTTTTAGTGTGAATTCAAGCATCTATTTTCAGACCAACAGCAATGCTATTGAATCCCTGAGAACGGTGGACAGCCTGGGTGTATCGCGAACGGCTCCGCAAAACATTGCCTCCAACAATCGCTTAGGAGCCAACATTTATTCCGGCTTGCAGATAAATAGTGATTGGACCCTGTCTGGTGATGCTGAATTTTACCATGTGTGGTATAAAAGCAAAGTGCTTAATATGGGAAATGAAGCCAACCTTTACGCGGTAAGCATAAACAGTTCTTATGAGTTGCCCAAAGATTTTACCATTCAATTTTCCGGTGACTACAGCAATGGATATGTAACGTTGCAGGGCAGCACTTCAGCAAATTATACTTATCACTTTTCAGCCCTCAAAGAATGCTTTGATAAGAAAGTAAGWATCGCATTAAGTGTCAACAATCCTTTCCAGCATACATTTATACAGCGTAGTACTGCTATCGCACCTTCCTTCAGCAGTAATACCGCATCATGGTATTATAACCGTTCTTTCTCCATATCCATCGGCTGGAAGTTTGGAAAAGTACGCTCCGATAATGAGGAGGAGAAGAAAGAGATGACTGTGGGTGAAAAGCCGATGCGCAGAGGGAGGGGGAAATAACTGCCTGCTGAAAAGGGTTGGATATATAAAATAAGCGGAAGCGTTTCAAAATAAGGAAGGGTTCTTCGTTTATATCCTGGCCCCTATCTCAAATTTAGTCCCCATTCCTTAATTGAAATGGTAATTTGAGTATTCTTGTATTAAAAAAATTGGAATAATGGAAGAACAGAAGAAGTTTTATTGCATAACAGAGTTGGAAGTGGTGTTGAAAGGAGCAAACTTCGTATTCGGATTTATCAATATTTCACATATTCCTTACAATAAACTGGAAGAGCTTTTCATGGCCCAGGTTAAGCATGAACGATTTTTGTTTGATGACGGCATGGGTTATTGGATAGATGAAAAGTTGTACCAGCAACATAAGGTGTTCCTGGATGAGGAGATACCATTTACGTTTGACTTTAAATTGTTTGACTACTCCGTGCATCTCAGCAGTGTGGATGTAGACAAGTATAAAAAGAATTATTACGAAGAGCTACCTCCTTCTTTCAACAAGTAGTCATAGGTGTTCAATGTAAACGAAGCAGCCGTCCCAAGCAGGAGACGGCTGCTTCGTTGATATCCCGGGCCACAATGCGTTGGTGATAAAAGTATCCACTGATGCTGAAAGTGAGCCTTGAGAGTTACAATTTGTACCTTTCTTACCAGGCCCTCGTGCGGCCTACATAGATATTTTTAGCGCTGTAATAGGTATCTCCGCCAGGACCATTACCACCACTGGAGCCTTCCATCTGCAGGTTAATGATGATATACATGGGTTTACCTACAAAGTTCGCAACGTGCATACCCGTCCAGTTACCATCGATGTAATAGTGAATGTTCACATCGGTAGCACTTACTTTCGTAATCCAGACACGATAGTTGTGCCAGTTGCCGGGGGAGGAAACATTCGTTAAGATGCTGGAAACATCTTGCGGGGTTCTGAAGGTATTCTGCCAGTTGGTAGCATTACCTTTGAACTCAAGAATATCACTTTCAGGAGGCCAGCTATTTACGGCGGTCAGCCAGAATGCTGGCCAGGAGCCGCCTACCGAGGGAGCCTGGAAATCGCCTTTTACTTCCCAGTTAGGAAACTGATCATTTATCAGTACCTGTGCTTTAGCATGCACGGCACCGCTGTGATAACGAATGGGAAGATAGGGATCACTGGAACTGTTACCTTCATTCCAGTTGATACGGGCTGCTTTGATCGTAAGCGTGCCGCCATTCAGGTAAATGTGATTATGATCGGAAGTACTACCATACATACGTGCGGTGCCGTTATGGTCTGATCCCCAGGGATACAGGTAGTTCCAGGCGCCTTCAAATGCGGTGTAATTGTCAAAAGAACTGTTGTCCAGCACCGTTTCCCATGTCTCTGCTGCTATAGCGGCCGATTGTGTTTTTACCAATGCTTCCTTTTTGGCGGCATCAAGTTGACTGGGAGCCACCTGTTTCTGGCAGGATAGGAGGATGGGGCTGGCCAGGGCGAATAAGATTTTCATACTAGTTTTCATAAAACGGAATTTTTAACGTGAATAATAGGATACTACGCGCAGGTATCATTTGGGTTTACCCGGTGAATATCGTGCGAATCTGATTGGGAGAAGGGGGAGATATTCATTTAATTAGGGGGAGAAATTAGTAATTTCTTACGCTGTTCCGGGATACATAGGGTTACTGCAACCATGCTTCATTGTAAAAAGAGCCTTTGAATAGTCGCAGCTACCGCCTGGTGTTGAAGAAGCCCTGCTATGGCCTGTTCTGACCTCTATCTATCTTTTATCCTGGTTGTACATCCGGAAGTTACCCCCGCATCAAGTCCACCTCAAGTCCACCTCTGCTGCAGGGCTACTATAGGTGCATGGCGGGTCTCAAGCATAGAATGGACAGGGCACCATAATGAAGAGGTAATGTTGACTATAATGATGGGTTTTCTTAATGCACTATATCTTAGAGACAACGAAGATAAAATTCCTCCCAAAATATCCGTGATGCAGACTTTCGGGCAGCCGGCAGGCTTAGATTTATAGCATTCTTCCTTTATATATTGACTAAACTTTATGCTTAAAATTTACTATCGCCCAGGAATGCAACCTGATCCCATTTCTCCGGCAACTATAAACGGGGATACTGTTATATACAAACAAAAAAGGCACCGATTTTCATCGATGCCTTTTCTTGTTCCCCGGAACGGAGTTGAACCGTCACTCGCATTGCTGCGAACGGGATTTTAAGTCCCGCGTGTCTACCAATTCCACCACCAGGGAGTGTAGGGAATAATCAGAGCGAAAGACCGGGCTCGAACCGGCCACCCCGACCTTGGCAAGGTCGTGCTCTACCAAATGAGCTACTTTCGCTTGAAATTAAGAACTTTACAACGTTTCAGCCTGTGGGCTTTTTTTCGTTGGGATTGCAAAGATAGGAATCTTTTTGAAGTTGCAAAATTTTTTTCTCCCTGAATTAAAATATTTTACGAATCTCTTTTTTTTTAACTGTATCTAAGGATTCAGATCATAGCTGTATTTCACCATACCTAACATCTCCCGCCCTTTGCCATAGCAGGTTTCCTTTAGTGGTAATCCATCGGGCTGATACTCATATGCCCAGATCGTATACGACGACGTTTGTGCGTTGACGGTAGTCATCTTTATCAGTTTTCCCTGTGCATTATATTCAAAAATATAATCGGGCAGCATGCGTTTCTTCGCCGGCTGATAACGGTATACATCTGTCAGATGACCTGCTTTGTCGTAATTATAATACGTACGTTTACCCTGACGCTTATCCAGTTCCTCCGTAACATGCCCACTACTGTCTGTTTTAAATGCAATAACGGTAGAATCGCTGCCGTTTCCTTTCTTCTGTATCATCTGCTGCAGATGGCCTGCCGCATCATAACTATAACTCCTCGTTTCATCAAAACGGATCTTGCTCTGCAGCGCGATAGAAGTACTGCTGATATATTGCAGCTGCCCATCATTGGTGTAACGGTATAATGTGGTGGTCACGCTGGCAGAAGAGCTGTCTACCGTCTTTGTCAGTTGTCCTTTGCTGGAAAAAGAGGAGGTCATCGCAGAATAGCCGGTAGAACTGGACTGTGTCTGTGCCCTCATCTGGTGGTAAGTCGGACTTAAATTACGCTCGCAACGGAAGTCAGGGTCTGCTTCCAGGTTAGCATCCAGGGTTTGCACCTTCTGGGTCTTCACCTTGTTGTCTTTCAACAGCGCCATGGTAGCCACCGTCTGTTGCGTGTTGTAAATGTCCTGGAAGTAATATTGACTAAACCCCCTGCCTGCAAATGCCAGCATCCCAAGTGCCAGTAGAATCGTTTTCTTCATGAGCGTAAAAATCGCTGATTTTTAATTGTGACAAAGGTAAAACGCAAAAATCATATTAAAATTTTTTAACTGAACGCTTCCGGGCGATAATTCGTAATTTCTTTTTTATCTTGTATTATTTTTTGCAACAACAACCCATCTAAATCGCTTGAAAACACAACCTTTACGTAAGGATCAACACTGTCTCAACTGTGGTACGGAAGTACCTGAGCGCTTTTGTACGCACTGTGGACAAGAGAATACAGTGCCACACGAAACCTTCAGCCACCTTGTCAAACACTTCGTGGCAGACGTCTTTCACTACGATTCCCAGTTCTTTACTACCCTCAAATATCTCCTGTTCCGGCCCGGATTCCTTTCCAGGGAGTATATGGCCGGCAAAAGGGTGCGTTACGTCAACCCGATTAAGCTGTACGTATTCGTCTCTTTTGTATTCTTTTTCGGGGTATTTGCCCTGTATCACGGGGATAAAGGCGACCATAAGAAGAAAGAGAGTGCGCATACTGAAGCCGGGGAGAAAAGCCACAAGGACAGTCTCAGGACATTCACTGGCACTGAGGCACTCCAAAAGGTGCTGGAAGAGGATTCCTCTTCTGTAGGAAAGAGCGTGATCGAAATGGGCGATAACATGGCGCATATCCATACGGTAGACCAGTTTGATTCCCTGCAACAGGCCCTGCCTGATTCACAGCGATATCATGGTGCACAAAGGCTGGCCTTCAGAAGGCTCATCAGCATCAGGGAAAGGTATGGAAATGATACAAAGAAGGCCATAATAGAAATGTTCACCCACAACATTCCCAAACTGATGTTTGTGCTGCTGCCACTCTTTGCCCTGTTCATGAGATGGATTTACGATAAAAAGAAATGGCTGTATGCAGATCATGCCATCTTTGCCATCCACCTTCATTCATTTGCCTTTATCGTTGGGCTCCTGGCCTTTATCCTGGACCTTATTTTTCACAGTGATACCTTTATGAGCATCGCCTGGTGGTCTTTTTTCGGCTATCTCGTACTGGCGCTTCGCAATAACTATAAACAGTCTATCGGCAAGTCCCTGTTTAAAGCCGTTTTCCTGTTCATAGCCTATTTTTTCGCCATTGCACTGGTATTCACCGGATATGTGTTATTGATGTTTATGATATTTCTTTAACTTTAATTATGCAGCCCGAATATATCATCATACACCAACAAGTGGCGCCTTATGTAGCCCACATTCAATTGAATCGCCCCAAAGAACTGAATGCACTCAACTTGCAATTGATGGGAGAGTTGAGAGATGCCCTGAAAATGCTGGATGCGGATGAAGAAGTGAGGGTGATTGTACTCAGCGGCAACGAAAAAGCTTTCGCAGCAGGAGCCGACATTAAACAGATGGCCGATAAAACGGCCATAGATATGTATAATATCGACCAGTTCAGTACCTGGGATGCGATCAAAAAAACAAAAAAACCTATCATCGCCGCAGTGAGTGGATTTGCCCTCGGCGGCGGATGTGAACTCATGATGCTGTGCGATATGATTGTGGCCAGCGAAACGGCCCGCTTCGGGCAACCGGAAATAAAGCTGGGCGTCATGCCCGGTGCCGGTGGTACCCAACGGCTCACCCGCGCAGTAGGGAAAGCTCTCGCCATGGAAATGGTGTTGACCGGTCGTTTTATTACGGCACAGGAAGCCCTGCAGGCTGGCTTGATAAACCGTATTGTGCCCGTAGAACTCTTTTTGCAGGAGGCAGTGAAGTTAGCCCGCGAAACTGCTGCCATGAGTCCTATGGCCCTTAAAATGGCAAAAGAAGCCGTTTTAAAAGCTTTTGATACCTCCCTGGAAGAAGGATTACATTTTGAACGTAAAAATTTTTATCTTCTCTTTGCATCTGAAGATCAGAAGGAAGGCATGCAGGCATTTATGGAAAAAAGAACACCCATGTTCAAAGGAAAATAGCACAGAATTTTATTGAAAACCATTAAACTTTTTTATTATCTGACTTGTTAACCTTCCACTGATAAATTCATAATACTGTAGCTGCGGGAAAGTGGTGCCCGCCAGCTTTTGTGAGCCCCGTTACTATCAAAAAATAAAAATTTAACCATGAGTGCGAAACGGATTCCTGTTGCATCACTATTATTATTCACATTCTTTGTTATTGCCTGTAATGGCCCGGCACAAGAGGTAAGGGCGGTTGTATTGGCAGATCAAACTAATTTCCCCCCAACGGATACCATGATTGCCGGCGGCGACACCATTCAAACAGACCTGGTGGCATCCTGGAATGGCTTTCTCAGCCATGATGGTAAATATGCCATTGAAAGTGGTCTTTTCGAAAAAGAACCATTGAAAAGCCGGTTCGAAGTCCTGGTCGGAAAAGCTAAAAAGTCTTTCTTCGAACGGTTTAAGGTTTCACCACCCATCGAAGTGGAAAACAAAATCCTCTTTAATGAGGGATATATGCCCGGTAAATCCGGGTATGATGAAGCTGTCATCGCCATAGACCTGGATCGGGATATTATCTATGTCGGCTTTACCGTCAACAGGAGCCTCATGCTCTTCAGCGAAAAAGGAGATACCGATTACCCGGAGAAATTTCTGCAGTGGATGCAGAAATTTGAACGATGACCTCTTTTAGATCTTGCTATAAACAAAGAAGCCTATACATTACATGTGTAGGCTTCTTTGTTTATAGTAAGTTATCAGTAATTAGTTATCAAACTTATTCTTCAGCGCTGCCAGTTTAGCCTGAAAATCATTCAGTGGCGCTTCTTTCGCTGCTGGTTTATCCTTACGCACTTCCTTGCGAGGCTCGGCTTTGCGTGGACCTTGCTGTTGCTGCTGGCCGCTGCCACCGCCTTTCTCATTATCTTTCATAGATAAAGAAATGCGCTTACGGGCTACATCTATTTCCAACACCGTTACCTGTACCTTCTGATTCAGCTTTACTGCCTCATTTGGGTTGCTGATAAATTTATTGGAGAGATGGGAAATATGCACCAGCCCATCCTGTTTAACACCTATATCCACGAAGGCACCAAATGCTGTAATGTTCGTTACCACACCCGGTAATACCATACCTGGTTTTACATCCTCCATTTTGTGGATGCCTTCTGCATATTCAAATATAGAAATCTCATCACGGGGATCACGACTAGGTTTGGCCAGCTCTTTCAGGATATCTTCCAGTGTAAGAATCCCCACTTCCGGACTCACATAATCTTTGGCATTGATCAGCTTACGCAGCTCTTCTTTGCCAATCAGATCAGGTACCGTACAGTGTTGCTTCTCGGCCATTTCCTTAATCAGATCATAACGCTCCGGATGTACCGCAGAATTATCCAGTGGGTTATCACCATTTTCAATACGAAGGAAGCCCGCGCACTGTTCAAATGCTTTATCACCCAAACGATGCACTTTCTTCAGCTGCATACGGTTGCTGAAAGCACCGTTTTCTTTGCGGTATTTTACAATGTTTTCCGCCAGGGATGGACCGAGACCGGAAATATAGGCCAGCAAATGTTTCGAGGCAGTATTCAGGTTTACACCTACATTGTTTACACAGCTTACCACTACACGGTCCAGGCTCTGCTTCAGGGAAGACTGGCTCACATCATGCTGGTATTGTCCTACGCCAATTGCCTTCGGATCTATTTTCACCAACTCCGCCAGCGGATCTATCAAA
This sequence comes from Chitinophaga sp. 01L420, assembly GCF_056399985.1. Taxonomy (NCBI): domain Bacteria; kingdom Pseudomonadati; phylum Bacteroidota; class Chitinophagia; order Chitinophagales; family Chitinophagaceae; genus Chitinophaga; species Chitinophaga sp. 01L420. The sequence goes on from NZ_JBFTSK010000003.1 coordinate 119,489, forward strand.
CGACGTCCGATAGAGATCGCACCACGAACAGTGACATCATGATCAGGGAATTCTTCACGCGCCACTTCTGATGCGGAATAAACGGAGGCACCGCTTTCATTCACCATGAACACATTGATCTTCCTGCCAAAGTCCAGCTTCTTCACAAACTCCTCTGTTTCACGACCTGCTGTACCATTACCTACGGCAATAGCTTCTGTTTCATATTTATCCGCCCACTTCTTCAGTAAAGCTTCTGCATCATCTCTCTTGTAATTCTTTTCCAACGGATAAATAACATCATTGGCCAGCATATTACCTTGGTTATCCAATGCTACTATTTTACAACCGGTTCTGTATCCCGGGTCAATGGCAATCACGCCTTTAGGCCCCAGTGGTGCTGCCAGCAACAACTGACGCAGGTTTTCTGCAAATACCTCGATGGCTTCCGCATCCGCCTTATCTTTCGCTACCGCCCTGAACTCGTTCTCCAGGGAAGGACGCAGTAAACGCTTGTAAGCATCTGCTGCTGCCTTGGTTACCTGTTCAGCCGCTTTACCTTTGCCTGTTACAAATTGTTTATTGATCAGCGTTGTAGCATCTTCTTCTACAGGTGCTATGGAACTGAATAAAATCCCTTCATGCTCTGCACGTAATATGGCCAGCACACGGTGAGAAGGCACCTCACGCAGGTCTTCAGAGAACTCGAAATAGTCTTTATATTTATCGCCTTCTGCTTCTTTTCCTTCTACTACTTTAGACGTAAGCTTGCCGGTATTGGTAAATAATTTACGCAACTTATCACGGCACTCCGCATTTTCATTGATCCACTCTGCAATGATATCACGCGCACCTTTCAACGCTTCTTCTGATGTAGCTACCAGCTCATTGATAAATGTTTCCGCACTGGAAGTGTCTGTATCCTGTTGTTCAAACAACAGCTTCGCCAGCGGTTCCAAACCTTTCTCAATAGCCACGGTAGCACGGGTTTTACGCTTAGGCTTGTAAGGAAGATAGATGTCTTCCAATTCTGCCAGCACCCAGGTTTGCTCTATTTTAGCAAGCAACTCAGGCGTCATTTTCTCCTGCTCCGTAATCGTTTTGATAATAAATTCGCGGCGATCATCCACCTCCTTGTAACGCTTCTGCAAGTCTTCGATACGGCCTATCTGCACCTCATCTAAACTGCCCGTTACCTCTTTACGGTAACGACTGATAAAAGGTACCGTAGATCCTTCAGATAACAGCGTCATGGTATTTTCTGCCTGCTTGCCGGAAATACCTAACTCCGATGAAATAAGCGCAATGTGTTTCGGATTCATAAATCAATACATTTTTGGGATCTTTTGATTTCAAGATTTTCCGGATAATATTATCGCAATGGACCCACTGCCACAACAAAATTCCGCTATCTCAAAACCATGAAATCACTACAATTTTATAGCTCGCAAATGTAACTAAAATGGGCTTTTTACCAAGAAAAAGAATTCCCCATTTAACAGGGAGCTTTTAGCCATTAGCTTCTAGCTTTTAGCAAATGCAGCAAAGACCATCCGCGGCATTTGCCAAAAGCTAGAAGCTAATGGCTAAAAGCTAAAAAATGATCCCTATTTTTACAAAATATGGAAAAGACAGCTACATTTGATCGCCTCCTGCAGATCATGGACGATTTAAGGGAAAAATGCCCCTGGGACCGCAAGCAAACCATCCAAACGCTTCGGCAGCTCACCATTGAGGAAACATACGAGCTGGCAGATGCCATTACTGACGAAGACTGGAAGTCCATTAAGGAAGAACTGGGAGATATCCTCCTGCATATTGTGTTTTATGCCAAAATAGGGGCAGAACAACAAAAATTCGATATCAATGATGTTATCAATGGCGTGTGTGATAAGCTGATCCACCGTCACCCGCATATTTATGGAGATGTGAAAGCGGATACAGAAGAACAGGTAAAGCAAAACTGGGAGAAACTCAAGCTGAAAGAAGGCAAAACCTCCGTACTCAGCGGCGTTCCCCTGTCACTCCCCGCCCTGGTAAAAGCCATGCGCCTCCAGGAAAAAGCCAAACAAACCGGTTTTGAATGGGATAATACCAGCCAGGTCTGGGATAAGGTAAAGGAAGAAGTCAATGAACTGGAAGATGCCGTCAACAGTGGTAATAAAGACGCCATGGAAGATGAATTCGGAGATGTCATGTTCTCCCTGGTCAACTACTCCCGGTTCCTGGACATAGATGCGGAAAATGCACTGGAACGCACCAATAAAAAATTTCAGCGCCGCTTTCAGGCTATGGAAGTACTGGCACTCCAACAAGGCCGCACACTCAATGATATGAACTTAACGGAAATGGATACACTCTGGAACCAGGTGAAAGCCACAGAGCAATTATAAATTTTTCATAACCACATCGCATTGATCGATACTAAAGAAATACGGCTTTTTTTCCTGCGGCACGGCTATCTACTGATCATCGCGGCCTGGTTATTCACCTTCGCCTTTCTGTTCAGCAACTACTGGTCTTATTACTCCTCGCCGCAAGGCGTGAAACGAAGCATGGAAAAGAGTATCCAGCAACGGGAAAAGGATTTCCTGAAGCTGGCGAAGGATACGGCCCTCTCGACCTCCCTGTTTCAACGCAGCTATAGCCAGCAAACACTCGACCGGCTGACCAACCTGGAATACTACCTCTTTGCATATGATTCCAATAGCTCCGGCATCTGGCTTACTTTCTGGAATACCAGCCAGGTAAAGCCGGAAGAACTGCAAACATCCCTGGAAAACGGCTCCCGCTTCATGAAACTCAAAAACGGGTATTATGAAGTGATCACCCGCAAAGTGAAGTCTGCTCCCGGCCATAGACAATACCTGCTGGGCGTGATTCCCATACGACTGGAATATGCGATCAAAAACAACTACCTCGTTAATCACTTCTATCACAAAGAAGAACTGGGAGAGGAGTACAGTATCTTAAGGGAACAACCGCTCTTAATGCAGCCGGAACATACCGTTTTCGCAGTGAATAACGGCAACGGAGAAACGCTGTTTTATCTCGATTATAACAGCGGCATGCACGTGCATCCACCCAATAACCTGAGCGTATTACTCCGTGTCATGGGCTGCATCTGTGTGCTGATCTTTCTCAATCTCTTTGCTACATTGCTGGCCAAAACCACCAACCCGCTATACGGCTTCCTGTTCCTGTTCCTCATTGTTTTCGGACTCCGGGTACTCAGTTACGTATATCCGTTTCCGTTTGATCTGAAAGAACTTAATATTTTTGATCCCAGGATCTACGCAAAAGATGAAATCTTTTACTCCCTGGGCGACCTGCTGATTAACGTACTGCTTGCTTTCTGGATGATCCTGTTTTTCCGGGAACACGTAAAAACCATTAATCCGCCGGTACTCAAAAAAAGATGGGCACAGAGCGTGGTGATTATCATCGCCAGCCTGATCCTCTACATCGTGGAGCAATTCCTGGCAGACCTCATCCAGAGCCTGGTGATAGACTCCAAGATCTCCTTCGATGTCACCAATTCCTTCAGCATTACAGAGTACAGTGTCATCGGCTTTGTAGTCCTGGGCTTTATCTCGTTCAGCTTTTTATTCTTCTCCCAGATCATTAACTACCTGCTGAATGAACTCACCAATTTTCAATACCGCACCAAATACATCTGGCTGGGGGCTGTAGGGATCATCTGGCTGCTATTCCGGGTACACAACCCGGAACTGCCGTTCTCCATCTCTATGGTCATCTGGCTACTGGTATATATTGTATTGCTTGACTTCCTGGCCGATCGCTTCGAAAGCAGCATGGCCACCGTACCATTCCTTTTCTGGCTATTCCTGCTCACCATTACCACCTCCGGTGCACTGGTGCATTACAATAATCACAAGGAATTACTGGCCCGTCAAAAGCTGGCCGAAGACCTCTCCAGGCAAAAGGATCCTTACCTGGAAATGTTGCTGAATGATATAGGGAAGAAGATTGAACACGATGAAGTGATTCAATATTTTTTCCAGGACAGCAGCATGAGGGAACAACGCAAAACGAAGTTCGACAGCCTGCTCTTGCAAACGTATTTTCAGGGTTACCTCAGCCGCTTTCGTGTAAACATTTACGCATACGATGAAAACGGCAGCTCCCTGTTTGCATCGGATACGGTTAGTTTATCTACGCTGAACCGGCAGATGTTTGCAGAAACAGCCGCCACGCCGTCACTGGTGCCGGGCAATGACCTCTATTATTACGAACGTAGTTTTAATGATTACGGCTATATCGCCAAGAAAGAATTTCATAAAGCCAATAATGATGTCAGCGGCTGGCTGGTGTATACGCTGGAACCTAAGCCTATCAGCACGGAAAGGCTCTATCCTGAACTGCTCGTGGAAGGAGACGTGACAGATCCCGGCCGTGAATATGCCGGCACCTACTCTTTTGCCGTATATGATAAAGGGATACTGGTGAGTAATAACAACGACTTCCCGTTTCCCATCCGTCTGTATCCGCATGATGTACCGTTGTCTGATGTGTCTGTGAAATCCATTAAAGGATACTCAGAACTACTCTACCGCGCCTCTCCGGATAAGGTAGTTGTGGTGGTAAAAGAGAACAGGATGTTTGTGGAGTTCATCACACTCTTCGCTTATATGTTCTGCTTATTCCTGCTCATCGTAGCAGTGTATAAGGCTTTCGACCTGCTTATCAAAGCAAGGATGCGCATCAGCAATTTACGTACACTCATTAACGTGAGTATCCGCAAAAAGGTACATGGTACCATCATCTTTGTCGTCATCTTCTCTTTCCTGATCCTGGCCATTACCACGATCAAATTCTTTATCTATCGCTCTGAAGCGCAGAACAGGGAACGACTGAGCAAAACGATGAGAGAAGTGGCCAAAGATGTGGAGAAAGCTTTCGAAAACCAGCGGGACCTGGATCAGGTAGGGGATATTTACGATTCAGAACTGTTAAAGAAGCTATCTTCTTCTCTCGCGGATATTGCAGATGAACGCGCACTGGATATTAACGTATACGATCGCGATGGCAACCTGCAACTGACCACACAGCCCATGATGACAGACAAAGGATTAATCTCTGCCAAAATGGATCCGCAGGCGTATTACCGCTTGTTCCGGCTCGAACAGATACAATTTATACATACAGAATATATTGGCATCATGCCTTTCCTTTCCGGGTATATGCCACTGCGTAATCATGATACGCATGAAGTCATCGCTTATCTGAATGTTCCTTACTTCGCTACACAAACAGAATTGAATGAGCAGATTTCAAACTTCCTGGTGGCACTGATTAATTTTAACGCCTTTATTTTCCTCATTGCAGGGATGGTAGCGTTGTTGATTACCAATTCTATTACCCGTTCGTTTTCACTGGTAACGGAAAAACTGCGCCACGTAAACCTGGGACAGCGTAACGATGAAATAGAATGGGATAAGGATGATGAAATTGGTGCGTTGGTAAAAGAATACAATAAGATGGTGCGTAAGCTGGAAGTGAGTGCGGTGCGCTTAGCCAAGAGTGAGCGGGAGGGGGCATGGCGCGAAATGGCCCGGCAGGTAGCCCACGAAATCAAGAATCCGCTAACGCCGATGAAGCTGAGCATACAATACCTGCAACGTGCGATCGCCGGTGATTCGCCTAATGTAAAGGAGCTGTCGCGTAATGTGGCCGGTACGTTGGTAGAGCAGATAGAACATCTGTCCAATATCGCGTCTGACTTTTCAGCGTTTGCCCGCATCGGAGAGCCCAGTAATGAGGAAGTATTGATCAATGAAGTATTGCATTCTCTGACGTCATTGTACCAGGGGCATGAAGACTGCGAGGTAACGTATATCCAGCCAACGCAGGACTTCTACGTATTTGCAGATAAAACACAGATGAACAGGCTGTTTACCAATCTGTTGCTTAATGCCATCCAGGCAATTCCGGATGACAGGAAAGGGCAGATTGTAGTGGCGTTGCGGGCTACTACGGATCATTATGTGATTATCAGTGTGGCGGATAATGGAGAAGGTATTTCTACCGAAGTTCAGTCCCGCATATTTGTACCTAATTTCACCACCAAATCTTCCGGCACCGGCCTGGGACTGGCCATGTGTAAGAACATTGCAGAGCAGGCGCGTGGAGAAATATGGTTTGAAACCAAGCTGAATGAAGGCACAACTTTCTATGTAAAGCTGCCATTGGATATAAAGTAATAGCATGTCCTCCTGCTCCGTTTAAATGCTGAGCAGGAGAGACAAAACATAAAAAAACCGTTCCGGTATCCGGAACGGTTTTTTTAAATAATTTTCAGCGGGTACTACTGTGCATCTTTTGCTACAAAACTTTCTTTAATCTTCTCCAGCAGTTTGCTATCTATCATTTGTTGTGCCAGCTGTATCATGTTTTTAAATGCTGTTTCCTGGGAAATACCATGACCAATAATAACTGGTTTGGAAACGCCTAAAACGGGAGTACCGCCGTATGATTCTGAATCAAATTTCTTCATGTAATCATCCTGAATATTACGTCTTAACGCTATTTCATGGAATGATTCAGCCATCTTAAGAACGATGTTACCGGTAAAGCCTTCACAAACGATTACATCAGCTTTTTCAGAGAGGATATCTCTACCTTCAATGTTACCAACGAAATTGATTTGTTTGCTTTCTTTTAACAGCGGATAGGTGGCTTGCGCAAGCAGATTGCCTTTGCCTTCTTCTTCACCGATATTCAGTAAGCCTACCTTGGGGTTGTTTACCTGGAGGATATGCTTGGAATAGAGGGAGCCCAGAATGGCAAATTGCGCGAGGTTTTCAGGTTTGCAGTCGGCGTTGATACCTACGTCAAGCAAGAGGCCGTACGATCCGTTTTCACGGGGTACCAGAGTAGATATAGTAGGACGTTGCACTCCTTCTATGGCTTTAATGGAATAATAGGTGCCCACCATCATGGCGCCGGTATTACCTGCGCTGATGAAAGCATCTATTTTTTCATTTTTCAATAAATGAAAACCGATAGAGATGGATGATTGTGGCTTCTCTTTCAGTGCCTTAGTAGGGTGTTCATCCATCCCGATTACCTGGGATGAATGAACAACTGAATATTTTGATTGGTCCAGCTGTACCTCTGCTAATAAAGGAGCTAACTGTTGCTCGTCCCCTATCAATACCAGATGCACATCAGATGCAACAGTGTCTAAATATAATTTTACTCCTTTTACTGCTTCTGTGGGCGCGAAGTCGCCACCCATCATATCAAGCCCGATTCTCATGTAACTCAAGTTTGTTCTTGTTAGCTCGGGTAAAAATAGTAAAATAATTATTTAGCTGCACTCTGTTTTTCCAACACTACTTTTCCTTTGTAGTACAGTTTGTTTTCCACCCAATGAGCACGGTGTCTCAGGTGCACTTCACCGGTTGCGCTGTCTGTGCTTAAAGTATCCGCTACCGCCTTATAATGCGTTCTTCTCTTTGCTGATCTTTGCTGAGAATGTCTGCGTTTAGGATTTGGCATTTTATTTAATTTTTAATTGTCCTTAAATTTATCCAATCCTTTCCAGATTGGGTTATCGTTTTCTTTTGCCTGCTGGTTCATTTGTTCCAGCATTTCAATAACTTTCGGATTACACCCGCTTTTGCCATCGGCATTGTCAGGATGTATACGTTGCATTGGAATGCTCAGATGAATGAATTCGTAAATAAAGTCCGCCACGTTTAAATGACTCTCGGTCCTTAATATATACGATACATCCGGATCTTCTTCGCTACTAGCCAGCTCTTCCGGATTTTCTACCAGCTTAACTATCTGGTTGAAATCATCCCATAACTGCATTTCGAAGGGTTCCCCGCAGCGGTCACATATAACCGTTGCCTTGCCGCCGATCTCAAATTTCAACAGGAAGAAATTACTCTTCTTGTCCAGGGTAAGATTCACACTTACCACACAGTTGCTGAAATCCTTCGGCTCTTCAAAATTCTCAAAGAAACTATCTCCGATTGCATACTGAAATGAATGCACCCCTGGATTTAGTCCTACAAAGGCAATATCAAATTCGCGGAGTGGTTTCATATCAATATCCTCACTTTTAGAGGGATGCAAAGGTAATTAAATATTTGCAATTGCAAAAATTTCATAAATTTGTTCACTAACGATATCTTATTTATATATATATTTATATCATAAAATATCAACCATATTGATGTGTGACATCCAGGCGTGAGGCGCAAAGGTACATAATTCGCGTTTATCTTATGCCTGTTTTTCACAATTCAACGATTAAATTGAAAAGCCGTATTCCCCATTCCATAGATAACAATGAAGGCCTTAGGAAGAAACAGTAAGAAAACAACTGCTACTGATAGTACCGGCATGCCGTCAAATGGCGCTCCGGACATCTTTTCCTTGCCCATAACTGCCTGGCTCAACAGCACCAACGCAGGCATACTGGTGACCGATGAAAAACACCGCTGCATTTGGGTAAATGATATTTTCGCACAATATATGACCGTCAGCCCGGTCCACCTTTCCTATACCGAACTAATCCGCTTTTTTAAACCAATGGTAACGGAACCGCTACCCCTGGAGAAAAAAATGAAATCCCTGCGCCGGGAGAAAAAACCCTGGTTTGGCTGGGAAGTACCCTTCCTCAACGGACAAATCTGGGAAATTACTTACCTGCCGGTATTTAACGGCAACGGATTCAGTGGGAGCATCTGGCAGGCGATCGACATCACCCGCCGCCACAATGTACAGGAGGAAATAAGACGAAATGAGGAGAAATTCCGGGTGATCCTTAATAACCTCAACGCCGCCATGTGCGAAACAGACGTAAAAGGCAATATCACCCGCGTTTACGAAAGCTTTTGCCGTCTCTCCGGATACCAGGAGGAAGAACTCATCGGCAGAAACATTACAGACGTTTTTGTGCCGGAAGGAAACCGCGCTTTCGCCCGCGCCCTCCGCAGAAAACGCCTGGAAGAAAATGTACCCCTCGTATACGACATGGAAATAAAGCTGAAAGACGGCTCCTCCCGCTGGATACTGGCCAGTTCCGCCAATATTTACGATCGTAACGGCGCCATCACTGGTGGTGCAGGCATCCATATGGATATCACCCATCAGAAGAAGCTGCAGACAGAGCTGGAAGAAGCCCGCAAACAGGCGGAAGAAGCCCGCCATGCACAGAAAGACTTCCTCGCAAGCATGAGCCACGAAATCAGAACCCCGCTCAACGCAATTATAGGCATGGCACACCTGCTGGAAGAAACCCAGCTCGATGCCCAGCAAACAGAATACGTCAACATCCTGAAACACTCCTCCGGCATACTGCTGGGTATAGTCAGTGACATTCTCGATATTTCCCGGATTGAAGCGGGAGAAATACAAACAAATCAACGCGAATTTAACCTTCGTGAACTGATCCAGTCTTTGCGGCATACCTTTGAACTGAAACTAGGACGACGCCCTGTGAAAATAACCGCTGAGCTGGAGGCCAACCTCAATACCTGGTTGATTGGCGATGATGTGCTATTGAACCAAATACTAATCAATTTGTTAGGAAATGCAGAGAAGTTCACCAACGAAGGTGAAATTGCTATCAAAGCCACACAGGAAAGCTGGCAGGATAACAAGCTCTGGATACGTTTCCGGGTATGCGATACAGGCATAGGTATCAGGAAAGATAAACTGGAGCTCATCTTCCGGAATTATAAACAGGCAGAAGGCGATATCCGTGAAAAATACGGCGGCACAGGTCTCGGCCTGGCCATCGCTAAACAATTAGTGGAATTTCAGGGCGGTAGCATCGCCGTGGAAGAATTGCCAGGATACAACACCTGCTTTAGTTTTAATATCCCCTTCATGGATAGTCGCCGACCGCTTACGGCCAATACCGGCAAACTAAGCAGAAAACTCCTGCAACGCTCATTTGAAGAGGCCAGAGTACTGGTTGTTGAAGATAACCCGATGAATCTCCGCTACATCATGAGCCTGCTGGAAAAATATAAAATTAACTATCAGCTCGCCACCAACGGACCTGATGCAACCTATTTTCTCGAATCCCGGCAATACGACCTTATCCTCATGGATATCCGTATTCCCGGCATGAACGGACTGGAACTGGCTCAAAAAATCAGGGCAGATGAAGAACAACCCAATGTGGCTACTCCGGTGATAGCCACCACCGCAGTGGCTATGGAAGGTACCGCCACCATGGCCCGGGCAGCAGGAATAACAGACATACTCACAAAACCTTATACGCCAGATCAGCTATTACAGATTTTTAATAAATATCTCAACGAAGACGAAACAGAACTAATAATGGAAGAAGTGCAGAACCTAAGTGGATTCGAATTCAACAACGATTTGGATGTAAAGTACCTCACAGACCTCTATGAGAGTAATATTTCCTATGCCGCAGACCTGTTTGAAATTTTTATCAGAACTATCCGGGATGAAGTCACCAAACTCAGTATCATGGTGGAACACCATGAATGGGAACAAATGAAATTCCAGGTACACAAACTCAAACCTAACTTTGCCATGGTAGGCCTTACCTGGATCAGCGCCAAAATGCAGGAACTGGAAAACTACCTACGCATCAATCAGGAATTCTACAGCGAGGATATTGCCCGCCTTTTTAGGGAAATACAGGAAGATGTGAACAAATTTTATCCACTCGTGGAAGAAGAATATCACAAGATGCGTGATTTCATAGACACACCCGGTGAATAATCAGTACGACTGCAACACTTCCCGGATGCTGTTGTAGTAATTCCCTCCAAATAATATCATATGCACCATCAAAGGATATAACTGGCAGATGCCTATCCGCTGTTGCCAGCCTGGTAACAATGGGTAGGCAGCCTGGTATGCGTAGTAAAACCGGGTGTCAAATCCGCCGAAAAGCCGCGTCATCGCCAGGTCCATTTCCCGGTGACCGTAATATACCGCCGGATCAAAAACACAGGCCTTTCCATTAGTACCCACCATAAAATTACCCGACCATAAATCCCCATGCAACAACGCCGGCGCTTCTGCCGGGAATAACTGCGGTAACTGCCGGCATAATGATTCTACCTGCTGTACCATCTGTTTGTCCACAATCTGTTGGTCATAAGCCATCCTGATAAGCGGCAACAAACGGTTGAACGCATAAAATACCGGCCAACTGCTGTAAGGTGTATTGTATTGCCTTAAAGTCCCCAGGTAATTAGGCCCCGGATAACCATAGTGAGGCTTCGTAACAAGATGCTGCTTTGCCAGGGAAACAGCGAAATCATCCCAGAAATCAGTAATCGCCTGCCCTTTGGTCAGAAATTCCTGTAACAGATAAGCACGGCCATTTACACTTCCGTAAGCCAGCGGTTTGGGCGTATTCAGCGCCCTGGCCGACTGCAATTCCAGTAAACCGGCATATTCCTGTGCAAACATATCCGGATAACGCTTCGCATCATTCAGCTTCACAAAAAAATATCCCTCGTTGGTGGCTATACGAAAAGATTCATTAATATCGCCCCCATGCACGCTTTTTGCATCATTTATATGTATTTTTACTTTCAATTGTTCGGAAAGCGCCGCACTTAACTGTTTTTGTAGAATTTCATCTATCATGTTCTGCCACATTATATGGAGACAAAAGCCCGGTTTAAAAAGATCATTGTCCGTATTGTACTAACACTTACGGCTATACTGTTGTTGAAAGGATTATTCGCCTGGAGTAACCGCTTCAGCGATTTCTACTTCCATAGGTGGTATGAGTGGAGTAGTTTGGCGTTCAGACAAGTAACAGGTATAGTTCCATTTAGTATTGGCGATGTAATATATACTGCCTGGATTATTGGAGGAATATTTTATTTGTTAAAACTATGTTATAAAGTCATTCGTCTCCATTGGGAAGCAGTAGGGTTACAACTCTTACGGGGCATACATTTTCTCTTATCAGTATACCTGGCCTTCCTGGTGTTATGGGGATACAACTATGAAAGAAACTCTCTGACCATGGATACCGGTCTTGTAACAGGCACTTACAATACACAACAACTTTACCAGCTTTCCGATACTTTACTGCAACTGGTCAACAGGGAAAAAGCCAATACCGGCGATACTATCGGGGTGATGAAGGCAGATACCACTGGTCTCCCGATCTTTCAGAGAGCCGTGATGGCCTATGACGCCGCCGCCAAAACCTGGCCTGCCCTGCGCTACAAGACGCCCAGCGTGAAAAAAACAATGTATGGCCACTGGCTGAACTATATCGGAATTACTGGTTACCTGAATCCCTTTACCAATGAAGCACAGGTAAATACCACTACGCCCGCAGTTTTACAACCATATATTACCTGTCATGAAATAGCCCATCAGCTTGGATATGCGCCAGAAGAAGAAGCAAATTTTGTAGGTTACCTGGCTGCCATCAGTATTCCGGATAGCCATTTCCGTTATGCAGCCAATTTTGATATGTTCATGTATAGCGTAAGACAACTGGGACAACGCGATACCACCCTCGCTAAAAGCATCTGGAAAAGGGTAGTACCCGGCGTGAAAGCCGATCATAAAGCCATCATCGACTTTTATGAACCCTATACCGGCAAGGTAGATGAGTATTCGGCCATCCTCTACGACAGATACCTCAAAGCCAATAAACAGGATAAAGGTATCCGCAGCTACAGCGAAGTAACTACCTGGCTGATCGCCTATTTCAAAATAAAATAAAACCTTCTATGCTTTCATCCCTCCGCTCTAATCTAACTGCTAAAAGCTAAAAGCTAACAGCTGAATCAGTTCATCATCAGCACATTCACACTCCGCTGTAAAATATTGAATGCAATTTCTGCCATCAGGTTCTCACGATCCAGTGTGGGGTTCACTTCCGTGATTTCAAAACAACAGATCTTGCGATGTTGCATGAACTTGGCAATCAGATCTTCCGCCTCACGCTCCCTTAATCCATTGCTGACAGGAGTACCGGTACCCTTGGAAATGGAGGCATCCAGGCTGTCTACGTCAAAGGAAACATAAATATATTCGCAGTCACTCAGGTAACGGAACACAGACCGGGAGATATTCTCAGGTCCCTTACGGCGTACCTCACTGGTGGTAATCACCTTCATGCCATATTGCTTGATCAGGTGTTCTTCCTCTTTCTCAAAATCCCGCAGGGAGATGAACACAATATCTTCCGGCAATACTTTTGGGGCTATTTTACCTATGTTTTTCAGGGAGTTCCACATTTTGGCAGTGTTCTCATCCAGGTCATGCACCTTACAGTCCATATTGTCTTCCGCAATAGCAGTTGCCAGGGGCATACCGTGCATATTACCGGATGGCGTAGTATAAGGAGTATGCAGATCAGCATGGGCATCAATCCAGATCACCCCCAGCTTAGCTTTGGGATGTGCCATTTTTAAACCGGCAATAGTAGCGCCGGCAGTGCTGTGATCGCCGGAAAGCAATACCGGGAACCAGTTGGCTTTCACCGTTTCACACACACTTTTGCTGATACGCTCATACATATTGAAGGTGCCTTTGATTCTTTTGGCATAAGGTGACTCAATAGGCTCAAATAACAGCTTATTTTCCGTTTCAATTGCTTCTGTGGGGAAGTGCACAAAAAAGTTACTCATGAAGTCCAGCGCCGCAATCTTAATCGCATCTACACCTAAACTGGCGCCACGGGTTCCTGCTCCTATTTCTGATTTAACTTCTATTATTTTAATATTCTTCATAAACACATCATTATAGGCAAGCTACAGGATTTTATGTGAATGCCCAAAGCACTGAAACGTATAATGGTGAAAAATTGGCATATAATACCTGAACCAAATCCAATACAGTAGCCTTATTGTAGCGATTTGTTTAATATTTCCCCAATTATGGTTGACAACGTTGAATTTTAACGGACCCATTTTTTTAGCTGCTGATTTATAAATAATTTGAGTGGATTATTTTAAAATTATAACCATGGATTTTCAATTGACGGAAGAGCATCTGATGATACAAAAGGCAGCACGTGATTTTGCTATCAACGAGCTGCTGCCAGGTGTAATAGAAAGGGATGAACACCAGAAATTTCCTGCGGAGCAGATCAAAAAACTCGGGGAACTCGGTTTTCTGGGCATGATGGTAAGCCCTAAGTACGGAGGAGCAGGCCTGGACGCTATTTCTTATGTACTGGCAATGGAGGAAATCTCTAAAATAGACGCTTCCGCCTCTGTGGTCATGAGTGTAAACAATTCACTGGTATGCTGGGGCCTCGAAACCTTTGGTACAGAAGAACAAAAACAAAAATACCTGGTGCCGCTGGCATCCGGTCAGATTATAGGCGCTTTTATGCTCAGTGAACCGGAAGCCGGTTCAGACGCCACTTCCCAGCGAACCACTGCAGAAGACAAAGGTGATCATTACCTGCTCAATGGTACCAAAAACTGGATAACCAACGGGAATTCTGCCAGTGTATACCTGGTAATGGCCCAAACACATCCGGAAAAAGGCAGCAAAGGCATCAATGCCCTGATCGTAGAAAAGAGCATGCCTGGTGTTACCATCGGCGCTAAAGAAAATAAACTCGGTATCCGTGGCAGCGATACCCATAGCGTTATGTTCCAGGATGTAGTGGTGCCTAAAGAGAACAGGATAGGAGAGGATGGCTTCGGATTTAAATTTGCGATGAAAACCCTCGCCGGCGGCCGTATTGGTATCGCCTCCCAGGCATTGGGCATCGCCAGTGGTGCGTATGAACTGGCACTGAAATACTCCAAGGAAAGAAAAGCCTTCGGTAAAGAAATATCGCAGCACCAGRCCATTCAGTTTAAACTGGCCGACATGGCCACCCGCATAGAAGCCTCCCGCTTATTATGCTTCAAAGCTGCATACGACAAAGATCAGAACAGAGATTATACCCTCAGCAGCTCTATGGCCAAAGTATTTGCGTCCGAAACAGCCATGTGGGTATCCACAGAAGCCGTTCAGGTACACGGCGGATACGGCTATGTGAAGGAATACCACGTAGAACGCCTCATGCGCGATGCCAAGATCACCCAGATATATGAAGGTACCTCTGAGGTGCAACGTATCGTGATCAGCAGAGCCATACTTGGATAGAATTATGAATTACGAATTACGAATTACGAATTTGAGCGGAGCCCGTAGTGAATATCTTCTACGTCATCTCCGCTCAAATTCGTAATTCGTAATTCGTAATTCGTAATTCGTAATTCGTAATTCGTAATTCGTAATTATCTTCGCTTCATGGCAATTAATTTAGAAGCATACCAACAGGTTCTTTCCCGGCTGAAGCCTTTCAACGCGGAACTGGTAGCAGTTTCCAAAACAAAACCAGTAGCTGATATTGAAGCTTTATATGCAGCAGGACAAAGGATCTTCGGAGAAAATTACGTTCAGGAATTAACCGAAAAACAGGCTGTTTTACCGGCAGATATAGCATGGCATTTTATTGGTCACCTGCAGTCCAATAAAGTGAAATTTATAGCGCCCTTTGTACATACCATTCATGCAGTAGATAGCGTAAAACTGCTGCAGGAAATCAGTAAACAAGCCGCTAAACATGAGCGGATCATTCATTGCCTGCTACAGGTGCATATTGCAGCAGAAGAAACAAAATTTGGAATGGATGAGCAGGAGTTACAGCAACTGCTTCAAACATATACTTCCAATCCATCCGCGTTTGCTTCCGTTCGTATTGTCGGTATGATGGGCATGGCCACCAATACTTCTGATGAAACACAGATCCATAAAGAGTTCCACCAGCTCCACCAATTATTCGGATCCGTTAAAACCACTTACTTTAACAACGAAGCGTACTTTAAAGAATTGTCCATTGGCATGAGCGCCGACTATTCCATAGCCCTGCAGGAAGGGAGTACTATGGTACGTATTGGCAGCCTGCTCTTTGGCGAAAGGAACTATTCACAAATGTAGACTTATGAAGAAATTATGGATCTATTGCCTGGCAGGCATCGGTATGGCCGCCTGCAACAATGGCAACGCCACAAAATTCCTCGCCAATGGTGTGTGGCAGGCAAAACTGCACCGCAATGACGGCGCAGAAATCGTTTTCAATTTTGATGTAAAAGAAACTAACGGCAAAACAATACTGCATGTTATCAACGCCACAGATAAGCTGCTGGTAGATGATGTGAAAATAAACGGTGATTCTGTTTTTATTAAGATGCCGTTCTTCGACTCTGAATTCAAAGCCAGATTAACAACGGATAGTGCACTCGAAGGCCAGTGGATCAGACATCTGGCAGATAAAGATGTAAGTATTCCTTTCACTGCGGTTGCCGGTAAGGCAGAACGCTTTAAGGTGAATACACCCGCTGCCGGAGACGTGACGGGCCGTTGGGTAACACAGTTCGTGTCCGCAAAAGATAAGGACAAGACACCTTCTACAGCTATCGGTGAGTTTAAACAATCCGGTAACATCGTGCAGGGCACTTTCCTCACCACCACCGGTGATTACCGCTTTCTGGATGGGGTAGTGGATGGCGATACGCTCCGCCTGTCTACCTTTGATGGCTCCCACGCTTACCTGTTCACCGCAGTAGTGGGGAAAGACAGTCTTACCAATGGCCGCTTTTATGCCGGCATTGGTGATGGCCTCGAAAACTGGTCAGCTGTGAAAAATGATACCGCTGCATTGCCCGATGAAAGAACTATTGCTACCATGAAACCCGGTCAGCAACAACTGGACTTCACTTTCCCTGATCTGAACGGCCGGAAAGTAAGCATCAAAGACGACCGCTTCAAAAATAAAGTAGTCATCATTACACTCATGGGTTCCTGGTGTCCTAACTGTATGGATGAAACCGGTTTCCTGACCACCTGGCACGAGAAAAACAAAAACCGTGGTGTAGAAGTAATAGGACTGGCTTACGAACGCACTACTGATTTTGAGAAATCAAAGAAAAGCCTTCAAGGCTTCCTGAAACGCTTTGATGTGCAGTATCCTGTGCTGATTACCGGTGTAACGCCTGCAGATCCGGAAAAGGGCGAAAAAACCTTGCCACAGCTTACCGGTATCAAAGGCTTTCCTACCACGATTTTCATAAATAAGAAAGGAGACGTACAGGAAGTGCATACTGGTTTCTCCGGCCCTGGCACAGGAGAACACTACGAGCAGTTCCAGGCCGATTTCAATCGCCTTGTTTCGGGGATGCTGGACGCAAAATAAAGGCAGCAGGTACCCCAAAATGGGAATTTAGGATGACTGATGTTATTCACATATTTCGGCTAAAATGGTATCAGACCACTAATATTTAATAATTATATAATATTGTTGCAAAACAGGTAAATCCTCTCTGGTATTTCATTTCCGGGGAGGATTTACTTTTTAATAAAATTTATTATTTCATTTCTTTCAATAAAGTTTGAAAAATACCAGAATGTAATTATTTTACTGCTCCGTTTGACTTTTATAAATTCCATTATCTAATACGCTTATCTTATCCACCTGCCGGGGCAATATCAATTCTGATGTTGTCCTGGATAGCGTCTCCTCGATGTTTTACGTTATTGAAACTTATCTTTTGACTTCTTTTAATAGCAGGTGGTTTTCTTTCTCTCTTTCTGACAATAACATTTCTTTAAGATGCAATTGTGTTTTCAGGGTTTTACTGGCCTGATATTTGAAAATTTTGGTTGTAAGTGTGAATTAAACCATGCACCCGAATCATTTGTTAAACCATAAAAATCCAGTAATTATGTCTACAACGAAATTTTTAGCAGGCGCTATAGCCGGGTTGACTACCGGATTGGTAATCGGATTACTGACAGCACCGGATAGTGGCGATAGAACCCGCAAAAAAATCAAAAGCAAAGCCGACGACTGGCGCCACAAAATCAATGGTTTGGTAGGACAGGGAGGAGAAGATTTATCGGAGCTGAAAGGAGTTTTCGAACATGAGATCAGCGGGTTACAGGATGATGTTCGCGAGCGCGTACTAAAACTGATTAACAAAAGCCAGGGTACTTATAACAGATTTAAAAGAGAAGCATTATCATAGGGTAGCTTTTAGCCATTAGCTTTTAGCTATTAGATTTAAGCGAAAAATGCAGAGAAGATGTATCAGGATTTTCCTTTTCATCTTCTCTGCATTTTTCGCTTAAATCTAATAGCTAAAAGCTAATGGCTAAAAGCTAGTTAACAATTTCCCCGGTTTCCATGTAGTTTTTAAAACGCCGGATATCTTTAACAATCATATTTTCAAATGCTGGATTCAGCAGCCAGGCGAGCCCTGAGCCTACATACCCGGCTGGTGGCCGGTAAGTAATCATCACATCTATTTCGGTGCCTCCGTTATGTGTTTCGCGGAAAGTAACCCTTCCGGCTGTGGTGAGAGAGGAGCCTGGCAAGGAACGCCAGCCGATAATTTCTCCTGGCACCTCTTTTACAATTTCCGCATCCCACTCTAATGTACCAATGCCACCGGGACCTTTCACCACCCAATGGGAATGAAACGGATCATTTTCTTCTACAGATTGCAGATGTTTCATGAAAACAGGCAGGTTATTCAACTGACGCCAGAAATAATACACTTCTTCGCGTGGGTTATCAATACTAACGGAAGTTCTGATATTGACAGAAGCAGTATGTCTGTCGGGTTTCCTTTTACCGATAAAACCATTGATCAGGTCATTACCGCTTATTCCCCTGTAAAGTAAATAGCCCGCTCCCAGGAGCTTTAAAAGGCTCGACACGGGGCTTTTATCTACTTTGCTAATGGCATTGCCCACCAGCCATGCACCCGTAAAAATGGATACTATTCTTCCTTCAGGCGTTACATTGATGATGTTGGAACTTTCATATAATGGTCCTGCTTTAGGTTGTTCTGTGTTACGACCGTTTTGTTGTTGTGTTAAGGAATTCATATATACAGTTTGGGGAACTACCAGCGAAAACCCTGCACTTTTATGTAAAAGCAATTAAATAATTGATATTTAGTTAGATAGATATATGCGTTATCCATACATTCCTGTGGCACATCCGATACGGTGCGTAATTTCTTACACACTTTCGGTAACAAAAATAATCCGGTACCCGGAGAATAAGATGCCAGCTGTTATTCAGCTTGCATTTCTCTGTACTATCCTTTATCTTAACCGGTCAAATAAAAGAACATATGAAAAAAGTATTGACCGCGTTATTAGTAATGGCTGCTCTCCACAGCTCCGCCCAAAAAGAAGTGGCCCCCAACAAATGGCTGAAACTCTTTAACGGCAAAGATCTCACCGGTTGGGACGTAAAAATAACCGGACATGACCTCAACGATAACTTTGGCAATACCTTTCGGGTAGACAGCGGCATGATGAAAGTAAGCTATGATCATTATGACGAGTTCAAAGAACAATATGGTCACATCTTCTATAAAAAGAATTTCTCTGCTTACCTGATTGTAGTGGAATATAAATTCACCGGCGAACAGGTGAAAGGCGGACCAGGATGGGCTTACCGAAACAGTGGTATCATGCTCCATGGACAAACTGCCGCCAGCATGACCAAAGATCAGAACTTCCCGATTTCACTGGAAGACCAGTTACTCGGTGGTAATGGAAAAGATGACCGCTCTACTTCCAACCTCTGTACACCCGGTACCAACGTGGTAATGAATGGTAAACTGATTACAGATCATTGTATCAGCTCTACTTCAAAAACGTATCATGGTGATGTATGGGTACATGCGGAAGCCCTGGTACTGCGGGATTCTGTGATTAAACATATTGTGGATCAGGATACCGTTTTTGTATACAATAAGCCGCAGGTAGGCGGTGGTGCAGTATCACACGCTAACCCCGCTCTCTTGCAGGAAGGTCGGTTATTAACAGAAGGATCTATCTCTTTGCAAAGTGAAAGCCATCCGGTAGCTTTTAGAAAGGTGGAACTGTTTGACCTGTCTCCCTACATCAACGATCCCGTTAAGCTGAATAAAATCCTTTATCTGCTGCAGCATCGTGCGGATGCGAAAAAGGGAAAATAATACTGCCATGTCGATGGGGCCTTGGTGGTCTTGGAGGTCTGGGTGGCAAACAACTGGCCGCCAGTAATAGCGCACAGATAGCCAGGACTGGCAAGGTTCTTTTTTTCATAATCAACTTTGTTTATGCTTCATGAAATGGGGCGTTTCCGCAAACAGTTTTCCTGATTTATGGAAATAAGGCAAATCCGATACCATTTTTGGCTGCTTTAGGCTACCTTTGGCCCCTCGAAAAAAACAGCATGGAAAATTGTACCCTCTATACGCACGAGATAGACATGGAGAAAGTGCTGACCCGCATGCGGGCGCACTTCGGAGAAAAGGCAGTAAAGGTAGCAGGACCGGATCATCACTGGGAACAGTTAACCATCACATCTGGAAAAAAGTTGTTGCGTAAAGGCAATACCCTTATCATCAGCTACCGCCAACGGGCCATACCCGGCTATCAGCTGGTACGGAATGATGACCCGGTAACCATCAACCTGCTCGGTATGCACGCTTTTGTGCAACAACTGCCGGCAGATAACCCTGCACTGCAGGAACTGTTACTGGCCAAAGTAGCGACTCTTAATACCGAAGTAGTCATCCTGGCAGAACCCTCTTTTAACGGTGACCTCAGAGCCGCCATCATGGAACTGGCGCACGAACTGGATGGTATCTTCTTCTGCGAAAATAACTTCATCTTCAAAACGGATGTACAGGGCTTCTGGGATAAAACCGGCGCACTGTTACTCGATGTAAACGGACATTCAACCGCCACTAATCTGACGGTTAATATCCAGTCTGTTTATTTCGATAGCCAGGAAACACCCTCTAATGCAGCTACCGGCAGAAAACAACGTAACATACAGCTGCTGCAGGACATGAACGTAAAGACATCCGCCAGCCTGCCGGTCATCGCTGATGAAAATCAGGTAACACTCCGTTCAACAGCTGAAGTAGCACAACGCGTGGCCATACTCGCCGCCGTTAATACTGTGGCTTTTGGCTATCTCGAAGGCCCCGCTGTAATCAACTACCTGCAGCAACATCAGCTCTGGGATGATACCACGGACGCAGAAAAAG
Source organism: Chitinophaga sp. 01L420 (assembly GCF_056399985.1). Taxonomy (NCBI): domain Bacteria; kingdom Pseudomonadati; phylum Bacteroidota; class Chitinophagia; order Chitinophagales; family Chitinophagaceae; genus Chitinophaga; species Chitinophaga sp. 01L420. Next base: position 140,536 of record NZ_JBFTSK010000003.1, read on the forward strand.
CGTTCCTTGAAAATCCAACAGACGCCCTCAAAACAAGTGAAACCTGGAAGTGTGAAGATATATGGGTACTGCTGTGGGCATTGAAAAAAGTGCCTTCACTGGGAGAAATGGATGCACTCTGCAACCTGGATATGGTACCGGAAGACGCTTTCCCATTCAAAGGATTAACTTCCGATCCCTCAGTATTTTTAGCTGCTGCCACTGAGTTACGTACTGCTACCGAAATACTGGATGCCAACGATCTATACTACCGTGCACACTGGAGCTGTGTAGATGCCCGCCTGAAAGGAGAAAAAGAACCATTGCCTCCAGGAGTCGTATACGAAAGACATTACGCATTGAACTGGCTGATCAAGCTTTTAGCCATTAGCTTTTAGCTATTAGATTTAAGCGAAAAATGCAGAGAAGACAAACATATATTATGTTCTTCTCTGCATTTTTCGCTTAAATCTAATAGCTAAAAGCTAATGGCTAAAAGCTATTTCAGCATCAATTGCGATATATATTTCACCGGTGCGCTGCCGTAGCTCAGGAATTTTTCATTGAATGCTTTCAGATGATAGTCTTTACCCTGTTGCTTTTTATAAGCTTCGCGCAGATTTATAATTTCTTTATAGCCTGTAAAATAACYGGTTAGCTGCACACTACTTACACTCACCCTCTTCCATTTTCCTTCGGCTTCAGCAGCCTGCTGGAATGCTTCTCTGGTCAGCAAACGGATGGCATCTTCCTTACTCATATCTTTTGTGTGCACACTATAATCCAGGATAGTATTGCATACGGCGCGCAGATTCCATTTGTACCACATCAGCCACATCTCAGGAGCATCATTGCCATAGCCGTTTTCCAGCATCATTTGCTCCGTGTATACAGCCCATCCTTCAATCATGGCGCCATTGCTGAGCAGCGATTTAATCATGCTGGGTGATTGATTGGCGTATACCAGTTGGGTATAATGTCCGGGAATGGCTTCGTGGATATCCAGTATCTGCAGTATATACTGATTGTATTCACGCAGATAACTTTCTGCTTTATCCTTGGGCCATCCTTCCAAGCCACCAACATTGTAATAGGTGTTACCGCCTTTGTCGTAGGGGCCGGGTGCACTGATAGAAGCGCCTGCCACACCAGCCATGTAGGCCGGTTCTTTGCGTACTACCAAAGGTTTGGTAGGATCAATATACAACAGGTCTTTTTCTTTGATAAAAGCAATGAGTGCGGGTAATTGTTTTTCGATGGCAGATTGGAATTCTTCGGGTTTAACATGTTGCACCGAAAGGGTATCTATCATACGACCTACCAATTGCAGCGAATCCGCCGGCATAGGGGCATTCCCAAAGTATTTAGGCCATAGCTGCCGGCTGATTTTTATCATCTCGCCGTGAACAAAGTTCTTGCGGGCAATAGCAGAATCGTAGATCTGTGCGGCTGAATAGGAAGATTGTATATCGAAGCCGAACTTCTGGTCATATAATGCTTTACCTAAGCGGAAACTGCGCGGATGGGCCGGTTGCAGGGCTTTTAACCAGTCGGCATATTCCCGGATTGCTTTTGCCGCCAGCTTTGCATTGGTCACCATCACGGCCTGTTCTGCTGCCGGAATAGCCGTTTTCTTCAGGGAATCGGCAAAGTCTTTTTCAAAAACAGATAAGCCACCATTGTTCTGATCTATTGCCAGTAACCGCAGTTCCGGAACAGGATCTTTGATTTGTTTTTTAGCGGCTTCATAATAAGCCGGTACCTGTTGTAACCTGCTGGCAAAGCTGCGTAGCCTGGATTCCAGTGGTGCATAATTTTCATTTAATATAAATGCAAAAGTGTTGCTCACATTAAAGGAAGAGGGATCCCACTCATGGCCTTTTTGTTCATTAATAGCCCATTGTACCGACTGTAAATAGTTTTGTATCAGCTGGTAATCAATTTTGTTGGCATCATTCAATGCGGTGAGGTCAAATGCTTTCAGCGAATCCAGCTGTTGTTTTGCGAAGGCCAGTTTTGCCTGTGCGGCTGTACTATCCGGCACAATCAGTATGGAATCGTAGTTATGATAACCTACACTGGTAGCCCAGTCCGGATCTGCTTTCCAGAGTGCTTCAATGAATTGTGTTTCATAATGACCGAATGCATTGTTCAGTGTACTGTCGGTACCACTGGTTTTACTACCGCTGCCGCCGTTGTTACAGGCAGCCATAGCTGCGAAGGCGGTGGCGCAGAGGAAAAATTTTCTCATGGCTATAGATGGTTGTTGTTGTTTCAAAAGCCCTCGTAATATACTATTAAATTATTTTCTTTACTTTTGCGGCTCATTAATTAAAAACAGCAAACACTTTGCGCCATGTAATGTCACAGGCATATTAACATCATTCCTTTCGCCGTTCCTTCCTGGAACCGGCCTGTGATTTTATTGTTTAATTTAAACCCCGATAACATGGCAATTTCTCAGAAATATGGCCGTACCTGGCATTATCCGTTTTCACCGGGGACCAGCAGCGATGACCGTATTCAATATGAATACTGGCAACAGCTGCAACAGATCCCCGTGTTGATTCATACGGAAAAACTGGACGGTGAAAATAATTGTCTTTCCCGCCATGGTGTATTTGCCCGCTCACATGCGGCGCCCACAACATCCGCGTGGACAGAAAGCATCCGCCGTTACTGGCAAAGTATAAAGAATGACCTCGGCGATCTGGAAATTTTCCTGGAAAATCTGTATGCGGTACATTCTATTGAATATAGAAACCTGGATCATCATTTCTATGTATTTGGTATCCGGGAAGGCGACCGGTGGCTCAGTTGGGAAGAAACACATTTCTATGCCGCCATGCTGGATCTGCCGGTAGTGCCGGAAATCAGGCGTATAACGCCTCCGGCTACACGCAGTGAATTTGAACAGGATACTTTGTCGCTGGTCAGCGGCAGAGGGGCTTTTGAACCACATGATGTGCATACCGGTTTCCCGGCCACCATCGAGGGAATTGTTTCCCGTAATGCCGCAGGTTATGCGGTCAGCGATTTTGCAGACAATGTGTTTAAGTATGTCCGCAAAGGGCATGTAAAAACAGACCAGCACTGGACCCGTCATTGGCGCCGTGCAAGGTTAAATAATGAAGGAGGTAACTATGTGGCAGCTCAGTGAAAATAAATCGTGGGAGTGGCTGGAACAAACCTTTGAATGGGTACGCGTGATGAAGGAAGTACCGCAGGATGCACGCTACCATGCGGAAGGTAATGTAGCCATACATACACAAATGGTACTGGAGGCCCTGGCGCAGCTGCCTGGCTATGCAGCATTGTCACCCGCTGACCAGGAACTGCTGTGGTCAGCAGCGCTGCTGCATGATGTGGAAAAGTATAGTACTACGGTAACAGAGCCGGATGGGCGTATCACTTCCGCGGGCCATGCCCGCAAAGGAGAGGGGCGTGCCCGGCAAATACTTTACCGGGAGGTGCCTGCACCTTTTGCCATACGGGAGCAGATCGCCAAACTTGTCAGATATCATGGCCTGCCGTTGTGGGTATTCGAAAAACCGGATCCGCAGAGAGCAGTGATCATCGCCAGTCTGGAGGTGAATACACAACTCCTGGCTATGCTGGCCCGCGCCGATGCGCTGGGTCGGATCTGTTCCGATCAGGCCGACCTGCTATACCGGGTGGATTGCTTTGAAGAGCTATGCCGGGAGCATCATTGCTGGGGAGAGCCCCGTGCTTTTGCCACGCCGCAGGCGCGGATGTACTACCTGCAGAAGACAGATAGCACACCGGATTATGTGCCCTTTGAACAGCCGCAAACGCCCGTGGTCATGATGAGTGGTCTGCCGGGAGCTGGCAAGGATACCTATGTGCAGCGACATTATCAGCAGTGGCCGGTCATCTCTCTGGATAATATCCGTAAGGAAATGAAAATAAGTCCGACAAATAAAAGTGGCAATGGGATGGTGATTCAGGCGGCCAAGGAACAGGCCCGGGTGTATTTGCGCAACCGGCAGCCCTTTGTATGGAACGCCACCAATATTACCCGTCAGATGAGAGAACAGCTGATCAGTCTTTTTACGACCTATGATGCCGCGGTAACGATTGTGTATGTGGAAGTACCGGCGGAGAAACTGTTGCAACAGAACCGGCAACGGGAAGAGATAGTGCCACCCGCGGCGATGGAGCGCCTGATCAGTAAACTGGAAGTCCCAACGCTCGCGGAAGCCCACTTTGTAAAGCTGAAAGCATAAAGCTATTGAAGCAAACAAAATAATCATTAAGCCTAAAAAAAATAGCTTTTAGCATTTTAGTAAATGTTGCAAATGATGAACATAACATCCACTTCGCTGCATTTGCTAAAAGCTAAAAGCTAACGGCTAAAAGCTATTTAAAATTCATTCCGCCACATCATGCTCTCCACGGGCTTAATCGTGCGACCATTATATTTGGCATTACCTTTTTTATTGTAAAGTATTTCTACTTCGCCTTCTACCACAAAGTAGATCAGCTGGCCGATAGGCATGCCAGCGTATATGCGTACAGGTTGGGCACAGGAAATTTCCAGTGTCCAGGTATTGCAGAAACCAACATCGCCTTTACCGGCAGTAGCATGAATATCTATTCCTAAACGACCCGTACTGGACTTGCCTTCCAGGAAAGGAACATGTGCATGTGTTTCGGTATATTCTTCTGTTACGCCCAGGTACAGGGTACCGGGTTGTAATACAAATCCTTCTTCAGGTATTTCAAAATGTTCAATTTCATTGTGTTTGCGGGCATCCAGTACACGGTCTTTGTAGGTGGCCAGGTATTTACCCAGGTGCACGTCGTAAGAATTGGTACCCAGGAATTTCCGGTCATAGGGAGCAATGACGATAGTGCCTTTTTCAATTTCCTCCAGTATCCGTTTGTCTGACAGAATCATGCTTAGGTTCGTTTAGTTTTAGTGAGCTGTATTGATAGCTTTTAATTTTCTGCTGTTAGCATTTCGTTAAAGACGTAGTGCCAAAAGCTGTTTTTTCTGCTTTTTTGCTTTAATTTGGCAAGATATGCCATTAATACGAACGATACAAATAGATCCGGAAACGAGGCTGGGTGTATGGAAGATAACAGAGGACGAAGCTTTTTTCCGGGAGAAGGTAAACATCAGCCCGTCGATTCATCATCCGCACAAGCGCCTGCAGCACTTTGCGGGCAGATACCTGCTAGTGACACTTTTTCCGCACTTTCCGATCCATGAGATTACTGTGAACAATAGCCGGAAACCCGTGCTGGTATGTGGTAGCTACCATTTTTCTATCTCGCATTGCGGCGATTATGCGGCGGCTATTGTAAGCACCAAAGCAGCGGTAGGCATAGATATTGAAGAGGTGAGAGAAAAAATAGAACTGGTATCGCATAAGTTCCTGTCACCGGCCGAAAGGTCGTTTATAGATCCGGCACATGAACTGTCACATAAAACAATCTGCTGGAGCGCCAAAGAAGCTATGTTCAAGTGGTATGGACTGGGAAGCGTTGATTTTAAAGAGAATATGCGGTTGCATCCCTTTGTTTATCAGCAGGCAGGTTTCATAACTGCCGATTTTAACAAACAGGATACAAATACGCGGTTATATTTGCAATATATTATGGAAAATGACCTATGCCTGGCATGGACTCATCCTGCGTGAGGAAAGAATTTATTAAGCACTGTTGCGTTATTTATGAAAATATATTTACTCGGTTTTATGGGTGCCGGAAAATCCTATTGGGGTAAACAACTGGCAGATCATCTGAACCTTCCCTACTATGATCTCGATGAAGTGATTGTAGAAGCAGAAGAAATGGCGATTGCTGATATTTTTTCATCCAAAGGAGAAGATTATTTCCGGGACAGGGAAAGTAAACTGCTCCGTGATTTATCTGAACAGGAAAACTTCCTGATCTCCTGTGGCGGCGGTACGCCCTGTTTCCAGGAGAATATGGATTTTATGAATGAACACGGTACTACTATCTGGATCAATCCTTCACTGGAAGCTATGGTGGAAAGACTGCAACGTAAAAAATTCAAACGTCCGCTGATTGCAGACCTGGAAGACGATGACCTGATCGGATTTGTGGAAAAGAAAATGGCGGAACGCCTGCCTTTTTACCAACAATCCAGGCATATAATTTCATCGGATAATATTTCATTGGATACCTTTACGCAAAATTTATAGCATGCATAAAAGTTTTTTAGTTTGGGCGGCGATATTTGGTGCATTAGCAGTCATCTTAGGTGCATTTGGTGCGCATAAGCTGAAAGAACTGGTGCCGGCAGATACCGTATCTACTTTTCAGACAGGCGTTACTTATCAGTTCTATCACGTATTTGCTTTAATCGCTACTGGTATTCTTTTTGCGCAGATCCCCGGTGCTCAGCTGGAGTGGGCAGGCAGGTGTTTTATTATTGGTATCATTTTATTTTCCGGTTCCCTTTACGCCATGACCATGCTCAAAATGACGGGCAACGTGGGTTTAAGAGGAATTGGTATTGTTACACCTATTGGCGGTGTATTCTTCATAGCAGGCTGGGTGAGCCTTCTGCTGGGCGTTTTAAAATTAAAAGCATAAAGAGGAACTCGTATATGTATAAAGGTTTTTGGGTGTTGCTGCTGGGAGTGCTGGTGGGTTCAATGGCGATGGCACAGGATAATTCCGGTATTGCCGGCAAATGGTACGGTACCCTGAAACGTTACTATGGCGATAAATATCGCATGGTAGTGCAGTTGGAAAAAGACGGAGCCGGCGGATACAAAGGACGCATCGAATTACCCGATCTGGCGGATAACGAAACGTTTGAACTGGAAACGGTGGTTTACCGGAAAGATACCCTGCTCCTGCGCATAGATGAAGTCAGATTTGCATATACCGGGGTATGGGATCCTGCCACGCAACAGTTCAAAGGAATTTCCACCTTTGGCGGTGATGAGAATCCGGTAGATCTGGGGCGTAAGGAAATCAGCAAAGCAGACCTGTATAAAAGGCCACAGGAACCAAAACCTCCTTACCCTTATTACACAGAAGAAGTCAGGTTTAATAATATAAAAGACAGTGTTTCCCTTGCCGGTACCTTTACCCGTCCTGCCGCCAACGGCAGATACCCGGTAGTGGTAATGATCAGCGGATCCGGCCCCCAGAACAGGGATGAGGAAATAGCAGGTCATAAGCTGTTCCTGGTGCTGGCAGACTATTTTGCCCGGAACGGCATTGCTTCGCTGCGGTTCGATGACCGGGGCGTAGGCAAATCTACCGGTGATTACTATGCAGCCACTGTCAATGATTTTGCACATGACGTGAGTACCAGTATGGCCTACCTGAAAAAGAGGAGAGATGTGGATCCGCTAACCGTTGGTTTGCTGGGACACAGTGAGGGGGGAATTGTAGCACAGATCGTAGCGGCAAACAATCCAGGGGTGGCTTTTGTAATATCCATGGCAGGCGTAGGATTAACCGGCCGTCAACTGATAGATCAGCAAATGGCGATCAAACAAAGCATGGCAGGTAAATCCGATAGCTTTATCCTGGCAGACCGGCAACGTATGAAGCCTTATTGGGACTTGCTGGCGAGCGATAGCAGTATGGCCGTCATCAGACCAAAAGCGGAAAAAATCATCAGAGAATTATACCGCAGCTCAGATGAATCCGTGAAAAAAGAAATGACGGAAGAAGATATGGTGAACAATGCCAGTCTGAGCCCGGAAGCAATTTCAATTTTGAAATACAATCCATTAACGTACCTTAAACAGATCAAATGTCCGTTTATGGCGATTAACGGAACACAAGATATACAGGTGGATGCTACCACAAATCTGAATGCTATTGAACGTGCATTAACCGAAAATGGAAATTTGCTGGTGACAATCCGTAAGTTTGATGGATTGAACCATTTGTTCCAACGTTGTAAAACATGTACAGCAAACGAATACGGAGAGCTGGAACAAACCATTGATCCCCTGGTACCCGAATTTATAGCACACTGGATTTTACAGTTGCCATAGTTCACCAGGAAGTCCCAAATCTGAAGTTATATAGCTGTCATCTGTTGGTTTTTAGCGCTCCATGCTGAAAACTAAAAGCTGGCAGCTAACAGCTAAAAGCTAATTATGTCCAGGAATAAACTGAAAACCGAAAAACCGGAAAGCAAGAAACCGAAAGGCCCCACACCAAATCCAGAAGTGTTGACGAAAGACAAGGAGCCTGAGGTAAAAGTAAAAGAGCTGGTGAAAGATGAACGTACCCATAAAGTAATGGGCGTGTTCTTTCTTTTGCTGTCTGTTTATTGTTTTATTGCTTTTACCTCCTATCTTTTTACCTGGGAAGATGACCAGGATAAAATATTCCATTATTCTACCCGGGAGCTTTTCTTCGGCGATGTAAAAGTAGATAATCTGCTGGGCCGCCTGGGAGCTTATGTGTCACACAACTTCTTTTTTTACGGTGTAGGTATTGCCGCTTACCTGTTCTRTTACTTCTTTTTTATTGTTGGTATTAACTTCATTGTGGGTCGCCGCGTTTTCCGCGTATGGCGTAACGTAAAATATATTTTATTCGGTCTGCTCTTTATCAGCATGTCCATGGCATTTGTAGCCGGCGGAGGAGATTTCCCCTGGGGAGGTGCTTTGGGTGATGCCCTCAATAAATGGACCTCTGGTTTTGTAGGTAAAACGGGTACAGCGCTCTTATTACTGGTAGTGGGTTTCTCCTGGCTCATCTGGAAATTTAATTTTGATTTCAAATGGCCGGAAAAGAAAATAAAAGCTCCTAAACCAGTTCCTGCCGCTGTTCCAGTGCCACCTGTAGCCAATGCGGCTGCGGCGCCTGCCTCCATCCCGGTTAAAGAAGATCCCCGTAAAAACGGATTGAAAGGAGAGGGTGGTGTAATGGTGATTCCTCCACATGAAGAAGTGGAAGAAGAAGACGAAGAAGACCTGCCTCCCATGCACCTGGTAGAAAGAGAAGACATCACCGTGATACCTTCTCATGCTGCCTACATGCCACCAGCAACACCCGTTGTTACACCCGGATTGCCGGAAGCATCTGACGCGGAATTGTCTGAGGAAGAAGAGGAGGAAGAAGACCCCGGACCATTATTGTATATAGAAGAAATACCGGAACAAACACCTCCGCCAAGTAGAAAGAAAAACGAGCCGCAGGAAGTGGCATTTGAAATTAAGCCTACTTTCCGGGATGAAGAAGAAGAGGTAGAGGAAATCCAGCCATCCAGACCGGTGGAGCCGGTAGATCCGTACGATCCTTCGCTGGACCTGAGAGACTATAAGTTTCCAACACTGGACCTGCTGGAAAACCATAACGCCGATAAAGTAATTGTACAGGACACTGCTGAACTGGAAAAGAATAAAAACCAGATCATTGATACCCTGAAGAATTATGACATCTCTATACAGAAAATAAGTGCTACCGTAGGACCAACAGTGACACTGTATGAAATTGTGCCGGCTGCCGGCGTTCGTATCTCCCGCATTAAAAACCTGGAAGATGACATCGCCCTGAGTCTGTCGGCGCTTGGTATCCGTATCATTGCCCCTATCCCGGGTAGAGGTACCATTGGTATAGAGGTACCTAACGTAAAGAAAACCATCGTATCACTTAAAAATATACTGGCCTCGGAAAAGTTCCAGACCAGCACCATGGATTTGCCGATTGCCATTGGTAAAAAGATCGACAATGAGAACTTCATTGCAGATCTGGCTAAAATGCCCCACCTGCTCATGGCGGGTGCTACCGGGCAGGGTAAATCTGTGGGTATCAACACATTGCTGGTATCGCTGTTGTATAAAAAGCATCCTTCCCAGCTGAAGTTTGTACTGGTAGATCCCAAAAAAGTGGAACTATCGCTGTACAAGCTCATTGAGAAGCACTTCCTGGCTAAATTACCAGGTGAAGATGATGCGATTATTACCGATACCAAGAAAGTGATCCACACTCTCAATGCCTTGTGTATTGAAATGGATCTGCGCTACGACCTGCTTAAGGAAGCAGGTACCCGTAATATCCGCGAGTACAATGGTAAGTTTACCCAGCGCCGCCTGAATCCGTTGAAAGGACACCGTTACCTGCCTTTCATTGTATTGGTGGTGGATGAGTTCGCGGATCTGATCATGACAGCTGGTAAGGAAGTGGAAATGCCGATTGCCCGTTTGGCGCAGCTGGCCCGTGCAGTGGGTATTCACCTCATCATTGCCACGCAACGCCCTTCTGTAAACATTATCACCGGTACCATTAAAGCTAACTTCCCGGCCCGCGTGGCCTTTAAGGTATCTTCCAAAATAGATTCCCGTACCATCCTGGATATTGGCGGTGCGGAGCAGCTCATCGGTCAGGGGGATATGCTGGTTTCCTTTAACGGGGAGCTGGTACGTCTGCAATGCGCCTTTGTAGATACGCCGGAAGTGGAAAATGTGGCCGAATTCATCGGAAATCAGAAAGGCTATCCGGACGCATTCCTGCTGCCTGAGTATGTAGATGACAAGGATCCGGATGGTAAAGAACTCAGTATTGCTGACCGGGATCCGCTATTTGAAGAAGCCGCCCAGGTGATCGTTACCACCCAGCAGGGGTCAACTTCTTTACTGCAACGCCGTATGAAACTGGGGTATAACCGGGCAGGAAGACTCATGGATCAGCTCGAAGCAGCCAATATAGTAGGCCCCAACATGGGTAGCAAGGCAAGAGAGGTATTGGTGAGATCGGAAAGCGAATTACAGGAAATCCTTAATAATTTGTTATAATATCTTAAGGTCTTTCGAAATTATTACCCTTTTTCAGGAAATATGCTGAATTTCGCACCCTGTAAAAGACCAACAGCTATACCGGCATGGCATTTGTCTTTGCAGGTTAGCACAAACTAAAAAAAACTACGATGAAGAAATTTGTATTAACAGGAATGTTGTTGAGTGGTATCATTTTCAGCGGCATGGCACAATCTAAGGGCGGATCCGACCCCAAGGCTAAAACCGTTCTGGATGGTGTTAGTAATAAATTCAAATCATTAAAAACAGTAGTAGCTAATTTTATATTGAAAGTAGAAGGTGCCAACAACAGTGTAACAGATTCCAAAAAAGGAACCGTATACCTGAAAGGCGCTAAATATAAAGTAACGCTGCCGGGCCAGGAAATAATCAGTGATAACAAAACATCCTGGACATATGCCAAGGATGTAAACGAGGTAACGGTTAATAACGTGGATCAAAGCAGTGGCGCTATGACACCTGCTAAACTGTTCACCAATTTCTACGATAAAGATTATTTGTACAAACTGGAACCTGAAACGACTGAAAAAGGTAAAGTGTTGCAGAACATTGAGCTGACACCTACTGATAAATCCAAGAACGTTTTTAAAGTGATTGTTTCTGTAGATAAGAAAAACCAGAGTATCGCGAAAATGAAGGTTTTTGAGAAAAACGGTAATCACTACACGTACGAAATCACCAATTTTACACCAAATACCAACCTGAGCGATGCTACCTTTACTTTTGACGCCAAGAACTATCCTGGCGTGGAAGTGGTGGACCTTCGGTAGCTTTTAGCCATTAGCTTTTAGCTATTAGCAAAATGCAGCGGAGATGGGATAACACCTGATCTTCGCTGCATTTTGCTAATAGCTAAAAGCTAATGGCTAAAAGCTGTTTGCGCTTTCTGCTTATTTATTTACCTTTGGCGAGTTCAATTTAAAATTAAACAATATGGCATACGACGTAATCGTAATTGGTAGTGGGCCCGGCGGATATGTGGCTGCTATCCGTGCTTCTCAGCTGGGATTTAAAACTGCAATCGTGGAAAGAGAGAGCCTGGGTGGTATCTGTTTAAACTGGGGCTGTATTCCAACCAAAGCTTTATTAAAAACTGCACAGGTTTTTGAATATACGCAGCATTCAAAAGACTATGGTATTACTGTAAGTGATGCACAGGTAGACTTTGAGGCGGTGATCAAGCGTAGTCGCGGTGTTGCTGATAAAATGAGCAGGGGCGTTCAGTTCCTGATGAAGAAAAATAAGATTGATGTATTAATGGGCAATGGAAAGGTAAAATCCAAAGGCCAGGTAGAAGTTACTGATAAAGACGGTAAAGCTGCTGTACACGAAGCAAAACACATCATTCTGGCTACAGGTGCCCGTGCACGTGAGCTGCCTAACCTGAAAATTGACGGTAAGAATGTAATTGGTTACCGCGAAGCAATGGTATTGCCTAAGCAACCTAAATCCATGATTGTAGTGGGTTCTGGTGCGATTGGTGTTGAATTTGCTTATTTCTACGCAACCCTGGGTACTAAAGTAACCATCGTTGAGTTCCTCCCACGCATTGTTCCGGTAGAAGACGAAGATATCTCCAAAGAACTGGAAAAAATATACAAAAAGAAAGGCATCGAAATCATGACCAACGCTTCTGTAGAAGCAGTGGAAGCAGCTGGTGACGGTGTGAAAGCTAAAGTGAAAACACAAACCGGCGAAATCACCCTGGAAGCAGACGTGGTACTGAGCGCGGTGGGTATTGCAGCTAATATCGAAAATATCGGTCTGGAAGGAATGGGTATTAAAACCGATAAAGGCCGCGTACTGGTAGATAAATACTACCAAACCAATGTTCCGGGCGTTTATGCTATCGGCGACATGGTTCCTGGTCAGGCACTGGCACACGTAGCTTCCAAAGAAGCGATCGTTTGCGTGGAAGCCATCGCATATAACGAAAAGAAATATGCACATAAACCAGCTACTATTGACTATATGAACATTCCAGGCTGTACTTATTGCGCACCTGAAATTGCTTCTGTTGGTTATACTGAAAAGGCAGCGAAAGAAGCCGGTTACGAAGTTAAAGTGGGTAAATTCCCATTCTCTGCTTCCGGTAAAGCTTCTGCAGCCGGTGCTACTGAAGGTTTCGTAAAAGTGATCTTTGACGCTAAATACGGCGAATGGTTAGGTACCCACATGATCGGTGCCAACGTTACAGAAATCATCGCAGAAACAGTAGTAGCGCGTAAACTGGAAACTACTTACCAGGAAGTGCTGGATTCTATCCACCCGCATCCAACTATGAGCGAATCTGTAAAAGACGCTATAGAAGTAGCTTACGGCGAAGCCATTCACCTGTAATCACATATCATTGTAAATACAGCAAACAGCCGTTCTGATCTGATCAGAACGGCTGTTTTGTTGTTAATTGGTACGTAACTGCGTCAGTTAGTTACAATCAGCTTTTCCGTAGCTGCTTTATTTCCATCGCTGGCTCTCAGGTAATAGATACCAGGAGCCGTACTCCAGTCTTTCGCCTTTAAAGTGGTCGTTCTCGCTTTCTGCATCTCTTTCACATGTACCGGCAATCCCTGGCTGTTGTAAATGATCAGCTGCACATTGCTGGTGTTCCGGAATCCCTGCAGGGTAACGGTAAACTGGTTAACAACCGGGTTAGGATACACCCGTATGGCGGATACTGCAGCGGCATTGCCGGTAGTTTTCAGCAGCAGGCTGCTGTCCGTTATGGCGGCAGGCATAATGGTGCCGCTGCAGGTAGGAGTGGTACTCCAGGCCATCTGTGCATCGGTGAACTGGGTCCAGGCGGTGTTTACATCTGTGTTAGATGCATCGCCTGCACTTTTGCCATCACAGTCTGCCCTGCCATTGTTCGGGTGTGGTATCTGGAGATAGGTGCCATTGGTGGCGCAGCTGCCTATTTCGGCGTCGCCACCTACTACCACGGCATTGTCAAAGGTAACGCCCCATTCCAGTGCATCGCCCTTTATATTGGCACTACCGGAAACCGTACAATCGGTGAGCACGGCGTTATCTGTCACCACTGCGCTGCCGGTGTAATTGCCACCATATACGCTGGCATTACCGCTAATGGTCACGGTATTACCCACAGTGGCATTTTCCACCCAGGCATTGCCCGTAATCTGTGCAGTGCCGGTGATAACGGAATTGCCCAGTACAATAGCTTTGGGTCCTACATAGGCAGTAGAAGCAACAGTAGCACTGTTGGCTACCCAGCCACCGCCATTCGTATGGGTATGACCGTTAGTTTTGTACGCGGAGCGGAAAGTACTTTGATAACCTTCAGGTACGGCGTTGGCTATACGTAGTTCATAGGGATAGCGTTTTATTTTAGGCCAGCCAGGCTCCCATACATAGCTGGTATGGGTGGTGGGAGCACCCATCACTACCAGGTACAACTGCGTTTCATTGCTGTTCATAGTAAAGCTGATTTCACTTTCATTTGCAGTAGCTGTAGTACCATAGCGGGATATATTACCATTCGACAGTGTGGTCACAAAACCATAACGCCAGCCGGCAGTAGTGTTAACTTCTGTATGTCCTTTAAATTTTACGGTTACATTCCTGGCACTGCAGGTGGTGTACAACGGAATAATATTGTAGCCATAATCCTGTGGTGCGCTGGCATTATCTATTTTATATCTTCCGGTGGTAGCATTCACCTGCTGCAGCATAGTATATAGCCGCCAGATATAATGTGGTTCCTGCACTTTTAAGCGATCGCGTTCTGCTTTGTAAATAGCCCCAAATCCGTTTACAGTATAGTCGCAGGCTACTTCCCTTTTAACATAGTCGTACATAAAGGTATTGAGCTGCGCCTGGGTCCAGCTTTTAAGACGTCTGTAAGTCATCAGCGGATGTTCTCCTGCGGTAGAACTGGTGCGGATTGATTCTTTCCACAATCTGTTCACCATTGTAATACCGTCCACCTGTTGCATATACCACAGCATTTTAAAAGCATCGTAATGGTGCCGGGTGGAGCTAAAATGGAACATGCTGGTAGCCATCCACCGGGGCAGGTCATCATTGGCAAAACGGGGATACATTTGTGTACGCATGAAGTTAGCATGTGTTTCCCAGAAGAAGCCCGCAGGATCATAATCGTTAAAGCCACAGTTGGCATTTTCCTGGATGGCAATCATGCCCTGTAAGCTGTGCGTGAGTTCATGGCTGGTAACGCCACCGTCCCTGGTAGCATTGGGATGCACCCACATGGCCCCGATAGTATTACCGTAGGTGCCGCCAAAGGCCCATCCACTGGGGCCTCCCGTTCCCCAGGTGTCATTCATCACGATAATGAGTTTGTATTTGCCCAGGTTTTTGGTGGCAGCATCTGAACAGAAACCGATTTCCGTTATATATTTTGTATAGATTTTTTCCAGCGTATCACATATAGCCTGCGGATTGAATGCCAGGTTAGGATCGCTGTAAGTTGCCGGATTAGTGCCTACTACCGCCCCCCAGAATACCACGAAGTTGGCCGATTGATAACTGCGGCTGTATGACCAGGTAGATAAATAGGGGTCCGTACTGAATTCGGGAGGTATGTATACCGTTTTTTGCGCCGATACGAGTACGGTCATTAACAGAAAGACGAAAAGAGATAAAGCTTTTTTCATAAATAATTGATTTGTGTTGGTTGAAAATGTATGGTTCAGAAAAATCAGGCACACGTGGGAACCAGCCATGGCAAGGCGCCGTAGCTATCAGTATTATTGGAAAGGGATGCACGGGGACTATCAGCACAGGTGAGTACACTGGTCAGGCATACTAAAAGACCAGCGTAAATAAATTAATAACAGGGCTGTCGGTTCTTTTTGCTATCGGATTTTCAGGCATCGTATTATAAATACGGTGGAAAGTATCAGGTCTTAATAAGAAATATTTAATTGTCTTATTGACACTTAAAGTTAATGGTTCAGCAGGATTATTTCCGCTACGATCTTAACCGGTTATTGATGAATTTTACCCTGTGGCCGGGAGGGGTGCTACTCCTGCTTTACAAACTGTTTTGTATAAATGCGTTTTCCATCCACATAAATACTGCAGTTAAAAACGCCGTTGGGCAGCTGCTGCACAGGAATGACTTCCTGGTTATTTTCCAGGTCACGCTGCATCACTATCCGCCCGCTCATATCTGAAATCACCATTTTCCGGCTGCGCATTTGTGCGTCCAGGATGTATAGCTGGGTACTTACAGGGTTGGGGAATAACAGGATGCTGTTATTGAGGAATATACTTACGGTGGCAATATCGGAATAGATAACACGACCATCTATAGTTTGCAGTCGTACGCGATAATGAACGAACCCTTCTGTCGGCTGGTTGTCTAAGAAATTAAAATTCATGGTCTCCCCAATTGTCAGGGAATCCAGGCTGATCCAGCCTTTGGGGGAAGATCGTTCCCAGTACAGGTTGGTAAGGTGCCAGGTACTGCCGAGAGTAAGAGACAGCAATACTTTATTATCAGTTGTTTTATCTGCCAGCAGGTTTTGCACATAACAGCCCACGCCCTGCTGTGAGTAATCAGCGGTATAGCTGCGCATGCCCGTCCAGCCGGCTTTAGCAATGGGACTGACGGCAAAATAGAGGGAAGACGCCATTGATTTTGGAATGAACGTAAAAGTATCACGGGGTTGGCTATACGGAATTAAGGTGCTGCTACCCATAGTATATAGTTGATAACCGGCAGCATCGGGTTGTGCATTCCAGTAAAGCATGACGGTATCAGTACAGTTAAAACCGGTATGAATGGTCAGTTGAGGCGAGACATAGCAGGGCGCACTTATAAAGGAGGTATCTGTTAACGTTAGTTTCAGCAATACCTGTTGGAAAATATCAGGCGTCATCCAGTTATATACACCCTGCGCTACCGGAACGTTTTGTGCTATCGGCAGCCAGGTGTGGCCGCTGTCTGTACTATAGGAAATATCACCGTTACCACTATACGTAGTTTGCCATTGCAGGGGTGCATTTTGTGCCGCAGGCAGGATGTTTTCCGGTGCAGGGTTTTGCCATTGAAAACGTTGCATCGGTGTAAATTCATAGGCAAGGTAAAATGATTGTGTAGCAGTGGATAACTGTGTGCCTTTTATACTGAGATGCAGTTTGCCCGCAATGGGGCGGTCAATGCTGATCTGTTCTGTATTATTGATGCTGTCTCTGCCCCGTTTAGCAGGGGCTTTCAGTGAATCAGCCGCCGGGTAGGCATTGAGCACCCAGGGGAGCCAGGTGTTGTTATCTGCCGTGGTAGCTGCCAGATCCAGGTCGTTTACAAGCGCTTTAACGGCGTTTACAGGCGCCGCGGGATCATTCCAGCACAGCGTAACTTTTACCTGCTGTATGCCTGCCGGTATGCTGATATCGAAGTTGGTTATTTTACCGTTGCTCACTTCCCCTGAGAGTACACGGTTTTCCTGTAATGTTTGCAGGGCGCCTAATGCCTGCAGGTAGCCATAGCCATGCTCATAAGAGGGAAGTATGCCAGCCGGACGCGTGGCGCTATTGAGGATGACGGCTTTGATCAGCGCAGAAGATACCGGGCTGCTATGCTGTTGGCGCCATGCATCCTGCAGCAGGGCAGCTACTCCGGAGGTAAGTGCAGCTGCACCGGAAGTACCATCTTCTCCATAGGCAGCAATTTCCGGTTTGATACGGCCGTCATAAGCAGGGCCCCTGGAACTCAGGGCAATTACCTGTGAAACACCATCTGTGCCGCCTACTGAAATGATATTTTTAGCCTGTTTAAAATTACCGGATAGATTGGCGTAATTGGCAATACCCTGGTACCGCCCGGAAGAGGACGTGTTGTTCCCTATATTGCCGGAAGAATATACATGTACAATCGTATCGGCTTCCCGGATATGCTGATCGTAGGCAACAGCTTCTGCTCCGTAATAATTTTCTATACCGGTGCCGTAGGAATGATTTTGAATCGTGATACCGGATTGTGTGTAATAATTATTATCGTCCGGAAATAAACTGCTGTTGTAATCAGCCGAACTCAGTTTTACTTCCGATGCTACGCCCTGCCCGTTCATACCGCTGTTAGCTGCACCGCCAATCAGTGTGGCCATAATCAGTGCATGCGAACTACTCGATGCAGAAGCATAGTTAGAGGGGAGATACCTGCCCTGTAAATCAATATCTGTGGTATCAAAACGATCTTCTTTAACGGAAACGGCTACACGTTTTCCGCGTACAAGTGGAAACTGTTGTTGTGCAATACGGATGCTATTGATAGTAAGATTGCTGGTATTAATGATGATTTCCGGTTTAGGATGCCTTACCATATCAGCAAATAGTATAGCAGGCTGACTGATAAATTCCTGCCAGTGTTGCTTTTGAACCCGTACTACGGCTACAGAAAATCTGTCGGAATACATACGTATACTGGCATGGGCCAGTTGTTCATTCCGCTTGAAAGATACCTGGAGCGTTATACTGTCCGTGTTATTGGCCTTTTCCAGCTGTTGCAGTAAAGCAACACTCGCTTTGTAATTGGCATTGGCATGATAAGCGTATAAAATACTACTGTCTTTGGGTAGCTGTTGTATTATATAGTGGTAGCGGGTAATAGGCTGTATCAGTCCACATTGCCGCAGTACGGATGACGCGGGTATCTTTTTAAATTTTACAAGGAAAGGAGAGATGGGGTGTGCATCCGAAAATGTATCCGTCGCATACCGTTGGGGAATGCTATCGGTTGAAATTTTTTGCTGTGCAGCGGTGCTATAACAGTAGCATAGCACCAAAGTTAGCAGGGTCCATATTTTCAGGGTATTTGACTTCATGCAGGATGATGACAACAGTTCAAGGATTTTGGTTTTGTGTTGCTACTTAAAGCTACTGTATTTACTTTTTCGACACAATTTTATAAGGATAAAAACAAAATATTTTTTTTAAGTAAAACGAAAGTTGTAATATTGAAAGGGGAAATCCCGAGCGTAAATTTCAACAAAATCTGAACAAATCTAAACAACGAGCTGGAAAACCATTTTACTAGTAAGTTAAACAGTTGAGCAAGTTAATCAGTCGAGCAAGTCTTTGTAGCCGGAAAGAGCCGGTATTACTGAATCATCGCCAAGCCATTAGAAATAGAATGCCGTGTAAAACAGGCATTTAGCTATTGTATGCATCCAAAAACGAGAGCACACCTAAACCGTGGTTTTTTGGAAAGATAAACAAAGCTGGAGCAGTTGCATTTGAGGCAATAAGCCGATAGTGTTACAAGTGTATTTTATGCACTTGTAAATATCTTTTCGTGCTTTATTCCGCCACAGATCACTGCAGACATTTGGTATTGTTAACAGTTGCTTGTTTGCAGGAACAGGCAATATGGATATCTTTTTTTCTAAACCAAAACCAAAATTTGAATCTATGAGAAAACAATCAATTCCTGTCCTTTGCTGTATGGCAGCTACTTTCCTGTTTGCGTCCTGTTCGAAAAACGGCGCACAAAAAGAAGAAGTAAAGCCAGACCCAGTATCAGCAGAGGTGTTAGCCCAGATTAAAGCCAACGGTTTCAGTACCGACAATGTGTTGAAAACAGAAGATGGTTACCTGGTAGAAGGTGACATCCTGCTGAGCGCAGAACAATTGAAAGAAAAAGTAGTAAGTCCTGTTCTCAGGATAGCAAAAGATGAACAGTACCGTACTAATTTACTGGTAACTGCTTTGCCCCGCGTTATCAAAATTAAAGTAACCGGTCTGGGTGCTGCATTTATTGCCGGAACTGATACGGCTATTGCCCGCTATAACAGGCTGGGATTACGTATCACCTTCCAGCGTATTACAAGTGGTACTCCTAACATTACTATCAAAGGATTCAACCAGGGACCAAGTGGTGGTTACATCACACTGGGATCTTCCGGTTTCCCTACCAGCGGTGGTAATCCTTATGCTACCATTAAAATGAACACAAATGCGGCAGCTTATGGTTCTAATCCTAATGTACTCTATGTAGGTTCTGTGATCCAACATGAAGTGGGTCACTGTATTGGTATGCGTCATACCGATTACATGAACCGTGCCTACAGTTGCGGTGGTAGTGCTGTAAACGAAGGTGATGGCGGAGTAGGTGCCGTATGGATTCCTGGAACTCCTACCGGACCTGATGCTAACTCCTGGATGCTGGCCTGCTCTAATGGCGGCAACCGTACATTCAACGCGAATGACATCATTGCACTGAACTATCTGTATCACTAATCGTTGCATGAGCTAATCTGTTAAAGTATTTCCGGCTCCTGGAATTTTTTGATGCTGGAGCAGCATTATTACGGGATCTCTCTCCCGGAATAAATACTGTTATCAAAAGATTTCAGGCCGGAAATACTGTTTTTACAGCCCCTCTGATTTATTCTCCGGTACATCCCGCCTGTTCATCTATAATTTTTGTCTTTCCACCGCATAATCGAAATCTTTAGGACAGATCAAAAATTGATGCGATGGAAAACACCCGTAAAAAATTCCTGAAACAACTATTCATCAGTGCCACCGCAGTGCCTGTGCTGATAGAAGCCTGTAAAAAAAGTAACACAACAGATCCTGTCGGAAATGATGGTGCCTGTACTGTATCTCCGGAAGAAACAGACGGCCCTTATCCCCTGTACACCAGCCGTGGATCATCCATACAACGTGTGGATATCACCGATGGTAAGGATGGCATACCACTATCTATCGTTCTTGATGTGCTGAACACAAACGATAGCTGTAAACCATTGGCAAATGCAAGAGTAGATATCTGGCATTGTGATAAGGATGGCTATTACTCGGGTTATAGTAACAGGGGCTACCTGGGTAACCAGGATAATACGGCACTGGTGTTTTGCAGAGGACTGCAGTACACAGATGCTGCAGGACAAGTGAAGTTTACGTCTGTCTATCCCGGCTGGTATGAAGGCAGGGTCACGCATATTCATGCACAGATATATGTGGATAACAAGTTGAAATGCACTACACAAATTGCCTTCCCGGATGATATCAATACAGCGGTGTATAAAACAACTTTATATGCAGCACACGGGCAAAATACCAGCATCGCCAAAAACAGCGCGGACATGGTTTTCAGCGATTCTTTGTCCGGCGAACTGGCCACTGTAACAGCCAACAGCAGTGGAGGATATGATCTTGTTCACCATCTTTATGTAGGAGGTTGATATGGGTAAAACAATGATCAGACTGGTCATTCGCCAGGTGATTGATGCTACAGGTACTACCAACTTTGCAAAGCAGGTATTCCATGATTCCTATGAAGAATTTCTGCTGCAATCACAGGTGTATAACCAGGCAGCACAATACCGGACTTTTGCGGAAATAGTGGCACAGCAACCCAAAGCCAATTCCCTGCACTATAAAACAGGGTTTGCTGTGGGGCTGTATATTCAGTCACTGAACAAACTGGTGCCCGATACCTGGGATACGTTGGGGAATATCCAGTTGTCTTTCGATCGCCACCAGTTCAAAATAATAGCGTCTGATACGCAGGACCGGCAGGCGCATAAAGTAGCGATCCTGTATTATACGGCGCCACTGCTGCTCCACAGCATAATAGGAGATTACCTGCTGTTAGGGTTTCATGATACCACAGATGCGTTTACGCTAAAGTTAAGTGAGCATATTTCGATTTGTAATTATGAGGAGAATGCTTAAACCAGCTATTTACTGTTGTTTCCAGTCACGGATAAAGTCGCTGTAACTGTCACTTACAGGTAGTTCCGCTGCGGAAGAGAGTTTCACTTTCCTGTTAATAACGGCACGTACTTTATCTACTGCCACAATATAACTGCGGTGGATTCTCCGGAACCTGCCTGCCGGCAGCTTTTCCATCATTTTTTTCAAGGTCATCAGGGTGAGTACCGGCGCCCGTTGAGTAAGATGTATCCGGATATAGTCCTCCATACTTTCTATGTATACAATTTCATGTAACGGTATTTTCACCATGTGGTAGGACGAATGCACCAACAGGCTTTCCGTAGCAGGGGGCTGCTGCTGTTGCCGCAAATAGGTTTGTGCTTTTTGTACGGCTTTTTCAAAACGTTGAAACGGAATAGGTTTGAGCAAATAATCGATGGCATCCAGCTCAAAACCTTCGTAAGCATATTGCCGGTAAGCGGTGGTGAAAATGATCATAGGGTTGCTGGTAAGGCCCCTGGCCAGATCCAGCCCGTTTACATCTGGCATGTGGATATCGAGAAAGATAAGATCTACCGGTACCTGGCGCAGGTATTCGGAAGCCGATATGGCATCTTCAAAAGTATGCAGCAACTTCAGCCAGGGAAATTCCTGTGCGTAGGTCTTTATCACCTGCAAGGCGGGTGGTTCATCATCTATCGCTATAAATTTTATCTCCATCCGTTATACCTGTAATTGTAATGTAATCGCATAAGCGCCATTGTCTTCACTGATCTGCAATTCATATTTGTCAGGATATAAATGATCCAGTCTTTGCCGGGTGTTGGAAATACCAATGCCCGTACGGCTTGTATCCCGTGTAATTCTGAACAGTTTATTGCTGCAGAAGAAATGAATATGATTTTCAGAGGTATTCAGCTGTATATTAATTTCAGATGGCTCATGGTTACTCACTCCGTATTTGAAAGCATTTTCCAGGAAAGGGAGTAGTACCAGTGGTGCAATACATTTGATACCCGGACTGCCAGTCACAGAAAAGTTGACCTTTGTTTTGGTGGTGAGCCGGAGTTTCTGAAGATCTATATAATCACGTAGACAATCAATTTCACTTTCCAGCAATACATAGTCGTGCCGGGTATCTTCCGTCACATAGCGGAGCATGTTGGATAACTTCATAATGCTCATGGCCGTATTTTCATTACGGGTCATGGCAAGAGAATAAATATTATTAAGGGTGTTAAACAGGAAGTGTGGGTTGATCTGGGCTTTTAGAAAGGATAGTTCTGCCTGAGTTTTGCGGGTTTCTGCGTATAGGGCTCTTTTCTCGGTTTGCCGCCAGCGGCGGGTAGTTTCGGTGGCAATACTGAGTGAAATGGTGAGCAGGAAAAGAAAGTCACTAACCATATCTACTTTCACGGGCGGTTTACCAGGTGGTTGCATGCCGGCTTCTCCATGGTCTGGTGGCATGGGCGGGTGCCAGCGCATTTCATGGGGCGGATGTGGTAACCGGGTAAACAGATGATCGAAGGGCCGCATATAATTGACCATGATCAGCAGCAGGAAAACTGCCAGAAAGTATAATAGATATTGCTTCCGGAAGTACAGCCGGGGAAACAGGAAAGTGGTATGGAAGTAGAATAATGCAATATAGGTTACCAGGAACACCAGGTAATCTGTTGAAAATAAAATGGAGAGTGCCTTACGGTCGCCCGTTTGCCCGCTGATAAACAGCAGGGGTAAACTCAGGCATATCAGCCACCCTGTAATGTGTGCTATTACTACCGAGGATTTTAACCGGAACATTTGCGACAGATAGATATAGGGATGAAATTCTGGTAATCTGTTCAGATAATCTACGGGATCTCTGTAAATACCTGCTTTATGTCGATGAATGATAGGAAACACCGGGTTATCTTTTCCACCCTCCCCGAATTATAGTAAATTGCCTGTTTTATAAAAAGAATATCAGATATGTTGCAACGAATCGCGAAACCTGTGCTGTTATTAGTACTACTCGTACTTGCGCGGCAAGCTTATGCTACAGAAGGAATGTGGCTGCCACAGCTGCTATCCGGTCTCAATGAGAAAGAGATGAAAGGAATGGGCATGAAAATCAATGCCTCGGATATTTATAGCATCAATAAAGGTAGTCTCAAAGATGCCATTGTCAGCTTTGGCGGCTTCTGTACAGCAGAAGTGATCTCTGAACAGGGATTGCTGCTCACCAACCACCATTGTGGCTACGATGCTATTCAAAAGCATTCCTCCCTGCAGAATAACTTCCTGGAAAATGGTTTCTGGGCCAAAACTGCCGTGGAAGAACTACCTAATCCGGGCCTCTTTGCCACCTTTATTGTACGTATTGATGATGTTACCAAAGCCGCTCTGCAGGATGTAAAACCCGGCATGAGTGAAAGAGAACGGCAATCTGCGATAGACAAGCGTTTAAACGAAATTAAACAGGCTGCCCGCAAAGAAAGCTGGCAGGATGCGATGATAAAACCATTTTATGAAGGCAACCAGTATTTTCTGTTTGTAACAGAAACTTACCGGGATGTGAGACTGGTAGGAGCGCCGCCTTCTTCTATCGGTAAGTTTGGGTCAGATACAGATAATTGGGTATGGCCGCGTCATACAGGCGATTTCTCGATGTTTCGTATCTATGCGGGCAAAGATGGCCGCCCGGCTCCTTACTCGGCTGATAATGTGCCTTTAAAGCCTAAATATGCATTAACCATTTCCCTGAAAGGCGTAAAACAAAACGACTTTACCATGGTGATGGGTTTCCCGGGTCGTACCACGGAATATCTGCCTTCTGAAGCAGTAAAACAAACAGTGGAAGTGGTAGATGCTGCTAAGGTAGAGATGCGGGATGCTGCCCTCAAAATCATAGATGGCTACATGCGCAAAGATCAACAGATCAAAATTCAATATGCTGCCAAGTATGCCGGTACGGCCAACTACTGGAAAAAATGGATGGGGGAAATGCAGGGCGTGAAACAAACCAATGGCATTGGTAAGAAACTGCAATATGAAGCCAGTTATCGTCAGCTGATGGAAGCCAACCCGCTATGGAAACAAAAATACAACGGCGTACTGGATTCCCTGAATGCTTATTATCTGCAGATACAACCCTACGCACAAACCCGTGACTACTATAGTGAACTGGTGAAAAATGTGGAACTGTTTACGGTAGGGGATCGCCTGATCACTTTCCTGAATGATGTACATGAAAAAGGGGAGGGGCAATACGAAACCATGCGCGAACAATTCCTGGCAACGATGCAGCCGTTTTACCAGAACTACAATGCAAAAGTAGATCATGATATTTGTGCCAGTCTCACGAACCTCTACGCCAAAGGTGTACCATCACAATATGCCGGCAGCGAATTTGCACAGATCTGGCAGGAGAATAATAAAGACGGCCGCGCAATGGCGGATAAGCTGTATGCTTTATCCGGTTTAACATCTCTCGAAAAACTGAAAACATTTGTACAGCAACCCTACAATACGGTAGTGGCGCAAATGTGGAAAGATCCTGCAACCCGCCTGGTAATGGCGATGCGCAAAGGATTTGTGGATAATGTAAGCAAGCCGCTGGCCGATATTCAATCCAATATCAATAACCTGCAACGTACCTATATGCAGGCGCAGATGGATGTGATGGGCAGCAAAAAAAGCTTTTATCCGGATGCCAACAGCACCCTCCGCATAACATATGGTAAGGTAGATGGCTATAATCCACGTGACGCTATTCACTACGATTTTTATACCTACCTCGATGGTGTGATGGAGAAATATATTCCCGGTGATTATGAATTTGATGTGCCGGCCCGACTGATTGAACTCTACAAGAAAAAAGACTATGGTCGTTATGGCGTAAATGGTAAAATGCCGGTTTGCTTCATTGCTTCCAATCATACTACCGGTGGTAACTCTGGCAGCCCTGCACTGGATGCTTACGGACACCTGATCGGCCTTAACTTTGACCGTACCTGGGAAGGTACTATGAGCGATATTAACTATGATCCTACTATCTGCCGTAATATCATGGTAGACATCCGTTATGTGCTGTTTATTATTGATAAATATGCCGGATGTACGAGATTGGTGGATGAAATGAAGTTGATGTAAGCTTTTTTAGCTTTTAGCAGTTAGCTTTTAGCTTTTAGTAAAAATGCAGCGAAGATCATCATCTGTTGATCTTCGCTGCATTTTTACTAAAAGCTAAAAGCTAAATCTTGCATTCGTACACAATAGAGCTGCACTGATCTACTACTTTCAATCCTTTTCTGTAAGAACGGAAACCATGGAAAAATCCCTGGAACAGGCGGCTTTTACCTGTTTTGTATTTTTCGCTGAGTAAGCTTACATAGAAGCCATCAAATACCATCGGGTGTTTTTTTACCAGCTTTATTTTGTGTTGCGTTAATAATTTCTCCATAGATCCCGGTGAAAAATGATACAGATGTCTGGGGACATCATAGGCCGCCCAGTATTCTTTGTAGTAACCAGCATCGGAAGAGGTGTAGTTGGGAACCGCAATGAGCAGGGATCCACCTGGTTTCAGTAATGTGCGGATATGATCCAGGTAGCCGTGCAGTTCATGTACATGCTCCAGTACGTGCCACATGGTGATCGCATCAAATTGCTGTGCAGGTAAAGTATATAACTCCTCAATAGGGAGTGCTGTGATATTGTAAATTTCTTTGGCGTTCCGGCGGGCATTTTCATCTGGCTCCAAACCGGTTACTGTCCATCCGCCTACCTGCATATAATGAAGGAAAGCGCCGGTGCCACTACCTATATCCAGCAAAGTACCTTGTTTGATACCGGCGGCATTGCGCACCCAGTTTTGCTTGGAGCGCAGCGTAATCTTTCTGACGCTGTGATATAAACGGTTAATGAGTCCCTGTTTCGTTTCAGAATGAGAAATATATTCCTGCGACTGGTAATAGCGGCCTATGTGCGCGCTATCCGGTACGTTTTGTGTAAACCGGCCACCACAGCCTCCGCAATGGAAGATA
Source organism: Chitinophaga sp. 01L420 (assembly GCF_056399985.1). Classification (NCBI taxonomy): domain Bacteria; kingdom Pseudomonadati; phylum Bacteroidota; class Chitinophagia; order Chitinophagales; family Chitinophagaceae; genus Chitinophaga; species Chitinophaga sp. 01L420. Next base: position 166,979 of record NZ_JBFTSK010000003.1, read on the forward strand.
TTGAATGTTTCTTTTGATACAGTATAGTCTTTGGCAGTAAGCGCTTCATGTATTTGTGATGAACCACAAAGCGGGCAGTTGTTGTGATAGATTAAACTCATTTGATTATTGAATACGCTTATATAATTATTTATACTCTCCCCATACTTCTCTCAGTACATCTGCTATTTCGCCCAGTGTGGCTAAATGTTCCACTGCTTCCACAACCAGCGGCATCAGATTTTCACTGGTGCCGGCAGCGTCTTTGATCCGTGTCAGGGAACTTTGTACTGCTGCATTGTCGCGGCGTGCCCGTAATGACTGCAGACGTTCTGATTGCAATATACGGATGCTGTCATCGATGCGGAAAACTTCCGGCGCTACCTGGTCGGCCGCCGTAAATTTATTGACACCGATGATAATTTTTTCATTATTCTCAATTTCCTGTTGGTATCTGTATGCGCTGCGGGCAATTTCATCCTGCACAAAGCCTTGCTCAATGGCACTGACAGCGCCGCCCATGGCATCAATTTTATTAATCAGCTCCCAGGCCTTGCTTTCTACTTCATTGGTCAGCGCTTCTACATAAAAAGAGCCGGCCAGCGGATCTACCGTATCAGCTACACCACTTTCGTAGCCAACAATCTGCTGCGTGCGGAGAGCAATACGGGCAGCGGCTTCTGTAGGTAACGACAACGCCTCATCGTAGCCGTTGGTATGCAGTGATTGGGTACCTCCCATGGTAGCAGCCAATGTTTGGATGGCTACCCGCACAATATTATTCTGCGGCTGTTGTGCAGTCAGTGTGCTGCCGCCTGTTTGTGTATGGAAACGCAACATCTGTGCTTTGGGATCTGTAGCGCCCAGTGATTGGGTGATATGCGCCCACATACGCCTGGCTGCACGGAATTTAGCTACTTCTTCAAAAAGATGATTATGTGCATTGAAAAAGAAGGATAACCTTTTTGCAAAAACGTTGATGTCCAATCCTACTTCCAGGGCTACTTTCAGATAGGCTTTACCGTTAGCCAGCGTAAAGGCCAGTTCCTGCACGGCGTTAGCGCCTGCTTCCCGGATATGATAACCGGAAATGGAGATGGTGTTCCACTTGGGGACTTCCTTGCTGCAATAGGCAAAAATATCCGTGATCAAACGCATAGAGGGTTTGGGCGGATAAATGAAAGTGCCTCTGGCCGCATATTCCTTCAGGATATCATTTTGTATGGTGCCGGAAATTTTTTTCAGATCCGCTCCCTGCCTTTTGGCCAGCGCAATATAAAAGGCCAGCAGTATAAACCCGGTGGCGTTGATGGTCATGGAGGTAGATATCTGTTCGAGAGAAATATCTTTAAACAATATTTCCATATCCTCCAGCGAATCTATGGCTACCCCCACTTTACCTACTTCTCCCTCAGACATGGGATGATCAGAATCATAGCCTATCTGTGTAGGCAGATCAAATGCCACACTCAGTCCCATTACACCCTGACTTAACAGGTAATGATAACGTTTATTCGATTCCTCCGCAGTACTGAATCCGGCATATTGGCGCATGGTCCACAGCTTATCGCGGTACATGGTAGCGTGTATGCCCCGGGTATAAGGAAAGCTGCCGGGTTGTTCTTCCATAGCCACCGGCTGGGTATACAGCGGTGCTATAACGATGCCCGAATCGGTTTGAATGGTCTTTTCCATAGTATCTAAAACTAGCGTTGCAATGTTACATAATTATTATGGTACTTCGCCGCTGAGAAAAATATTGATAATTTGTGTGAAAGTTGGCTGGCTATTATGATCATTTACTGTTTATTAGGCATTACCCTCGCGTTGGCGCTGTATAGTTTATACCTGGTATGGAAAGCTGGCAGCAGGCCGTTGTCAGCAACTTACACTTATTTGTTGCTGGGCCTTTCAATGGCGGTGTTTCTGTATTTGTATGGTACCTGGGTATATCTGTCCATTTATACCGGCTATGTTTTCGGCGGTTTATTACTGGCCTGTTGTGCAGCTTACGTGTTGCGTAAACATGATCACGCTGCCAAACCTACACCCCGCTGGAAAAAGCGGAGCAACGTTGTACTGTCCGCTATATTCATCTTACTTAGTGTGCTTTACTTTACCGGCACTACCGGTAAACCGGATACTGTAAAATTGTCGCTGCCATTTAAATCAGGCAAATACTATGTGTTACAGGGAGGTAAAGGATTGCCCACCAATGTATTTCATTATAGTTTACGTGGTGCTGTATACGCGATGGATATTGTGAAACTGAACAGCACAGGTGGCCGTGCGAATAAAATATTTTCCCGTCGTCTGGAAGATTATACCATCTTCGGCGATACTGTATATGCACCCTGTGATGGTCTTGTTATAAGGGCTTACAGTAATAATCCCGACAATATTCCGCCGGCGATGGACCGCGGACCAAAGAATACCAACCAGGTATTACTGGAAACGCCTGGCTATTACGTGTTTATGGGTCATCTTAAAATGGGTAGTGTTACCGTAAAGGAAGGTCAGTATGTAAAACAGGGCGATCCGCTGGGCTGTGTAGGTAATTCGGGCTTTAGTACCGAACCCCATCTGCATATACAGGTACATGCCAAAACAGCCGGCATTCCCTGGTACCAGGGAAAACCTCTTTATATACTGTTTAACGGAAAAGGTTATTTGCTGGATGAAGTGATCCGAACAAAATGATTATCGCATCAGTCGTTTTGCTTCTGCATTGATGATCTGGGAGGTAAGCTCAGCGGGAGATTCACCGGCTTGTAAAAAGACTTCCAGTATCTGTTTGTTCAGCTCCATGGCTGGTGCATCTGGTGCTAATTGTACCGCTACCTGGTTGATGACGGAAATGGTTTGTTCCTTTAATGTTTTTACCGCTTCCCAGGTCATGGCAGATACATAGATCTGCTGCGTTACATTATGTTCGTATTCTGCTTTGATATTTTGCACCATCGCTATCTGCATGTCCACAGCCAGTAAGCCCGGCTGATAGATGCGCCCGATCAGGCTTTGCGGCGTAATCCGGTCTACATACAATGCCATCCGCTCATACGCCTGCAACTGCAAAGGCAGTACTGCTGCGTTTGTCGTGGGCTGTTTCTCTTCTGCAGCCGCATCTTGCGGCTTATTTTTTTTGAAAAGATCTTTTATGGTCGGATATACGATAGCTATTGCGCCTACTGCAAGGGCCACATACAGGAAATTAGTCAGATTCACATCCATCTTTATACTTTATGCGCACAAATATATAATAATATTATATATAATTACGAATTAAGAATTACGAATTACGGTGTGGCGGATATATCCGAAGATCATGCTATACTCCGTAATTCGTAATTTATAATTCTCAGCTCAGTTTCCCCAGCCAGGTTCTCATTCTTTCCACCCCTTTTTCCAGCTTATCCATGCTGGTGGCATAAGACAGGCGGATACAGTTAGGCTGTTGGAACGCACCACCGGTAACAGTAGACATGTGGGCTTTATGAAGAAGATACATACAGAGGTCATCTGCATCTTTGATATATGAATCTTCAAATGATTTATTCAGGAATGCGCTTACATCAGGAAACATGTAGAAGGCGCCTTCCGGATCATTCACCTTTAAGCCGGGAATGGTTTTCAGGGCCTCATGTATGTAAGCACGGCGTTTTTTGAATTCTGCCACCATTTCCACAGCAGTAGTCAGCTCGCCGGTAAGGGCGGTAATAGCCGCCCGCTGCGTGATGGAGCAGGTAGCGGATGTAAACTGGCTCTGGACTTTGTCACATGCTTTGGCAATATCCAGTGGTGCCGCCATATAACCCAAACGCCAGCCTGTCATGGCAAAGCCTTTGCTCAATCCATTGATAATGATCGTGCGGTTGATCAGATCACCAAACTGCGCGATACTTTCGTGGTGACCAACGTAATTGATATACTCATATATTTCATCAGAGATGATAAAGATCTCCGGATGTTTGGCAAATACCGCCGCCAGTCCTGCCAGCTCTTCTTTTGAATATACGGATCCGGTAGGGTTGCAGGGAGAGGAAAACATGAACAGCCTGCTTTTAGGCGTGATAGCCGCTTCCAGCTGTTCTGGCGTAATTTTATAATTGTTTTCAATGCTGCAGGGAACAAATACGACTTCTCCCTGGCAAAGACTTACCTGTTCTGAATAGGTAACCCAGTAGGGAGTTGGTATGATGACTTCATCGCCGGGGTTTACAATGCTGAGTACTGCATTGGCCAGGCACTGCTTGGCGCCGGTGGATACAACAATCTGTTCCGGCGTATAGTCAAGACCGTTATCTCTTTTAAGTTTGTGTACTACCGCCTGTCTTACGTCTGCATAGCCAGCCACGGGTGTATAGTGTGTAAATCCTTCGTCAATCGCCTTTTTGGCGGCTTCCCGGATATGTGCCGGGGTATCAAAATCCGGTTCTCCGATACTAAGGTCTRCGATGTCTATACCCTGGGCTTTCAACTCGCGGCCGAGTTTAGCCATTTTAATTGTTTGAGGCTCGGAAATCCGTGACAGCCTTTCTGCTAGTTGATTCATATCTTAACGTTGTACCGGAACAAACCTACAGAAAAAAAGTAGATAATACATGGAAAGATGATACCCGGCTGCTACTGCAATGCAGAAGGGGCCGTAATCACGGCCCCTTCTGCATTTATACGGATTATAATTTATTATTTATTAATAGTAGCTGGGGATAGCATCCACCATCAGTTTATCTGTACCAGTGCTGCCTGGAGTACCTGCAAAGTAGATGGTATATACGAGACCAGTACTGAAAGAAGTGATAGTTAGCTTGTTATTGGTTGCCAGTACTACATCAGTACCTGCTTTCTTAATGGTAACGGCGTTATTCACACTGAAGTTGCTGAACTGCTTAAATGTAGTAGAAGAAGCCAGTTCACCTATGGACATATACGCACGGTTACTGTCTATTTTCTCACTACCTATATAAAAATCTACTTTATCATTTGGACCGTTTGGAGACAGGTTAAAGCAACGGATGTTGATTTTCGTTTGACTCGCAGAGGCCAGGTCGTTCAGCACTGTGATTGACTTTACCGGGTTGTTAAATATAACATGTGTATAGTAAAGGTTAGAATCCAAAGTGGCATTGCTGGTGGCAATTACACTATCTCCGGTTAGTTTCTTCAGATCAAAGGCATGTGCACCGCCCAAAGCGTTATATGGGGCTACGAAGTTGAAGCCAACACTAACACCGTCTTTGCTTATTTTCTGGCCATTATCGTAAAAACTGGCAGGAATGGTGCTGTTGGAAACGTTCATAACAATGACTTTGGCCGTTTGCCGCTGAGGCGTGACATTGTTATCATTTTTCAAACAGGATGTCATTCCGGTAACTACGGTCAACAGGGCTGCTGCGGCCCATACGCGATTTTTCTTGGTTAGCATTTTGCGCTCAGTTTTTTAATTTGTGTTATTGATCAGTTGTTTTTTTGTCGTTTGGTCTGAAGCGGGAAAGGTCTGGCAATACCTTTTTATGACGTGCCACCTCCGCTGTATAAATCACTTGTCCCAATGCCCTGAGAAAGGGCTTACCTGTTTCTTCAAAAGCCTGTTGGTCGTCTCCCAGTATTCCACTTGTATTTACAAAGATGCTCGCTGATAATAAAAACTCAGTATTGTTGGCGAAATCCACAATATAAGCGGTATCGGTCAGAAATCCGTAAGCCCATCCTGGTTTATTAAATATCCTGATATGTGGTGGTATCTGGCTATCTCTCTCTCCTCCGAAAAGCAAAAATCTCGTATATGCCTGGTAATATTGTTCCGGATCATATATTGGATCGGTTGATTCCTCCGGATATTGTGACATACTCTGATACAAAAAATGATAATCTTCTCCTGTTAAACGGAAACGCTGTTGATTTGTTACAGCCTCCGGAAAAATTATGCTGCGTAATATGTTGTGTAAGTGAATGAGCGGGAGTTTGTTGCGATGGGAGAAGTTCATGGGCTGGCGTTCCAGCTTATCCAGATGGTTATAATACGCCTTTCCGGCGAAGTCCTCCCGTAGGGGAAAAGTAAGCCCGCTATGCTGTGCCGGCTGCTGGTAGTGGACCACATTCCCCGTTTGAAATACCACACCGTTGGTGTGCTTATTGGCAGCTTCATAGAGGGGAAGCCCCACCCGGTGCCGGATCTGGGCCTGATCATACCCCATTTCCCATAGCCGCCGGTTAAAATGTTCCTGTCCTATTAGCTCATATAGCCGGTTAAAGGCGTCGTTGTCGCTGACCAGGAATATTTTTTTGATGTAATGAGCCACCGATGGCAATCCGGAAGCGGCAGAATGATCACGCCGAACCCCGGTATTAATATCCGGTAGCGGATCTGTAAATAAAGGCGTATTCCGGTGAAGGCCCGGCAGCCCCAGATCATTCAGCTTTTCCAGTGCCAGTGCTACTGCCGGCAATTTTACCGTGGAAGCAGGGTAGAAGTAGGTATCCGGGGGGACACCATAGAAATAGTCCGTGAAATGCGGCAATTGCTGCTCATCCCGGTCTATCCGGGTGAAAATTACCTGTAAGCGGTAGGAGGCAGGGTCGCTGAAAACGGTGCCTAACTGGCTTTTGTGACTTTTCAGCAAAGCATCCAGAAAATTATCTGTTGCCGGATAATGTTGGGTTTGCATATATTTGCCGTTGTTATTGATTGTAAAGCAAAGGAATAATATTAAAAAGACCAGAATCCAGGATCAGCAGATTTATAAAAAAGTATGCCAACTTACCTGCAAATGCAGGCGCGTACTCATTTTGCGCGTCTTTTAACAAGGGCTTTAATATATCGATTTAAATTCTATCTTTGCAACTCTTAAAAATTTTTTTTATAAACCCGAAACAAACAGTATGCAACTTAAAGGACTGGTAAGATTTTTTGCCATCGCACTGATCCTTATCTCTTTGTACCAATTGTCCTTCACGTTTTTGGTGCGGAACTATGAGAAGAAGATAGAGCAGCAGGCCAAGAACGATGTGGCCAAACAATAYCCTACACCTGAAAAGAAATATCCCGCTGACAACCAGAAAGAACTGCGGGGCTTCTACTCAGATACGTTGGCTGGGGTTATTAAGCAAAGGAGACAAGAGATCGTGGACAGTACCAGCAGCAAGCAAATTGCAGGTTTCCCATGGTATGTTACCTACACCAAGGCCAAAGAGAAAGAACTGAATCTCGGTCTGGATCTGGTAGGAGGTATGAACGTTGTACTGGAAGTAAACGTGGAAGATGTGATCCGCGCTTTATCCGGTCAATCCAAGGACGCTGCATTTAACAGAGCGCTGGTTAGGGCAAATGAGCTGAAAAAGACAAACCAGTCAGATTTTGTTACTTTGTTCGGTCAAGCATACGCCGAAGTAGCTCCTCAAGGTAAACTGGCGACTATCTTTGCGAACGCCTATCAAAAAGATATCACCTTCAATTCTTCCAATCAGCAGGTGCTGGACATGATCCGCAAGGAATCACGTGTTGCCATTAAAAATACCTATATCGTACTGCAAAAACGTATTGATAAATTCGGTGTGGCACAACCCAACATCAGCCTGGACGAAAACAAAGGCCTGATCTCTGTGGAACTCGCAGGCGTTGATAACGCTGCACGTGTACACAAATACCTGCAGGCTACTGCTAACCTCGAATTCAGAGAAGTATACAAGAACAGTCCGGAATTTTTCCAGAATGTACTGCTTCCTGTAAATGAGGCTATCAAAAATTCACTGAATACCACCAGCACTCCTGCTGTAGCCGCTGCAGATACTGCAAAGGCTGCAACTACTCCTGCTGCCGGCGATACCAGTAAAGATGCCAGTCTGACACAATACCTGTCAAAGAAAGATACCAGCAAAAATGCCAGCAAGGAACTGCAAATTAAAGAACAGCAGAAACAAAATCCGCTGTTCATGGTATTTATCCCTAACGCAGATCCTCAGTCCGGTACCATTTTCCCTGGTCCTTCTATCGGAAGAGTGTTTCCTAAAGATACTGCTACTTTCAGCCGTTACCTTCGTCTGCCAGCTGTTCAGGCTGTTTTGCCTAAAGATGGCGTGATTGCATTCGGTCCTGAAAATAAAGAAGATAAACACGGCCCAATGGCTGTTTACCTCCTGAAAGTGAATCCTGCTAACCCTGCTCCCCGCGTTGGTGGTGAAAGGATCGTAGATGCACGTCAGGATATGGACCAGAACAACCAACCGGAAATCAGCATGACCATGGACAACGTAGGTGCCCATGAATGGAAAAAACTGACCGGCGAACTGGCTCCAACCAATCCAAAAGATCCTGCTACCTTAAACTATGTTGCGGTAGTACTGGATAATATCGTTTACTCTGCACCTTCTATACAGGGCGAAATTGCCGGTGGCCGTTCTTCTATCAGTGGTAGCTTTACCATCGAAGAAGCAAATGACCTCGCCAATATCCTGAAATCCGGTAAAATGCCGGCTCCTGCCCAGATTGTACAGGAACAGATCGTAGGACCTACCCTCGGCGCTGAATCCATCGCTGCTGGTGCCAAGTCTTTCATGATCTCCTTCGGAATCATTTTCGTACTCATGCTGGTGTATTACAACTCAGCTGGCTGGGTAGCGAACATTGCACTGGTACTCAACCTGCTGTTTACCTTCGGTATCCTGGCATCTATGGGGGCTACGTTAACAATGGCCGGTATTGCCGGTATGGTACTGACAATCGGTATGGCGGTAGATACCAACGTAATCATCTTCGAAAGAATCAAGGATGAACTTACCCAAGGTAAGTCATACCATGATGCCGTAGCAGACGGTTACAAACGTTCCTATGCGCCGGTATTGGATGGTCACGTTACCTCCCTCCTCACTGCATTCATCCTGTTTTACTTCGGTTTAGGTCCTGTATTGGGCTTTGCTACCACTCAGATCATAGGTTTGTTCCTGTCTCTGTTCTGCGGTATCCTGGTTTCCCGTATGGTAACTGACTTCTGGATGAAGAGAAAAAGACATTTCGAATACTTTACCCCTATTTCCCGTAAAGTATTTAAACACGCTGCCTTCGACTTCGTAGGTAAACGTAAATATGCTTATATCATCTCTGCATTTGTAATGGTAGCAGGTGTATCTTCTTTCTTCCATGGTTTCGACCACGGTATCGATTTCTCCGGTGGACGTAGCTATACTGTTCGCTTTGAACATCCGATGAACAGAGAGAAAGTGGCAGATGTACTGAAGAAAGAATTCGAATCAGAAGTATTCGTTAAAACAATCGGAAGTACTAACCAGCTGAACATCACCACTGCATACAAAATTGAACAACAGAGCCTGGCAGTAGATAAAGAAGTAGCTGATAAATTATATGGTGGTCTGAAGCAGTTCTATGACGCTTCTGTAACACCTGAAGTATTTGCCAGCCGCTATATTGTTGGATCACAAACGGTATCACCTACCATTTCCGATGACTTACGTGCCGGTGCCGTAAAAGCCACCGTGCTGTCGCTCGTAGTGATCTTCCTGTACATCCTGTTACGTTTCAGCAAATGGCAGTACTCTATCGGTACTATATTCTCCCTGCTGCATGACGTACTGGTAACACTGGCAGTATTCTCCTGGTGCAGATCTTTTGTACCGTTCACACTCGAAATTGACCAGCACTTTATTGCTGCGATCCTGACGGTGATCGGGTTCTCCATGAACGATACCGTGATCGTATTTGACCGTATCCGTGAATACTTCAGAACAGGTAAACATGGCCGCGACAGAAATGTTGTTATCAACAAAGCGATTAACGATACCCTGAGCCGTACCATTATGACCTCCCTCACGGTGTTCCTGACCATCCTGATATTATTTATCTTCGGTGGTGAAGTAACCCGCGGTTTCGCCTTTGCGATGCTGATAGGTGTGATCACTGGTACTTACTCTTCTATCTTCGTGGCTGCTCCGGTACTGGTTGACTTTGACAAAAAGAACCAACTGGGCAATGAAAGTGAATCCGTAGAAGTAACTGCTCAGAAAGCAGCTCCTGCTACTAAATAAGTGAGATAACTGAAATAATGTTTGATAAATAAAAACCTCCTGGCTTGCCAGGAGGTTTTTTTATGTGTAAGTATTAAAGAAGATAATAAGCCGGTTATTATAGTGCATTACCCCCCTATCATTATAGTCAGCACTACCTTTTCACTATGTAGGTCCGCCGAGCCTATGCTTAGCACCCGCTAAGTACCTATAGAAGCAGTGCAGTTGAGGTGGACTTGAGGTGGACTTGATGCGGGGATGAGGCCAGAACCAGCCATGGCAGCGCTGTTGTAGCAGGCTGTAGCTGCGAAAAAAGATATTTATTATTAAAAAGAAGCAGGTATAAAGGGGTTATTCATCAAGGGTTTCTGAATACAAAACCTGTTGCAACAGTATCCTGCTGATAATCTATTTCCATGCCCATCAGGTACATGCCATGTGCTTTTTTCATGATCACTGGTATACCGGCAATATCAAATATGTCATCATCTTCCATCATGGCATCAAATCCTAACATATAAGCTACACCGGAGCAACCACCGCCTTTCACACCCACCCGCAGGTAAGGTGCTTCTGTAGCACCCTGTAATAATTTTTTCACTTGATCTACAGCATTGGCTGTCAGTTGAATGGGGGAGTTATTCGCCTTGTCCATTATCCATATTTTTATCAAAGTTAGGCAAAACAACAGGGGACACCCGCACTGGTATACCCAAGGTAACCTCAATGGGCTGCAGCCAGCGCCAGTAGTTCCTGATGTAATGTCAGTACCTGCGGGATCACCATATGCTGCTCATCGTTGTGTATGATATAATCGCTTAAGCGCATTTTGATGGTTTCATCAATTTGTTTGTAAATGCGTGCCAGCACTTCATTACGGGTAACATTGTCCCGTTTCATGACGCGATGTATCCGCAGTGGCTGGGGGGCAAAAACGGCGATTACTTTATCGAGGTGGTGGAAGGATTCCGTCTCAAAAAGGAGGGCGGCTTCCTTTAGAACATAAGGGGTATGCTGTTGCAGGGCCCATTGGTCGGAATCCCGGATGGTAGCCGGATGTACCAGGGAGTTGAGGATGGCCAGCTTGTCTTTGTCGTTGAATACAATATTGCCGAGGTATTTTCGGTTGAGGACGCCGTTGGCATCATATACTTCGGCGCCAAAGTGTTGTTTCACCTGCTCCACCAGCTCCGGATCACGTACCAGTATATCTTTTGCTCTTTCGTCCGCATAATATACGGGCACGCCTAATAATTCAAATATTTTGCTAACGGTGCTTTTACCAGAGCCTATGCCTCCGGTGATTCCTATCTTTAACATAACCCCAATTTAAAAAAGAATTACGAATTTGGAATTACGAATTACGGAGTTGTATGTAGACAGTAGCGAAATATTGGTCCGCTAATATCTACATACAACTCCGTAATTCGTAATTTCTAATTCGTAATTTCTTTATTTGGTTTCAGCCGCTTTCTGTTGCGCTGAAGTATATTCCATGCTGATAGCAGAACGCTCAATGGTAAAGCTGGTACCAGGACTAACTTCCATTAATACGGTATTGTTATCGTTCATTTTTTTCACTTTACCGTGAATACCTGCGATGGTAACAATTTTATCGCCTTCTTTCAGGTTGTCAATAAATTGTTTCTGCAGTTTTGCTTTCTTAGTCTGAGGGCGAATCATAAAAAGCCACATAACGACAATCATACCACCAAAAAACAGGAAAGAAACCCAGGAGTTACCGCCGCCTGAGGCACCGCCTTGAGGCGCCATTAATAAAATGTTCAGGATGTTCATCTATAATTGATTTAATAGTTTATTCGGGTCTATTTGGTAATAATATTACACTGGATTTTAGGTCCTACCACATAACCGTCTTTATTGTTGATTTTGACAGAAATCTCTTTTTCTGTATAACCGGATTTACCATGACTATCGAAAATAACTTTCATATAGCCGGATTGTCCGGGTTTGATCGGTTCTTTCGGCCATTCCGGTACTGTGCAACCACAGCTGGAGATAGCATCTTCGATCAGTAGTGGGCTGGTGCCCGTATTGGTGAATTTAAAGGAGTACTCTACCTTTTCACCGGCTGCAATTTCTCCGAAATTATGCACCTTTTCTTCAAAAGTGAGTGCAGAGGATTGCCCATCTTCTTTTACCTGTCCGCTGCCGGCAGCACCTGCGGCAGTGGTGTTAGTTTTTGCACTATTGTTACAAGCCGCTATCAGCAGGCTTCCACAGGCGAATAAACAGAACAGCTTTTTCATGGTATTGCTATTTTTTAGGTAAAAATAACTTTTCCCACTTACTTTTTGGGACGGTCTTGTTTTTGAACCAATTGTTCTTTTTCCAGGTCTTTCAGGATATTATCCAGAATACCGTTGATAAACTGTCCGCTCTGTGGTGTGCTATATGCTTTTGCCAGATCGATATATTCGTTGATTGTTACTTTGGTAGGAATGGTAGGGAAGTAAAGGAACTCACATACCCCCATTTCCATCAGTAACATATCTACCGCTGCTATGCGCTCAGAATCCCAGTTTTGTAACTTGGGTTTGATCAGCTCCAGGCAGTAATCTTTCTTGTCAATTACTGTCAGCAACAGTTCTTTTGCATAATCCAGCTTTTCTTTGCTGATCAGCTGCAGGAAGTTGAAGAGATGTGGCTTGTTGAAGTAATTGTTGATCAGAATGCTCATCATTTCTTCATCATCGCCCCAGTGGAGGAAGGTATCTTCCATATGCTGTATAAACAGCTCACTTTTGCCCAGTACTTCTTTATAGATARATTCGAGTATTTCCTTTTCACCGGCTTTGGTACGGGTGCCGTCTGCTATATAAGCTTTGTAGGTATCCGTAACGGTCATCTGGTTATAAAGCTTTCTGAGCAGATCATCATCTGTTTGCAGCTTCATCTTCCATTGCTCCAGGTTTACCTGGAACCCCTTATCATTGGTTATCTGGAAAATAAATTCATTACCTGCAATTTTGGTATTTACCTGCAGATCCTCGGCTGAGGGTAAGTGTTTGGAGGCACGGGCCTGCGCATCAATTTCTGCGTATTGCGCCACCTGTACCACTGAATTAAGTAAGTAGGTAAAGATCTGACAGGTTTGGTCCAGCTTTTCGTTTAAAAGTCTGGTGGCCGTGCCTGGCTTAATACTGCTTTCATCCATCGTTTCCAGGGCGTAAAGTGTTTGCATCACTTTTACCCGGATGTTTCTTCTACTGATCATCGTATAAAAAAGAACTGGTATAAGGGCGCAAAACTAGAGAAAAAAATTCATATTTAAGGATATTTGGCAGGGATAGCCCCTGGAGCGGATTTGTCTTACCCAGGATTTTAGGGATGCGGCTGATTTTTTTCTGGTAAGACACCTTCATTTCCTGTCATTTCTGTCATTTTTTCGGGTTGCCTGTCATGATTTGTCAGTATGGAATCTAGTCAATACCTTCGTGAACTGCAAATTTGACCCGAAAACCGCCTTGGCACAATTCTCGTGGACGGGAAGGAACAAAATATAAACATCTTTTTTAAATAAAATCTACTATGGCTAAACAATTAAGTATTAAACCTTTAGCTGACAGGGTAATTGTGAAACCTGCAGCAGCAGAAGAGAAAACAGCTGGTGGTATCATTATCCCGGATACTGCAAAAGAAAAACCAGTGAGAGGCACCGTAGTGGCTGCTGGTCCTGGTAAAAAAGATGAACCAATCACTGTGAAAGTAGGTGATACTGTTCTGTATGGTAAATACTCTGGTCAGGAACTCCCTATTGAAGGCGAAGATTACTTAATCATGCGTGAATCTGATATCCTGGCTATCGTTTAAGATAGCAGCACGGATATGTTTTAATTCCTAATAGAAAAATCTACAAAGTATTATGGCAAAACAAATTTTCTTCAATATAGACGCCCGCAACAAAATGAAGAAAGGCGTTGACACTCTGGCTGATGCCGTTAAAGTAACCCTCGGCCCTAAAGGTCGTAACGTAGTTATCGAAAAGAAATTCGGTGCTCCGGGTGTAACTAAAGATGGTGTTACCGTTGCGAAAGAAATTGAACTCGAAGACGCTATCGAAAATATGGGTGCGCAAATGGTGAAAGAAGTAGCTTCCAAAACTGCTGACCTGGCAGGTGATGGTACTACCACTGCAACTGTTCTGGCACAGGCTATCATCGGCGACGGTTTGAAAAACGTAGCTGCCGGTGCTAACCCAATGGATCTGAAACGTGGTATCGACAAAGCGGTTAAAGCTGTAGTTGAAAATCTGAGAAAACAGTCTGAAAGTGTTGGAAACGACAACCAGAAAATTGAACAGGTAGCATCTATCTCCGCTAATAACGATAACGAAATTGGTAAACTGATTGCCCAGGCAATGCAGAAAGTAACCAAAGACGGCGTTATCACTGTAGAAGAAGCTAAAGGTACTGACACTACTGTTGAAGTAGTAGAAGGTATGCAGTTTGACCGCGGTTACCTGTCTCCTTACTTCATTACCAACAGCGAAAAAATGCAGGCTGAACTGGCTAACCCTTACATCCTGATCTACGATAAAAAGATCAGCACTATGAAGGATATCCTGCACATCCTGGAAAAAGTAGCTCAACAAGGCGCTCCACTGGTGATCATCTCCGAAGATCTGGAAGGTGAAGCACTGGCTACCCTGGTGGTAAACAAACTGCGTGGTACCCTGAAAGTTGCTGCTGTTAAAGCTCCTGGCTTTGGCGACAGAAGAAAGGATATGCTGCAGGATCTGGCTACCCTGACCGGTGGTATCGTGATCAGCGAAGAACAAGGTTACAAACTGGAAAATGCTGACCTGACTTACCTCGGTAAAGCAGAATCTATCACTATCGATAAAGATAACACTACCATCGTAGGTGGTAAAGGTGAAAAAGATGCGATCACTGGCCGTATCGGACAGATTAAAGCGCAGATCGAAGTAACTACTTCTGACTACGACCGCGAAAAATTACAGGAACGTCTCGCTAAATTAAGCGGTGGTGTGGCTGTACTTTACGTTGGAGCTGCTACTGAAGTAGAAATGAAAGAAAAGAAAGATCGCGTTGACGATGCTTTACACGCTACCCGCGCTGCCGTTGAAGAAGGTATCGTGCCTGGTGGTGGTGTGGCTTACATCCGCGCTATCGAAGCATTGGCTGAACTGAAAGGTGAAAACAATGACGAACAAACCGGTATCTCTATCGTTAAACGTGCCATTGAAGAACCATTACGTCAGATCACTGCTAACGCAGGTATCGAAGGTTCTATCGTAGTACAGAAAGTGAAAGAAGGTAAAGGTGATTTCGGTTTCAACGCCCGTACAGAAGTTTTCGAAAACTTACTGGCTGCTGGTGTAATCGATCCAACTAAAGTAACCCGTATTGCACTGGAAAATGCTGCATCAATCGCTTCTATGCTGTTGACTACAGAATGTGTAATCGCTGATAAACCAGAACCTAAGTCTTCTGCTCCAGCAATGGGCGGCGGTGGCCACGGTATGGGTATGGATTACTAATCTATATTATTACTATAAAAGGAACTCCTGCAGGCTTAGGCTGGCAGGAGTTTTTTATGCCAGTAACGGAATAATTGTAACTTTCGCGGCGGATATCCGTTAAACAACCAGGATCGTAAACAGAAGCGGATGAATACAGCTGTTAAACTATTAAGTGCCTGCCTGATTATATTACTGACGGCATGTACTAAAAATGAAGGGCCCCTGGAAATGAATACGGGAGATGTGCGGATGGAAAATGTAATCCTCAGCTATCTCAGCGCCCATAATGAAACTGCCATCAAAGATGCTTCAGGTCTTTATTATAAGATCCTGCAGCCAGGCGACAGCATTCACTTTGTGAAAGCGACCTCCATTCCCACCATCATTTATTCTACCCAACTACTCTCCGGAGAAATAGTAGGTACTTCATTTGGCCCGACTGACTTTGATCAGCGGGAGCTGAAAAATCATATCCCTGGCTGGCAGATAGGACTACAGAAAATTTCCAAGGGCGGGAAAATCAGGTTATATATTCCTCCAGCCCTGGCCTACGGCCCTGTCGGTATACCTGGCGTCATTCCACCCAATGCCGTTCTGATTTCTGACCTGGAATTAATAAATTTCAGGTAAAAAATCCTTACTATTATCTACCGTATTGTCAACTTTTAATTTCATAATAAAATCGAAACTGTAATTGTATGAAGAAAGTTTTTCTGTTGGGAGGATTGTTTTTATTAGTGCTCGCTGCCTGTTCCAAAAAAGATGATACTCCTCCTTATGATGTGAAAGCGCAGTATAGCATTGACTCCGCTAAAATTGTTGCGTATGCGGCAGCTAATAATATCACTGACTTAAAACATGATTCACTGGGTATTTTTTACCAGATCATTAAAAGAGGTACAACAACAGATACCGCCAATGCTGCGGCTTATGTAAACGTAGCCTATGTTGGTACTTTTCTGGATAAAACGGTGTTCGATAGCAGCTATAATGCCAGTTTTGATCTGAACCGGGTGATTACCGGCTGGACAATAGGTATTCCCAAAATAGGAAGAGGTGGAGAAATTAATTTGTTGCTGCCTTCTTTTTTCGCTTACGGGCCTCAGGGGCGAAGCCAGATTCCGGGCAACACCGTATTGGTCTTTAATGTAAAGCTGAAAGATTTTCAGAATAAATAATTGTTGACAAGATAAAGGAAAAGCGGTGCCGGCTCAGCCAGCACCGCTTTTTTATGTTATTGTTTTATTCGCCCGCTTTCCATTAATTTTACAGATAAACTATAAAATAGTGGCACACGAATGTATTTCAGTATTTGATATTTTTAAGATAGGCGTTGGTCCCTCCAGTTCCCATACCCTGGGCCCCTGGCGGGCGGCACTCCGCTTCCTGGCAGAATTGGAACAGGATGGCAGATTACCGGCTGTCAGCAAAGTACAGGTGTTATTATATGGCTCCCTCGCTAAAACAGGCCATGGGCACGGTACTGATATTGCAGTACAACTGGGATTGTGTGGAGATGATCCCGTCACCTTTGATGTAAACCAGATCACCCCTAAAATGGATGATATCCGCCGCAGCCGTAAAATGTTGCTGGCAGGTAAATATGAAATAGACTTTGATCCCGTTGAAGACATTGACTTCCTCTTTGAAGAATCTTTGCCTTTTCACCCGAATGCCCTTACATTCCTGGTATCGTTCCTGGATGGAGAACAAATCGCTTCTACCTGGTATTCTATCGGTGGTGGCTTTGTAGTGCAGGAAGGACAGAAAGGAAGCGGCGCACAACAGGTAGATCTGCCTTTCCCTATTGATACCGCCCGTCAGCTCCTGCAATGGTGTATCAAAACAGGATACAGCATTTCTGAACTCGTAATGGAGAATGAACAGGCCTGGCGCCCGGAAGAAGAAACCCGGAAAGGAATACTTAATACCTGGCGTGTGATGCAGGAATGTACTTTCCGAGGATGCCATACCAGCGGTGAATTGCCCGGCGGACTGAGAGTAGGTCGTCGCGCTGCAGCCCTCAATAAAAAATTACTGAAAGGACGTACCTATACAGATTATGCCTCCTGGATTACTGCTATCAGAGCAGGTGGCGAGCATTTCAGCTATACACTTGACTGGGTAAGCTGCTTTGCGCTGGCAGTAAATGAAGAAAATGCTTCTTTCGGCCGCGTAGTTACTGCACCCACCAACGGCGCCGCTGGTGTAATACCCGCAGTATTGCAGTATTTCATTGCCTTCTGCGATGGTTTCCATGATGATAAAATACAACAGTTCATCCTCACTGCATCTGAAATAGGTAGCATCTTTAAAAAACGCTCCACTATCTCCGCAGCTATGGGCGGTTGTCAGGCCGAAATCGGCGTGTCCTCTGCGATGGCTGCTGCAGCCCTCACCGAATGTATGGGCGGTTCCCAGCGCCAGGTGCTGATGGCGGCAGAAATAGCGATGGAACATCACCTTGGTCTTACCTGCGACCCAATCGGCGGACTGGTACAGATTCCCTGCATCGAAAGAAATACGATGGGCGCCATTAAAGCTATTACAGCTTCTCAACWGGCCCTGCAAAGTAATCCGGAACTGGCAAAAGTTTCGCTGGATGCTGTGGTGAAAACCATGTGGGAAACAGCCCAGGACATGAATTCCAAATACAAAGAAACTTCTGATGGAGGCCTGGCGGTAAATATTCCGATCAGCTTACCGGAATGCTAACGAAAAGGAACTATAAATAACGAATTACGAATTACGGATAAAAAGGAAGATATCAGCGATTAGATGTGATAATATAAGGAAAGAAACATATTTTCGTTTATACGGTATCATCATCCGCTTATCCGTAATTCGTAATTTGAAATTCGTAATTCTCTTATGCGTATCCTTGCCACTATTTCTCTATTTGCCCTTTCTCTTTCTTTATCAGCACAGCAATTCGGGGGCAACCCACCCTCGCTGAAATGGCAGCAAATAAATACGGATACCGTACGGGTAATTTTCCCCAAAGGCATGACACCACAGGGAGAACGAGTAGCCAACATCGTACATTATCTGAATCGCTATACCCGTACTTCCATCGGTCCGTTGGAAAGAAAAGTCAATATGGTATTGCAGAACCAAACCATGCAATCCAACGGCTATGTGCAGCTGGGGCCCTTTCGCTCGGAATTTTATCTCACACCTTCCCCTTCCTCACTGGACCTGGGCTCACTCAACTGGATCGAGCAACTGTCTGTACATGAATACAGACACGTGTTACAGAACATGAACTTTCGGCAGGGCTTATCTAAAGTGTTTTCTATTCTTGGCGGTCAGCTGGGACAAGCTGCCATCACTAATATTGCCGTACCCAACTGGTTTTGGGAAGGAGATGCCGTGGTGATGGAAACCGCATTGACGCCGCAGGGCAGGGGCAGACTGCCAGGCTTCTTCGATGGTTTCCGCGGACTTTCACTGGCAGGTAAACAATACGCCTATATGAAAATCCGGAATGGCTCTTATGTTGACTATGTGCCGGATCATTATCCACTGGGGTATCTGATGGCGACCTATGGTCGTACGCATTACGGGCAAACATTCTGGAAAGATGTTACCACCGATGCAGTACGTTTCCGTGGTCTCTTTTATCCCATGTCACATAGTCTGAAAAAGAGAACAGGTAAAAATGTAACTGGTTTTTATCACGCCATGCTGGCCGAATACCAGCCACTATGGAATAACTATGCTGCCCGCCCGGATACTACTCCGGCGGTAGCCATGCTGCCGGTAGCTAAACCTGTTACTAACTATAAATATGTATACAGCGCCGGTAATAATGAATGGATTGTACTAAAGAATGCCTGGAACAAAGTGCCGGGTATCTATCAGCTGAATGCCGCCGGTGAAGAACATTTACTGGTAAGACCCGGTATTGTATACGATGATTTTTTCAGCTATCGCAATGGCCGCATAGTATGGGCGGCCGCCCGCTTTGATGCGCGCTGGGGCTGGAAAGATTTTTCAGTGATCCGTATTTGGGATAACGCTACCGGACGTACGAAAACAATATCTCCCAGAGGCAAATTCTTCTCCCCGGATATTAGTGCAAACGGTCAGCAGGTTATCGCAGTAGCTACCACTCCTGCTATGCAGTACCACCTGCAGCTGATCAATGCGCAAACAGGTAGCATTGAAAAAGAATTACCCAATCCGGAAAACTGGTACCATACCTATCCGCGTTTTACAGCCAATGATCAGGCGGTGATCAGTGCAGTACGTAATACAAAAGGTGAAATGGCGCTGGTGCAGCAGTCGCTCACTACCGGCGAAAGCACGGTGCTGACACCTTTCAGCTTCACCGTCATCGGTACCCCTGCCGTAAGTGGGGATACTGTTTATTTCACCAGTGGCTATAAAGATGTAAACAACGTATATGCCATTACGTTAGCAGATAAAAAAACATACGAAGTAACCGACAGAGGTAACAGCGCATTACATATGGCCATAGATGCGCAGAAAGACAGTCTCATGTTCAGCGAGTTCACCATAAAAGGATATAAGCTGTATCATGCTGCACTGAATACATCCTCCTGGAAAGAAGTGCCCGTGAGTGGCGATGGTCGCAGCGCCTGGCTGCAACCACACTTTAAAGAAGGTGGGGACATCCTGGATGTTGTGCCCCATGATTCTTTACCGGTAAAGAAATACCGGCAGTTAACACATCCATTTAATTTCCATAGCTGGGTGCCATCTTTTAACGATCCGGATTATGGTATTTCCCTGATAGGAGAAAATATATTGAGTACTACTTCTACCAGTATCGGCTATACGTACAACCGGAATGAAGGCTATTCCGACATCGCAGCTGGTTTTTCTTTCGGTGGCTGGTTTCCGGTATTGTCTGTAGGAGCCGATTACGCCATCAACCGAAACGGACTGGATCAGAACCGGCAACGGGTATACTGGAATGAAGCGACCGCTCATGTGGGCATTAGCGTTCCCCTCAATTTCTCCGGCGGCCTTTATAGCCGCAGTCTTTCTGTGGGTAGTAACTACAATATCCGTCACCGTTACCTCGACAGTAAGTACAAAGGGAATGATTTACAATTCCTCAGTAATACGCTCATCTTCAGCAATCAGCGGATGAAGGCTACACAAAATATATTCACGCATTTCGGGCAATACCTTGCCGTGCAGTACAATACTTCCGTAAATGGCTTGTATGCCGAGCAGCTGTATGCACGGCTGGACCAGTATCTGCCAGGTTTATGGCAAAATCATAACCTGGTATTGCAGGCGGCTTTTCAGCAGCGTGATAAATCTTTTAATTATTCATTCTCAGATAACTTCGTGTATGCGAGAGGGTATAATACACCGTTCTATACCCGTATCTATAAGCTGGGGGCCAATTATCACCTGCCATTGGCATATCCCGACTGGGGCTTTGCGCAGATACTATACTTTAACAGAATCAGGGCCAATCTGTTCTATGATTACAGTATGGCCAATTATGCGCCGCAAAATATTAATACCCGTTACACGTCTGCCGGTACAGAATTATACTTTGATACCCGCATAGGCAATGCGCTGCCATTCACATTTGGCGTGCGTTTCAGCCACCTGTTTGATCAGGATCCGGTGGATAATGCGCAGAACAGGGTAGACTTTATTATCCCGATTCAGCAGTTGTTTAATTACTAAATTATTTTACGTTGATCTTAAGAGAAGGCGCTTTGTAGAATTTTTCTTCTGCATATTTGATGATGATCTCATCGAAATATAATACATCGCCGGTTTGCAGGGATTCTTTCAAACCTTTGCTCCACACAGGGGAGAGGGCGGCTGCTTTGAAGTTATCACCGGTAAAATCTTTATAAAGTGCTGGTTGGCCGGTGGTATCGTTCAGATAAGGTTCCTGCCTTTCATACGTAAAGGCAAACGATAGAACAGGGTATTTGATGTTTTTTTCGTCACGTACTATTAGTGCAGAGTCCAGTAGTTTTATTACTTCATTTTTTGGCAATGTATCACTCAGGTAAATACCCCAGCTGCTACGCAGTTTCATTGGTCTTTTATTGGTAACAACAGCAGGTTTTGCAGCCGTTTTTTTAGGAGACTGTGCAAATGCTGGAGAAACTGCAGCGGCAAACAGGAAACTAAGTAACAGGTGTTTTTGCATGGTAGTACGGGGATATAAAAAAATCGCCCGGTATAGTAACGACCGGGCGATCATAAAAATTATAAGGTCTTTAAACTTTCCTCTATTACCGCAATCTTTGCTTCTGCATCTGCTTTTTTCTGACGCTCTGCATCTACCGCTTCTGGTTTTGCTTTCTGTACAAAACCTTCGTTGGAGAGCTTCTTTTCAACAGATACGAGGAATCCTTTCAGGTATTCCAGGTCTTTCAGCAATGTAGCTTTTTGCGCAGTGGTATCCAGTACAGTTTCAGTACCCAGGTAGAATTTGTCTTTCTGGATCACTACTGTAATACAACCTGCAACAGGTGCCTGCACATAATGAACAGCAGATGCGTTCACTTGTTTAGCGAGCGTGCTTTCAATTCGTTTGAATGCATTTTCGTGCCTGGTTTCTATATGCAGTACAATCGGTTCTTTAGGTTTGATCTGGTTTTTAACGCGTGCATCACGGATGCTGCTGATTACTTCCTTCGCCAGTGAACCCTCCAGCAGTGTAGCATGTACAGGTGCTTCCGGAGTGGTAAATTGTTTAATCATCAGGGAGTCATCTCCGGCACGCACGGCCAGCTGCTGATAAATTTCTTCCGTAATAAAAGGCATATACGGATGTAACAACTGCATGAGTTGTTCAAAGAAATATACAGTTTTATGGTATACAGACGCAGGAATTGGTTGTTCGAAACCAGGTTTGGCCCATTCGAGGTACCAGCTGCAGAAGTCATCCCATACCAGGCTGTAGATGGCTTTCAGCCCTTCGCTGAGGCGGAAATCTTTGTGCAATGCGGCTACTTCCGCCTGTACTTCATTCAGTCTGCTTTCAAACCATTTCACGGCAAAGTGGTCTGCGGCTGCATTGGTAGCACTGTCATCTTCCTGACGTTGTTCCCACATCTTTATCAGCTTCAGGGCATTCCATATTTTATTACAGAAGTTACGTCCCTGCTCGCAGCTGGAATCATCGTAGAGCAAGTCGTTGCCGGCAGGTGAGGAAATCATGATCCCGAAGCGTACCGCATCCGCGCCAAAGGCGTGGATGAGTTCCAGCAGATCCGGAGAGTTCCCCAGCTGTTTACTCATTTTGCGTCCCAGTTTGTCGCGTACCATTCCCGTGAAGTATACATCGCTGAACGGCTTCACTTCTTTGAATTCGAGGCCGGCCATAATCATACGGGCTACCCAGAAGAAGATAATATCCTGACCTGTTACCAGTACGGAAGTAGGGTAGTAGTAGTTGATATCTTCGTTGTCTGGCTGGGAGATACCATTGAATACTTCCATTGGCCACAACCAGGAGCTGAACCAGGTATCGAGGCAATCCTCATCCTGTGTCAGTTCTGCGGTGGTGATGGTGATGTTGCGTGCAGCAAACTGTTGTACGGCTTCGGCAGCAGTGGAAGCTACTTCAAAAGTACCATCCGGCGCGTACCAGGCTGGTATTTGTTGTCCCCACCAGAGTTGGCGGGAAATACACCAGTCTTTTACATTTTCCATCCAGTATTTGTAGGTCGCCAGGAAACGGTCGCCGGGATGTATTTTCACATCTCCGTTTACAACAGCATCCAGCGCTGGTTTGGCCATTTCGGCCATTTTCACAAACCACTGGGTGGAAATGCGGGGTTCAACTACGGTGTCGGGGTTACGTTGACTGTAACCAAGACGGGTAGTATATTCCTGCTCTTTTTCCAGTAAGCCTTCGTCTGCGAGTGCAGCTACTACTTTCTTACGGGCAACAAAGCGGTCTTCGCCCACAAATACGATAGCGGCAGCACTGAGTGTACCGTCATCATTCAGGGTGTCTACTATTTCCAGGTTATGTTTGAGACCGAGGTTATAGTCATTGATATCGTGTGCAGGCGTTACTTTCAGCGCGCCGGTACCAAATTCTTTATCTACATAAGTATCAAAGATTACGGGAACGCGGCGGTTTACCAGCGGCACGGTAGCGAAATGTCCTTTCAGGTGCGTATATCTTTCATCTTCAGGGTTTACGCAAATGGCGGTGTCACCCATGATGGTTTCGGGGCGCTGGGTGGCGATGGTGATGAATTCACCGGTTGGCGTACCGGCAGCATCCGTAATCGCGTATTTAACATGGTACAGCTTACCCTGCAGGTCTTTGTATTCTACCTCTTCATCACTCAAAGCTGTTTTGGCTTTGGGGTCCCAGTTAATCATGCGGGCGCCGCGATAGATCACGCCTTTTTTGTAGAGGTCAATAAAAACAGTGATGACTGCTTTGTAGTAGTGATCATCCATGGTAAAGGTAACCCGGTCCCAGTCGCAGCTGCAGCCGAGTTTCTTTATCTGGTGGTAGATGATATCACCGTATTTATCTTTCCATTCAAAGGCATATTTGAGGAACTCTTCGCGGGTAAGTTGAGATTTTTCAATCCCTTTTTCCTGCTTGAGCATATTAACTACTTTGGCTTCAGTAGCAATGGAAGCGTGGTCGGAACCTGGTACCCAGCAGGCGTTAAACCCACTCATACGGGCACGGCGCACCAGGATGTCCTGGACGGTTTCATTGAGGGTATGGCCAAGATGCAAGACCCCGGTCACATTGGGAGGGGGAATAACTACAGTAAAGGGGGGACGGCCATCCGGCTTAGAGCGGAAATAACCTTTGTCCATCCATTGTTGGTACCATTTTTCTTCAACCGTTGCAGGCAGGTAATTTTTCGAAAGTTCCATGCTATTCATAATATAAGGTTGCAAAAATAACGGAGATTAGGGAGAGATGGAAATTTAAAGGGCAATAATAGTAATCATATCGTTACAGCATGCGATTATCCCGGGAAATGTACCAGATAATAAGTATTTGTGGCCGCCTTTTTTTTTATCGGTTCAAATTGCATTTTAAATGCTTATATTATTTGTAAGTCATTTCTTAACCCTCAATTTTTAATCATGAGAATTATATTCTGTAAAAGGATCCCTGGGATCTTCAAACTGTGTTTGCTAGTTCTGTTTTCAACACTTATCTTATTTTCCAGTTGTAAAAAGGGAGACACCGGCCCTGCTGGCCCTATTGGTAGCCCGGGAGCACAGGGCCCTGTGGGGCCGGCAGGGGCTGACGGCAGTGTTATATTAAGTGGCACAGCTGCGCCGGTAGCCAATTTGGGTAAAGTCGGCGATTTCTATCTTAATAAGTCCAACAGTGATTTTTATGGGCCTAAAACCGCTGCTGGTTGGGGACAACCGTTTTCATTAAAGGGAGCAGATGGCACGAATGGAACGAATGGAACCAACGGAGCAAATGGTGCGAACGGGAAGACAATTCTTAGCGGCGAGGTGGCTCCTGCAGATAGTCTGGGTTCGCTCGGAGATTTTTATCTGAATATTATTACCCATAATTTTTATGGGCCTAAAACACTCCTGGGATGGGGGACGCCCTTTAATCTCCGGGGCGATATCCATGCCACTTCCGGTACATTTAACCTTTCAGGTTTGGAATACTTTAACAGTTTATGGAATATAGATGTTGGTGGTAGTGGTGGCAAGAACTCTGTTCCGGCCAGAGAGGCCATCGTGGGGGTTCCGGCGATCACCAGGGATATTTATAATAACGGAACAATATTAATTTATATGTCGATACCAGACGGCAATACGGATAACCCGGGAGAATCAAGCTGGACACCTCTCCCTTTTTCAACTGGAGTGTTCAACGGAGGATACCTGATATCTATTCGCAATACATATGTTGTAGGTCAAATACATATATTTTATATGCATGATGCCACTGATAAAGCCACCACCCCTCCTGATGTTTATCAAATGGAGATGACGCCCCATCAATTTAAATATGTATTGATACCAGCTGATCCTGCTGCGAGGAGAGGAGAAGCACCCGTAGATTATATGGATTATAATGCGGTGAGAAAGTATTATCACCTGACAGATTAAAAATATAATCAGCCATTCCCTTACCGGATTTTTCCATTAAGGGAATGGCTGATTGCTACCCGAAATCTCACATCATCGCTGCGATCACTTCGCAGGTAGTATTAATCATCTCCGGTGTTACATCCAGGTGCGTTACTATTCTTACCTGTGTGGGAGAGATAGCCATTACAAGGATGCCTTCTCTTTTCAGGTAGTCAGCAAAGTGCTGTGGCGTCCAGTCATCCTTTACTTCAAAGATGACGATATTGGTTTCTACCGGCAGCATATGACCTACGAAAGATTTCTCCAGCAAAGCCTGTGCAAGTTGCTTGGCATGTTGATGATCTTCTGCCAGTCGTGCTATATTGTTTTCCATGGCGTAAATGCCGGTAGCTGCCATAAAGCCAGCCTGCCGGAGGCCACCACCCAGTTTCTTGCGGATACGTCTGGCGGATTTGATAAAGGCTTCATTGCCAATTAATACAGAACCCATGGGACAGCCCATTCCTTTATTAAGGCAAACGGAGATGCTGTCAAATAGTTGTCCGTAGGTGGTTGGATCCTGGCCGGTGGCTACCAGTGCGTTGAAGAGGCGGGCGCCATCCAGGTGCAGTGCGAGTCCGTGTTCTTTACAAACGTCGCCGATTTTTACCATTTCTTCCCAATCGTAGCAGCATCCGCCACCACGGTTGGAAGTATTTTCAATACATACAAGACTGGTATGTGCTTTATGTACATCATCCGGATTGATGGCTGCTTCTACCTGTGCAGCGCGGATCATGCCCCGGTCGCCAATAAGGGGATGTACCTGTGCGCCTGAATTGAATGCAATGCCGCCACCTTCATAAATATATACATGAGCAAGATTACTGCAAACCACTTCATCCCCTGGCAACGTATGTACTTTAATGGCAATCTGGTTACTCATTGTGCCGGAAGGGCAGTACAAGGCTGCCTCTTTGCCAAAATAAGCTGCCATCATGGCTTCCAATTTGTTGATGCTGGGATCTTCACCGAAAACGTCATCACCGGTTTCTGCCTGTAGCATGGCCTGTAACATGCCAGGACCGGGACGTGTAAAAGTGTCGCTTCTAAAGTCAATCATTTTATTGAAAATTTTGCAACGGCTTAACAATTAAATTAGTTAAGATGTTAATTTAAATATGATTCTTTATCAATTGTTAAAATTTGTATAAACCATCGCAATACAGCGACTAAAGCACTATAAAATTCCGTTATAAAACTGTACTTTGTTATATGGCTGGCAAATATAAGAAGGATTTGGTAGAGTGATTGGTTAGCACGATCTTTGCAGACTTATTTTGAATCAAAAGGATAAAGCGCGGGAAACTTTGTAAGTTAATAATTTTAAAAATTCGAACAAAAAATTTCTTTCGCTGTTATTTTATTTATAAACCAATACAATTTTTCATATGAGGCAACTTAAAATTGCCACCCAGATCACCAATCGTGATTCGCAGGCGGTAGAAAAGTACCTGCAGGAAATCTCGAAGATCCCTTTGTTAACACCCGAGGAGGAGACCGTTTTGGCGCAACGCATTAAAATGGGCGATCAAAAGGCTCTTGAAAGATTGACTACAGGAAACTTACGTTTCGTTGTTTCTGTTGCAAAGCAGTATCAGCACCAGGGGCTCAGCCTCAGTGACCTTATTAACGAGGGTAATCTTGGCTTGATCAAGGCGGCACAACGTTTCGATGAAACAAAAGGTTTCAAATTCATTTCTTATGCAGTTTGGTGGATTCGCCAATCCATACTGCAGGCGTTAGCTGAACAGGGTCGTCTTGTTCGTCTTCCGCAAAACAAAATTGGCACCTATAATAAAGCTAACAAAGCTTACATGGCATTTGAGCAGGAAAACGAGCGTGAGCCTTCTACCGAGGAACTCGCAGAAATCCTGGAGATGTCTGAATCAGAAATAAACAATATTTTCCAAAGCAATACCCGCCACATGTCATTGGATGCACCCGTGCACGAGGCAGAAGACGTAGCAATGGGCGATTTGCTGGAAGGTGGAGATATTACTGATGATGACGTTATGAGAGATTCACTCCGCGAGGAAATACGTAGGGTCCTGAAATCCCTGAGTCCACGCGAAGCTGAAATTGTGAATGCTTATTTCGGTCTGGATGGTGAAAACGGCGCAACAATCGAACAAATCGGTCAGAAATATGATCTGACTAAAGAAAGAATCAGGCAGATTAAAGAACGTGCTATCAAAAGGCTCCAGAAAGCCCGCTATAGTGGCGCATTGAAATCTTACCTGGGATAATCCTTTTACTCCGTTGGTTATTTTGATATTTAAATAGGTAAATAACAAAATAACCAATTGAATAAATCTACTAATCCTCTTTATTCTATAAGAACACCGGCCTTGTAAATACATGGCCGGTGTTTTTATTTAGTTCACACCCCTTATTTTTGCATACTATGCGCAATACGCTCTTCCTTATACTGGTCACACTGATCTTTTCCGCCTGCGAAAAAGATATCTCTGTGAACCTGCCAGGGAACGAGCCGCAACTGGTGGTGGAAGGCCGGTTCGAGAATGGTAATTATCCCATCGTGATACTTACACACAGCCTGAACTATTTTGCCGCAATAGATCAGGCCACTTTACAGCACTCCTTTGTACATAACGCAGTGGTAACAGTTACTGATGGTACTAAAACCATGAAGCTGGTCGAACAATCGATAGACACGGGAGGAATGAAGCTCTTTGCATATATACCGGATGTCAGCCAGCCAGCCAATAACTTTACTGGAAAAGTGGCAGGCATTTACACCCTGAACATTAATGCTGACAATAAGGCATATAAGTCCGTGACAACCATCCCAACACCGGGACTGAAACTTGACTCGATCTGGTGGTCGCTGGTGAAGCTGGATAATGATAGTTCGATGGCCCGCTTATGGGTGCGGGTAACAGATTCGCCCACATTTGGTAACTATGGCCGCTACTTTACCGGCCGTAATAACGAGCCGTTTTTACCCGGACTGACCTCCGTAGTAGACGATCAGCTGGTGAACGGCACAACATTTGAAATTCCTGTGGACGCAGGCGTTAATAAGAATGAAAGGCTGGATCTGGCAACATATGCATTCYTCAACCTGGGAGATACAGTAACCATGAAGTTTTGTAATATTGACAAAGCAACCTGGGATTTCTGGCGAACAGTCGATTTTGCATATAACAGTAATGGCAATCCATTCTCATCACCTACAAAAATACTCGGGAATGTACCCGGTGCATTAGGCTACTGGGGAGGTTACGCAGTAACCTATAAAACGATTATTATTAGCAAGTAATTATACAGCAAAAAAAGTATGGAAAACAAGCAACAAGAGCATGTGCATTTACTGATCATCGGTTCCGGACCTGCCGGTTACACCGCTGCTATTTATGCCGCAAGAGCCAACCTTAAACCAGTATTATATCAGGGTATTCAACCCGGCGGACAATTAACCATCACCACAGAAGTTGAAAACTATCCTGGTTATCCGGAAGGTATTCAGGGTCCTGAAATGATGGTGGACTTTGAAAAACAGGCAACCCGCATGGGCGCTGATATCCGTTATGGTATAGCTACATCCGTGGATTTCAGCAAACAACCTTATAAAGTTATTATTGATGAAGAGAAGGAAATCACTGCGGATGCGATCATCATCGCTACAGGTGCTTCTGCCAAATGGCTGGGCCTTCCTTCAGAACAACGCCTGAACGGTAGTGGTGTTTCTGCCTGCGCCGTTTGCGATGGATTCTTTTTCCGTGGTAAGGAAGTTGCGATTGTAGGCGCCGGTGATACCGCTGCTGAAGAAGCACTCTACCTTTCTAAAATGTGCAGTACCGTGCATATGCTGGTACGCCGCCATGAAATGCGCGCTTCCAAAGTAATGCAGGACCGCGTACTGAAAACATCCAACATCATCGTTTACTGGAACTCAGAAACCGATGAAGTATTAGGAGATAAGAAAGTAGAAGGCATCAGGATCCTGAACAATAAAACACAGGAAAAGAAAGATGTACCAGTAAGCGCATTTTTCGTAGCCATCGGACATCAGCCTAATTCCAGCATCTTCAAAGATTACCTGGAACTGGATGAACAGGATTATATCGTAACTGTACCCGGCTCCAGCCGCACCACGGTAGAAGGCGTATTTGCCTGCGGTGACGTACAGGATAAAATTTACCGCCAGGCGGTAACTGCTGCCGGTAGCGGATGTATGGCTGCCCTGGACGCAGAAAGATACTTATCAGCAAAAGAACACCACCAATAATAGAACAATTACGATTTACGAATTACGAATTTGCGGGAAAACAACTTTAAGGTAGGTCCCCACAAATTTGTAATTCGTAATTTCGTAATTCGTAATTTCTCTTTTATGCTCACTATTGCCCTCGAACAGGCTACTTTCTATGCCTATCACGGCTTATACCCGGAAGAAACGATTATTGGTAATCACTTCATACTGGATGTAGCCGTTCGTATACCCGGTACCGTGCCGGTAGACGATTTGTCTGAAACCGTGAATTATCAGGGCATTTATGAAGTCGCTAAAACAGTTATGGCAATACCCCGGCCCTTACTGGAAGAAGTGGTATACGAATTATCCGATGCGCTGAAGCAACGATATCCGGATATCCAACACAGCATTGTTAGTCTCCGTAAAATGAACCCGCCTATGGGCGCGGCTATCCGCAACTCACTTGTTTCCCTGGAGAAAGATTACTGAGTCCCCGTTTTTTGGAATAGGAATGATGTATCTCATTTGTAATTTTCGTAAATTTATAGCTACTAGTTAATCAACAAATTTTACACGCTGTAAAACCTGTCCTATGTTGAAACGGATCATGGCAGTTTGCTTTTTGTTATCTGCAGCCTTGTTTGTAAAGGCGCAGAGTGTCAGTGAAATGGTGGAAGAAGCCAGGCAGCTGGAAAAACAAATGAAAGAGAACGAAGCATTCGAGAAAGATAAAGACATCCTGAAAATACAACCTGCCGAATTGGATGCCCTGAATCAGGCCAGCCAGTTATGTGCACGCATAGGCAACCGGCAAAAGACCAAAGATGAAAAGATCAACTACTTCAATCAGGCTAAAAGCTATGCACAGCAAGCCCTGAAAGTAAATCCAAACAGCCCGGATGCTAATCTGTCTATGGCCATTGCCATGGGCCGCATGGCATTGATCTCGGGCGCAAAAGATAAAGTCGCTGCTTCTAAAGACGTAAAGAAATATGCAGAATTGGCCATTAAATTCAATCCTTCCCTTGCACAGGCTTATCACGTGTTAGGTAAATGGAATTTTGAAGTGGCTAATCTGAATGCTTTTGAAAGAGGTGCTGCCAAAATGCTCTTCGGTGGCTTACCCGATGGTTCTCTCCAAAACGCTATCAACAATTATGAGAAATGCCGGCAACTGGATCCGGCTTTCCTGCTCAACTATTATGAACTCGCCCGCGCCTACAAGGGAAATGATCAGCAGGAAAAAGCAATTGAAATACTCAAAAAAGCATTAACACTCCGTAATATCGTTTATGACGATGCCAGTATCAAGGTGGATTGCAAGAAAATGCTGGATGATCTACAGTAGGAATAGCTGTTAGCCATTAGCTTTTAGCTTTTAGGAAATGCAGCGATTGATTAACATAACATTTTCTAAAAGCTAAAAGCTAATGGCTAACAGCTATTCCCACTATATCTCTTTTCCTTTCCATTTGCCGCTACGCAGATACCAGTAACTCATCGCGAAAATGATGGTCCAGTAAATGAAATCTGCTCCCCAGGCCCATTGCAGCTCGCTGCGCATTCTTTCAATAACAATATCACAATAGAGCAGGTAGCCTATCACGGCTGCGATTTCTGTTATCAGGTTCATACGGGTATTGCCGGTACCTATCACACCGCTCATCACCACAGCCGCCACTGCCATCAAAATAGTACTCAGCGTAATGATACGTATAGAAGGAATGGAGGCCGTAATCAGGTCGGCATTGTTGGTATAAATATGGAGTAAGGTGTAGGGAAACAGGTTAACGAGTATACACACCGTAGCAGCACAGCCCAGGCTAATGACCACAATTTTCCGGATAACGGTAAACACCAGCTCCGGCCGGCCCTGACCAATAATATTACTCACCATCGTATTACAGGCGGCTGCCAGCGCCCAGGTAAATATGCCGAAGAACCCGAAAATACTGCGGAGCATATTGGATACCGCCAGTGGTCTTTCGCCCAGATGCTCTATAAATATGAAGAAAACAAACCAACTGCCTATACTGAAAAGAAACTGCACAATCAACGGAGCCGATACATTCAGGATGTTCTTAACAATGCTCCAGTTCAACCGGAGATAGCTGAATAAGCTGTATTCCAGGTGGTAACGCCGGATAAACAAAATACTGAAAGCCACACCACAGCCCGTCACTTCTGCAATTACTGAAGCGGTAGCTGCACCATTCAACCCCATTGCCACGAAGCCCAGCTTACCAAAAATGAGGGTGTAATCAAAGAATATGTTCACTATCTCCTGGAAAAGCGATGTAACAGCCAATACTTTAGAATGTCCACTGCCAATATAAAATGCATTGGCCATGTTCAGCAGCATCAGAAAAGGGAGCCCCCAGATACGGATACGTATAAACGAAACTGCTGCTTCATATATATGGTGGTCATGCAAACTTTTGGAAAAGAACCAGGGCGCAGCGAGGAGGGTTAGTAAAATGGCTAATAGGGAGAAGAAAACGCCTACCTGTATCCCATTGGAAAAAAGTTGCCCGATGCCTGCATACTGGCCTTGCCCCGCTCTGCGGGCAATCAGCACCTGCATCCCGTTATTAAGACCATAGGCAATCATGTACATAACCAGGTAGTAGATTCCGGCAATGCCATTGGCTGCCAGTTCAAACTCCCCCAGGCGGCCCAGGAATGCAGTATTGGTGATGTGATTGATCTGCGGGATAATGAGTGCCAGGCATATAGGTCCGGCTATTTTGATAATCTGCCGCGTGGTAACTTCCAGTTGCATGAATCTTTTGCTGATTGAGGGTGTAAAAACAAAGATATAGCTATATGTTGATCATCTGCCGCATATAAAACAACAAAACGCCCTCACCAATTAACTAAAAAGATTATTATTGTAATTCATTTGAAAGGTAAAATATGCCCGTGGCTTATAACATCCATCCTGCATTTACAGTAGATGATGAAACCCTGCTGGAAACTGACCTCACTGCCTGTTATTTATTAGTACTGGTAGGAAGCGGAACATTTAGTTATGTAGTGTATGATCCGGTTGCTAAGAAATTTCTGGCATTGAAGTCCTATCATTTTACTCCCCGGAAGATGGCCCTGGCTGATCTGGAAATGATAGAGAACGTGTTTGATACAGACAAACTGCTGTTTACTGCCTTTAAATCAATACTGCTGGCCTTTAATACCGGTAACGGCGTATTGGTACCTCATCTGTATTATATGCCGTCCATGAAAAAGGATTACCTGCACCTGGCTATGCCCGAAAAGGTACAGGAAGCTATCCTGTCGGATTTGATGCCGGGATTGCCCATGGTAAATATTTACAGCGTGGATAAGGATTTGCTGGGATTTTTGCGGAAAGAGTTTTCAACAGACCTGGTGATACATGCCAATTCAGCCCTGTTGCAATCCTATCCGATGGACCTGGATTTCAATGCGGCAACTGGGGTGGCCTTTGTAGAAGTGGAACAACACAGCTTCACGGTGACTGTATATGCCGGTGGTAAACTCCTGATACAACAGGAGTCCGACTACCAGACAGGATTGGACGTGGTATATAATGTGGTGAATATCCTGCGTCAGCTGGGCCTTAATGAACAGCTGGTAAAGGTAAAGCTGGGAGGAGCCGTAGTCACAGATGCGGGCGTATACCAGGAAATGTACAAATTCATTCCACACCTGGAATGGATGCAACGATTACCGGGTTTCAGCTACATTACCAAAATGCAGGAAATACCGGGTTATTATTTTCATAATTTATATGCGTTAGCGTTATGCGTATAATCGGAGGAGCTAGTGGAGGACGAAAAATACAACCACCTGCAAAAATGCCACATACCCGCCCTACTACAGATTTAGCCAAGGGAGGGTTGTTTAATATCATTGAGAACAACCTTGATATTCCATCTTTAAAAACACTTGATATTTTTGGAGGTACGGGAAGCATCAGCTACGAGCTGGCTTCCAGAGGCGCAACCGATATAACAGTAGTGGAGAAAGATCCCGCAATGGCCGCCTTTATCAGTAAAACAGCCCTGGGTTTAGGGATTTCTACCCTGAAAACGGTAAAAATGGACGTTTTTAAGTACCTGCAGCAATGCACAGAAAAATTTGACCTGATCTTTGCTGACCCTCCTTATATGATGGAAACACTGGACCAGCTGCCATTACTGGTATTTGAGAAAGAACTCCTTCATCCGGAAGGCTGGCTGATAGTAGAGCACACACAACACAAGAAGTTCCAGGACTATTCTTATTATCGTTCTGAAAGAAATTATGGTGCTACGGTTTTCTCTATTTTTATTAACCGGGAAGCATTAAAACGCTGACAAATAATTTATAAGTCATGAGGATTTGTTTATTCCCAGGTACATTCGATCCCATTACCCTGGGGCATACGGATGTAATTAACCGTGGGCTTGATTTGTTTGATCGCCTGGTGATTGGCATTGGTGTAAACAGTAGCAAAACGCCTATGTTTGCACTGGAAGAGCGGATGGCCTGGATCCGGGAAATTTATAAAGATGATCCCCGGGTAGAAGTAGCTTCTTACTCCGGACTCACGATTGACTTTTGTAAGAAACTGGATGCCCGCTTCATTCTGAGGGGGATTCGTTACGTAAGCGATTTTGAATACGAAAAGGCAATTGCCGACGTAAACCGCACCGTGGCGCCGGAAATTGAAACTATTTTTTTAACGACTGTGCCGCAGTATTCAAGCATCGCTTCTACCCTGGTAAGAGATCTTTACCGTTATGGGGGAGATGTCTCACCTTTTCTTCCTAAAGCCGTACTGGAAGGTATTAAGCGCGTTAAGCAATAATTTTTTAAAGTAATTGATATGAAAACGATCTGGCATAATACCAAAATTTCACTGGACCAGCTGAATGAAATGGGGGAAACAACTATGGCTACCTGCCTGGGGATGGAGTTCACTGAAATAGGGCCGGATTATCTTAAAATGATGATGCCGGTAGATCACAGAACAGTGCAGCCATATGGTTTACTGCACGGTGGGGCTTCTGCAGCACTGGCGGAAACTGTAGGCAGCATGGCATCGGGACTAATTATTGATCCGGAAAAACAGATTTGTGTTGGAATGGAAATTAATGCCAATCATGTAAGAGGTGTGAGAAGTGGCTATGTACATGCCTGTGCCCGGCCTTTGCATATTGGTGCCAACAGTCATGTTTGGGATATCCGTATTACAGATGATCAGCATAAGCTGGTATGTGTAAGCCGGCTTACAGTAGCGATTCTGGCCAAACGATAAAGGTCAGAATCGCTGATGGCTTCATAACAGGCAATGAGCAGCTGGTTATTTAATGTGGTAATTATTACAGCAAATAACCAGCTGACAACTTTCTACAGGTTAGAAGCCCTGAATACTTCCCTGATATTTTCGTAGGAAAACTTCAGATACTTGTCTACGTTTTCCGGTTTAACCCATTCCAGATCCTGTATATCTTCTTCTATTTGTGGTACAGTTAACTCGGTGCCTGTAAACAGCATACGGTACCAATGGGTATGTTTTAATACCTTTTTATTTTTCATTGGGTAATAATGATACGTTTCTGTAATCTTATTTTCCAGTGAAACGGTATGTAAGCCTGTCTCTTCAGCTACCTCACGTAGTGCGCAGGTTTCCAGGTCTTCTCCCGGATCCTGTTTGCCCTTTGGCAGATCCCATTTACCTCTGCGGAACATCATCAATACTTCTCCGGCAGGGTTGGTAATTAAGCCACCGGCAGCTACGAGTGTRGTGAAGTGAAGGGATACTTTTTTAAAGAGTTGTTTTACATCTGGTGCAATAAAAACCGCTGCTTCCTTTTTCCCGTCTTCCAGCTTCTGTAATACGCTTTCCATCTTGATGGGATCGGGGTTATCGTACACTTTCGCTTTTGCAAATTGAGCCGGAATATTGGTTGTATCTGCACTCAATAAGAGTGGCCGCTCGTTGAGATAGATAGTGATAGTTGCTTGCATCCCGCAAATGTAACGAGGATCAGAATAAGTAGATAAAAAAGAGCGTGGAAATTTGAATTGGTAATATGGAAGTAAAATATTCGGGGTGGGGAAACTCCTTTCTGGTAGCTATTTTGCTGTTTTACTAGTTTACTCAATTACTAGTTTTCTAGTAAAATAGTAGAAATAAACTACTTTTGGCGATTGTATGAGTAAAGTTAGCGAAAAACAAGTTGCAGAAAAATTACTGCAGGTGCAGGCCGTAAAATTAAGTCCTGCACAGCCCTTTACATGGGCTTCCGGCTGGAAATCGCCGATATATTGCGATAACAGGAAAATTTTATCTTTTCCTTACGTGCGTGACTATATTAAATCTGAGTTGTGCAACCTGGTATTCGAAACTTTTCCGGATGCAGCAGTGATTGCAGGAGTAGCTACAGCAGGTATTCCGCATGGTGCACTGGTAGCTGATCAGTTGAAACTGCCTTTTATTTATGTGAGATCCAAGCCTAAAGAACATGGCATGGGTAACCAGATTGAAGGTGTTTTACAACCAGGTCAGTCAGTAGTCGTAATAGAAGATCTTATTTCTACCGGCAAGAGCAGCCTGGAAGCCGTACAGGCCATTCGTGCAGCAGGTGGTGAAGTAATAGGTATGGTGTCTATCTTTAACTACGGTTTCGATGTGGCGGTGAAAGCTTTTGAAGCGGCAGGTGTTCCTTTCCATTCTCTCAGTAACTATGGCGCTATGATTGCGCTGGCGGAAGAAAAAGGGATTGTTTCTGCAGACGAAATTTCCACTTTGCAAGCCTGGAGAAGTGCACCTGATCAGTGGGGCAGGTAGTTCATAATTGTATATCACATTTTTTGTATATTCGGGTATTAATATTACAACTATGCGCATCCTAAAATTAGTAATGTTGTTCCTGGTAGCCAGTGTAGGTATGGCTATGGCTCAACAGAAACAGAAGTCGATTGAAACTGTTAAGATCAGCACGCCCACTGTGCAGTGTGAATCCTGCAAGAATCGTATTGAAAGATATATGTCACACGAAGAAGGTGTGCAGTCTGTGAAAGTTGATTTCAAAAAACACATCACTACTGTTAAATACTGGACAGACCGTACCAATATTGAGAATATCAAGACAGGTATCGCCAATGCAGGATATGACGCAGATAATATTACGGCCAATCCTGAGTCTTACGCGAAACTGCCTACCTGCTGCAAGAAGCCGGAAGATGGCGGCGGCATGGCAAAAGAGAAGAAGAACTAATATAATGATAGCCTTTAGCGGTTGGTTCGGCGGTAAACCCGAAGAACAGCAGCTAAAGGCTATTTTTAAACATTTAAAGTTACCACCATTCCCATCCTGTTCAACCCGCTGAAACATCATCTCACTGCACTTCAGCAAACGCTTTCTCTTTTAGATCCATCTGACATCAATTTTCACCTGCTGGCTCTCGGCGGCTCGCAAATGGATATGTATGCCGGTGATCTTCCCACTACAACTATTTTCAAAGAAATAAGAGGCCAATTAGCGTTGGCGGGTGTACACAACCGCGCTGATTATGAAGTGTTCCTCGCACAAACAAATGATTATGCAACTCTGACATTATCCGATACGTCGAGGTGGATATTACGGTTAGCAGCAGATAAGGACAATTATATACATCTGCATCCGGGACGATACAGTCCGCGTACTTTTCGCGTAAAAGCAGCTGCACTTAAAACTGCCCTTGCCTGGTGGATGGCAAAGCAACATGATTTATTGACGGGAAATTTGCTGGAAGACCTCAATTATTTACGCAACGGATTAAGGTTGTCTCCGCTTAGAAATATCGCGGAAAGCAGTCACATTTTGGAAATAATGTCCTTGTTGAGTGATAAGGGATCAGAAGAAATTTAAGGCTTGTCTGGTTTCGCATTTAATAGGGAAGGGCAGAAAAATGCCTGCTTTACCTACTTTACAATTGCCGGTTGCTTTTATGGTCACTTCTTTATTGGCAAAAGCGCTCAATGCGTTTTTAAATACGTTCGCCATATTTACTTCCAGTTTTACCGGAAAGTAAAAAGTATCTCTGGCCGGAATAGAAATAGTAGTATCCTGCATGGAATGGCCGACTTCGGTATCATCAAAAAACAGGTCGAAATTCGCATCCTTTAGTTGCAGGCGAAAGTTATTAGGATTGTAATATGCCAGGGTCATCCGTACGATACTTTTGCTCATACCGATCTCATCCAAATCGATACCAGCTACCCTCACGAACTGGATATCTTTCGTTTTTTCGCAAGAGCTTGCTACTCCCCAAATCATAAAAACTGCCACTAACAATCGGAAAACTTTCATCGGCTGACCAGGTATTTTAATTTATGTCAAACCTACTGCAAAGGTTTTAGTTATCAAAAAAGAGAATCTGAATTGGGAAACTTTTAACGGAGGGTTTTTATATCAGGGGGGAGGTGATTAAAGAATGAAGTATAAAACACATATAAATAAAATAGTTCTTTAAAAAAATAGATTATCTTCACATTTCCTCCTCTGTTCGCTAAAAATGAACAAAAAAGCGACTAATTTCTTTAGTATTTTTGCATTTCGGTAACTTTTGACGAAGATAGTGGTGTGCTAATTATTTTAGCATATGATTAATAACCCTATGAATTGTTAATCATCTACTTAAAGTTAATTGTTAAGTATTTATGTATAAGTGATTGTCAGGTGAGGAGAACCATTTTCCTACGCATGGCTATAAAATTTTGACATTATGACAGAGAATGCAGGAGAGAAGGTATTACTGATTGAATCTCAGTATTTTCCACCAATTGATGCATATAAAGCTTTAGTAAAATACGATATATTACAGATAGAGAAATATGAGCACTATCAAAAGCTCAGTTACAGGAACCGTTGTTATGTTGCGGGTCCAAATGGCCGTATGATTTTAAGTGTGCCTTTGGCGAGAGGAAAAAATCAAAGGACTGTTATGAAGGATGTCCGGATCAGCAATGAGGAGAAATGGCAGGGGCTGCATTGGAAAACGCTCGTGTCTGCTTATCGGCGTTCTCCCTGGTTCGAATATTATGAAGCGGACCTGCAGGAACTGTTTGAAAAGCCATTCGATTTTTTGCTTGACTGGAACATAGCCTGCTTCGAATGGGTAAACAGCAAGCTTGGCATTAAGATGCCGGTGATCTTTACAGAGAGCTATCAAAAGGAAGTCAGCGGTGTAACGGATGCCCGGGAAAGTATTTTACCGGGAGCCGTAGCTGGGGAGACAGAGCCGGAGTATACCCAGGTATTCCAGGAGCGTACTGGCTTCATTCCCGGCCTTAGTATCCTCGACTTGCTTTTTTGCGAAGGAAAACAGGCAATGGAAGTATTGAAACAGGGATAAATAAAATATTGAATAATATTATTTAACTGCCTGGTTTGTAATTGTTTGTATATTTGCCCGGGTAATTGTGCTTTTTTAATGAATACCTCCCGAAAAAAATTGAGGTGGCAATCAACAAAATATTTAGATTTGCAACCTATTTTGCTGGGGTTCGAACTGACGTAGGTGTGTAAACCAGGAGTTTCCCAGTGAGGGAAAAAAGGATTGTTATCCTGTTATTTTTTTCTATTACTAATTCCTAAAATTCATTTGCAGTACTAAATGAACAACACCTACACAGACCTCGTTAAACAGACCTTTGAATTTCCCCAGGAGGGCTTTGAAGTAAAAGACAACTACCTGGAATTTAATGGTTTGGACATTAAGGCTTTGATTGACAAGTATGGAACACCCTTTAAGTTGACCTACCTACCTAAAATCGGGATGCAGATCAACAAGGCGAAGAAGATGTTCCATGATGCTATCAAGAAGAACAGGTACGATGGAGAGTATTTCTATTGTTATTGTACCAAAAGCTCGCATTTCTCCTTTATTATGGAAGAAACGCTGAAGCATGGTGTGCATATCGAAACTTCCTTCGGTTATGACATTGACATTGTCAATAAGTTATATGAACGAAAGAAGATAAACAAAGAAACCTACGTGATCTGTAACGGTTTTAAGACCAAGTCTTACACAAGGTCTATTGCACGACTGATCAACAGTGGGTTTAAGAATGTAATACCAGTACTGGATAACAAAGAAGAGCTGGAAGATTACAAACGGAACATCAGAATCAAGGATAAGGTGAAACTTGGGCTGCGCGTGGCAGCAGAAGAGGAGCCAAGCTTTGATTTTTATACTTCCCGTCTTGGTATACCTCCCCGTGATATCCTGGAGTATTATGTAGATAAAATTAAAGGGAATGAGAAGTTTGAGCTGAAAATGCTTCACTTCTTCATGAACAAAGGTATAAAGGATGATATCTACTACTGGAGCCAGTTTAACCGCGTAATAAACCTTTATT
Organism: Chitinophaga sp. 01L420; assembly: GCF_056399985.1. NCBI lineage: Bacteria > Pseudomonadati > Bacteroidota > Chitinophagia > Chitinophagales > Chitinophagaceae > Chitinophaga > Chitinophaga sp. 01L420. Next base: position 207,173 of record NZ_JBFTSK010000003.1, read on the forward strand.
GCCAGCTGAAGAAGATCTGTCCTGAACTGGATAGCATTAACGTAGGTGGCGGTTTCCCGATTAAACACTCTTTAGGATTTGATTACGACTATAATTATATCGTAAACGAAATTGTTGCCAACATCAAAAGCATGTGTAAAAAGAATAAGGTACCTGTACCTAACATTTACACAGAGTTTGGTTCCTTTACTGTAGGGGAAAGTGGGGCTGTAATTTACAGTGTGATTGGTGAAAAAATGCAGAATGACAGGGAGTCCTGGTATATGATAGATAGCTCTTTCATTACTACTTTACCTGATACATGGGGTATTGGTGAAAAGTTCCTGATGTTACCTATTAATAAATGGGACCAGGAATACCAGGAGGTGCATCTCGGTGGACTTACCTGTGATGGATACGATTTTTATACATCTGAAGAACATATTAATGCTGTGTTTCTGCCTAAGCAACAGGCATCCGGCGAGCCGCTGTATATAGGATTTTTCCATACAGGTGCGTATCAGGATCAGCTCAGCGGGTACGGTGGTATTAAACACTGCCTCATACCTTCGCCTAAGCATGTGATTGTAGGATACGACAAAAACGGTCAGCTGAAAGATTGGTTGTATGCGAAAGAGCAGACTTCCCAGAGCATGTTAAAGATTTTGGGTTATTAAAAAAATGGGTTAGTAATCCTACTGAAAGCCCCCCGATTATTCGGGGGGCTTATTTTTTTTCATTTTTTCTTTCAGTATGATAAAAAAAGGCTTTCATTTTACTGAAAGCCCTATCATGGCATAGGTTAGATGATATTCATCGGGCATAAGGAAAATAGGAGATGAATATTGAGATTGCAAAGATATACTTATCTGCAGCCATCGATAAGCCCCGAAAGTTGTAATTTTTTCTAATCTTATTTTAATAGAAATACTTGTATTAGCAACAATATATTATCATTATGTCCGAAAATGATGCAAATGGCAATATTTACTTCTCCATATAATATAAATAGTATTAATATGRTGGCTTTGTTGTATAACACAGATGTGTAGGTCTATCCTTCCTTAGAATCATTGAGATAGTCAATAGCAGTACCACATTGCTTCTCTATTTCCGTAAAACACACTTCCAGCAATTCCAGTTCTCCCTTTAAAAAAGCAGATTTACCGGAGCGGGAAAAGCCTTTTACCAGGAGAAATTGTTTGGTGAGGTGCTGATTAATCAGCGATAAGTGCTGTTGCTGTTTCTCCGCGGTTCTCTTTTGCTCCATCGATATAATGTTGCGGTAATACTGTCCGAGTGCCCTTATCAGGAACAACAGGTACATGCCAACAATCAAAGGATTGGCGATGTACTGGAAGGCAGAAGAATACCCCGGACTTACATACACACCTATGTTGTTCAGTTTCACATAGGCAATGGCTACCAGGTACCCGCAGAGGATCAGACTCCAGATAAGCACGGTCGTCAGATTAACGGTGATATAACAGAGTAATATGCTCATGACCCATATCAGCGTGTATTTAGGACTAAGATCCTGGTTATTGAAGAAAGATGAAATGATGGGAATACATAAGGTGGTGAAAGAAGTTAACAAGCCTACTTTTCGGGCGCTGACCCTTTTTCTCAGCATCAAAAGGCAAACCATCAGGATGGTGATCATCAGCGGGATGAGCAACATGTTCACTACGTTTTGGCTGAGCATATTGATGAAAAGAAGACTCATCAGCAGAACGATATAGAAGAAAGCGTAGTCAAAAATGAGTTTGATTTTTGCCTGTTCGTATGTGTTTTCCGTATGAAGGATAACATTCCCAATCACTGCTTTCTCTGTGTTGAGGTATATATTTTTTATAGATAACCAGCCTTGCTGGAAGAGCTTTGTCATTGTTGCGTGCTTAGGAAAGCAAATTATCGTATAATAAACTATAGTAGATTCAACGTTCGTGGGAATTTTACCAGCTGTTAGCTTTTAGCTATTAGCTTTTAGGGAAATGCAGCGGAGATTGCATTAGTTGTATTCTTATAAAAAAAACAGCAAAGACCACCATATGATATATGATGATCTTCGCTGCATTTCCCTAATAGCTAAAAGCTAATGGCTAATAGCTATTTTATTCCACTACTATTTCTTTCGGAGCATCCTGTTTGTTTTCCTTTTTACCAAGGGTTACTTTCAGGACACCGTTATCATATTTTGCATTGATCTTGCCGGCATCTACCAACTCACTGATGGTAAATGAACGTTTGAAAGATTTGAAGCTAAACTCGCGACGTACTTGTTTGTCGCTATCGTTTTTAGTTTCAGCTTTCTTTTCCGCACTGATAGTGATCGCTTTTTCATCGGCGCTGATCTTAAAATCTTCTTTGGAGAAACCTGGTGCTACTACGTCCAGCAAGAAGGCTTCTGGTGTTTCAACGATATTTACCGGAGGATGTGTGGTAAAATAATCGTTGGTCAGAAAATCATCTTTCACGTATTTGTTTAATCCTCCGTTGAGGATGTCTTCAACAATTCCACCAAATGATTTAGGAAGGGGGCTGTGGTTAAATTTAATGTGTGTCATAGTTTCTATAAGTTTTTTAGTGTGAAATCAATTTTTGTTTGATATCCGGTACAGATCAAATGGGATACCATGCCGTAAAAACTGCTATTTTGTTAGTAAAAAGGTTACAGATTATGACATTGTGTCATTTGTATTGTAGTTATTATGTCAAAAAGTCTAATTACTCATCCATTTTTTTACTTTCTGGRTTCATATAATTAACTTTGTAAAAAATATAAACAGAAAAAACTATAACATATGTATCCAGCGGAATTAGTAATGCCAAGAAAGGCGGAGTTAACAGATAATGGTTTCCAGGAGTTGCTGACAGCAGATAGCGTTGACGAAACACTGAAGCAGGACGGAACTACCCTGGTAGTAATCAACTCAGTATGTGGTTGTTCTGCAGGTACTGCTCGTCCGGGCGTACTGATGGCAGTAGCACACAGCGAAAAGAAACCAGACAGGCTGACGACCAGCTTTGCAGGTTTTGATGAAGAAGCAGTAAGACAAATCCGTACTCATCTGATGCCTTACCCACCTTCTTCTCCAGCGATTGCGTTATTTAAAAATGGTGAGTTGGTGCACTTTATTGAGCGTCACATGATTGAAGGTCGTTCTGCGCAAATGATTGCTGCAAACCTGGCCGACGCTTTTGAGCAATATTGCTAAATATTCACATTTCTAAAATCCAATTTAGAAATTCGAAATTGCATCGTACTTTGGTGGTTTGATTTTCCTTTTGATTAAATTCGGCTTTGTTCATAGGAAAGTTCAGATCACCAATTTTTTTACGGCTATGTATCCTAATTTATATTACGCGTTCAGAGATCTGCTTGGCTTAGAGATTCCGGTTTTTAAAATTTTACAAACGTTTGGCTTTTTTGTGGCCATGGCCTTCCTGGCCGGCGCCTATATCCTGACGCGTGAACTGAAACGCTATGAGCAACAGGGATTACTGAAAGGTATTCCCGAGAAAGTAGTTGTAGGACTTCCTGCTACCCAGGGGGAAATTATTGGTAATGCGGTGGTAGGATTTATCATCGGATATAAGATACTGGGCATATTTTTTCAATGGGATACTGCTTCCCTTGACCTGCAATCATTTGTATTTTCCAGTCAGGGCAGCCTGATCGCCGGTATCCTGGTAGCTGCTGCTATGGCGGGGTATAAATATTATTCAAAGAAGAAACAGGCATTGTCCAAACCAGTAGAACAAACAGTGATGGTGATGCCCCATCACCGTGTACCCGACATTATCGTAATGGCGGCTATTGCCGGTTTACTCGGCGCCAAAATTTTCCATAATCTGGAAAACTGGAACGACTTTGTACAGGACCCGATTGGCGCCCTATTATCTTTCAGCGGACTGACCTTTTACGGAGGCCTGATTGTAGCAGCCATTGTGATTATCAGCTATGCCCGCAAAAAGCAATTTAATATCCGTGCACTGATAGATAGCGCGGCTCCTGCATTGATGCTGGCTTACGCCATCGGCAGGATGGGTTGTCATTTTTCAGGAGATGGCGACTGGGGAATCTATAACAGCGCCTATACAATCGATACTAATACCGGGCATACTGTGAAAATGGCGCCTGCAAACTTTACGGACGCTGCACAGAAAAATGTCGGGTTCTTTCGGCTAGCCGGGTTCGTTGAGGAACAGCATGTCAACGTTGAAAAGATACCACATGCTGCCTTTGAAAAACCAGCTGCACTGGGCTTTATGCCCGACTGGCTTTTCGCTTACGGTTATCCGCACAACGTTATTAAAGAAGGTGTGCAGATAGCTGGTTGTGATGGTCCCTATTGCAAAGTATTACCAATTGCCGTATATCCTACACCGTTATATGAGATCATTGTATGCCTGGCACTGTTTTTTGTGCTCTGGGGCATTCGTAAAAAGATAAAAATACCAGGAATAATATTTGGTATATACCTTATATTAAATGGTGTAGAAAGATTTTTTATAGAGAAGATAAGGGTAGATACCCGTTATGACATCTTCGGCTTTCATCCCACACAGGCGGAAATTATATCTACACTCCTGGTGATTGGTGGTATTATATTGATTGTCATTTACCGTAAAAATAATACTGCCACAAAAAAGCTTTCCTGATATTATTATATGCAACGTCACCCTTCTTTAGTTCCTTTGTCGCATGAGCACAAGCGCCTTTTATTTGTATGCCGCTACCTGAAAAAAGATGCAGCCCCGTACGAAGGCTTTCCACTGGAAACACAGGCCAGATTTGAATATATAGTAAAGGTATTCCAGGAACTGATGGTACCACATATCCAGAAAGAAGAATACCTCTTCGAGAAATGCGCCGGCAAAAATGCCGCTATTGACGCTATGATACGGGAATTACAGGAAGAGCACCTGGTTATTTCCCGGATGTACAGTACCCTCACGGATAGCACAGACCTGGATACTTGTATGGACATACTGGCAAACGCCCTGGAAACACATATCCGTAAAGAGGAAAGGGAGTTTTTTGAACTCTTGCAGCAGGAATTACCGGAGCTCCTGGCCGGTCTGCAACTGGAAAACCAATAAATGTATTTAACGTGCTATTGTACAGATTCAATTTTAAAACTAATTTTTCAGCAGAGTTATAGTAGCACTATCTATTTGTATTTTTAATCTGACTATTAATCGTAACCTTTTACTGGTTTATCCTTGTTTGTTGAGCTGATAAATAACCTGTGGCTATTTAATTAGAGTTATGCGTACGTTTTATTGCAGCTTTATCGCATTTTTTTGTTTGGCTATCTGCCTCAAATCCCTTGGATTATCCAGGGAAGATAGTCTGAGCAGGTATGATAAGCTGGATTCGTCTGATATTATAGTGGCATCCTTTTCTTACAAGGTGGGGGAACAGGAACTGGGACAAGGAGCTACTTTACAGGTGCCGGAAGGATTCCGTTTGCTGGATGCTGCCCAAAGCCGGTTGCTCGTAGAGTCTTTATGGGGTAATCCCGAAAATTCTAATACACTGGGCGTATTGTTGCCAGAAAGGGCAGGCCCTATGGATAAGGATTTCCGTGGATTTGTGATTTCTTTTGAGCCTTCCGGATACCTGAACGAACAGGAAGCCGGGAAGATCAATTATAGTAAACTGCTCCATGACATGAAGGAGGAGCTGAAAAATGAAAATGTATTACGCAGTCGTAAAGGCGCCGGTGTGATTACCAGCATGGACTGGGCATTCCCTCCTTATTTTGATAAAAACAATCTCACCCTGCACTGGGCCAGAATATTACATTTTGACGGAATCACTCCTCCTGTGCTTAATTATGAAGTACGACTCCTGGGTAGAAGAGGTTCCCTCTGTTTTACCGCTATTGGTAAAGCTGGCGACATCGGGAGAATCAGGAAACAATTACAGCAGATCGCTTCCCTGGCGCATTTTACCAATGGAAACGGTTATGCCGATTTTAATCCCCGTACAGACCTATCTGCCCGCTGGACGCCTGAAGAAGTGTTTATCAGCAGCAGGGTATTGTCTCCGGATAACCTCTTATTAGGCTTACGCAGTACCTTATCAATGTTGCTGGTATTCCTATGCATGGTCTTATTTATATATGCGATGCAGTTCTACCACCATCGCCGCAAGCCTACCTATCGTAAAATGATAGATTTTGATGAGCGACTGAATTAAACAGCCCTTTCCTTTACCATCTTTCTACTTTCTTATCTCCTTATAATACCGGCCATCCTGTATTAACACCGCTATTTTATATAGTGCAGGATCTCGTGCAACTTTATTTCTCCTCAATCGTCTTTTTAATCGTTCCATAGTTTTTACCATTCGTCCCTTTCTATAGACCGCTTGTGTAATGCTATGTACTGTGTAATACATAATACCGATTTTTACATCGTAGTAGTTAATCTACTGTAGTAAGTCTAACTACTGTAGTATATAAGCTAAGGTTCTAAAAAAGTATGTATTTAAAAGACCAAACAACATCTAACACTCTAAATCGCCCTTATATGAAAACAAGTTTTAAAGCTATAACATTAACAATGAGTATGTTAGCTACAGCTTTAACCTCCATGGCTCAAAATACCCCTGGCGTGGCAGGACAAGTTAACCAGGCAGGTAATAAACCTGTAGAGTTCGCTACTGTAATCTTATTAAAAGCAAAAGATTCTTCCCTGGTGAAAGGAGCCATCGCAGATATCAATGGTAAGTATGAATTTGAACAGGTAAAACAAGGTAAATACCTGATAGCGGCTGTGTCCGTTGGTATGTCCAAAGTATATAGCAAAGTATTTGATGTTGCCGGCAGCCCTGTTCGGGTACCCGCCTTGTCGCTGGAAGTTGCTTCCAAAGCATTGAAAGGCATTGATGTAACCGCACGCAGGCCATTTGTAGAGCAGAAAGCAGATAAAATGGTGGTAAACGTGGAAAGCAGCATCACCGCTTCCGGTGGCTCTGCAATGGAAGTGCTGGAAAAATCGCCAACAATTAATGTAGATAAGGATGGTAATATTTCTATGAAAGGTAAAGGTGGCGTGGTTATTATGATAGATGGCAAACCGACCAACATGACACCGGAAGATGTGGCCGAATTGCTGAAAAGTATGCCAGCTACAAATATTGATCAGATCGAGCTGATTGCCAATCCTTCCGCCAAATATGATGCAGCCGGTAACGCAGGGATCATTAACCTGAAATTAAAGAAGAATACCAGCTACGGTACTAACGGTAATGTTACCCTGGGTGGAGCTATCGGTAAATGGCCCCGCATGAACGGTGGACTAAACCTGAATCACCGGAACGAAAAGTTTAACATATTCGGCTCCTATAACTATAGTCACCGTGAGCAACAGCAGGATCTGGGCCTTTATCGCTCTATTCAGGATAATAAAGGACTCAGCGTATACGACCAGATAAACAACATGAAACAAACATCTGATTATCATGGTGTTAAAATCGGAGCAGATTATTTCATCAGCAAGGGACATACCATTGGAGTAATGGTGGATCTGGCAGACAGAACCCGTGAATTTCCTTCTTACTCCGCCACCAAAATAGGTAATGGTAAAACCGTAGATTCTATTTTATCTACCAACACCAACTACGATGCTAAATGGAGAAGAGGCGCTTATAACGTGAACTATCGTGGTATCCTGGATAGCACTGGTAAAGAACTGAACGTGGATCTGGATTATGCACGGAACACCGACAAACAGTTTAACAGTATCTATGCAATTTCCCGTGATGTAGAAGGAAAAAGAATACTTGGCGCGGATACTTCCCGTAATAACCAGCCTTCCAGCATAGAAATAAAAACTGCCAAGATTGATTACGTACACCCCCTGAAAAACCAGGCCAAGCTGGAAGCAGGTGTGAAAGTGAGCTTTGTGACTACAGATAACGATGCACGTTTTGATTCATTAAGAAGCGGCAACTGGATACTGGATGAAAACCGCTCCAATCATTTTATATATAAAGAGAATGTCAATGCTGCCTATATCAACTTCAACAAACAGTATAAGAAATTGAATGTGCAGTTAGGTTTGCGGGGAGAACAAACACATATTACCGGTAACTCCACCTCCATGCAGGGCAAGGAAAATAAGGTGGTGAAAAATGACTCCTCTTATTTTAACCTGTTCCCAAGTGCAGCGCTGACATACACCCTGAACAAAAGCAATACCCTTGGATTCAGCTATAGCCGTCGTATTGAGCGTCCAAGCTACGAAGATCTTAATCCATTTGAATTCTACCTGGACAGGTATACCAAGGAAGCAGGTAATCCAAATCTGAAACCACAATACTCCAACAACTTTGAAATCACACATACTTTCAAGGAATTCCTGATCACCTCTATAGGCTATTCACGTACAAAAGATATGATGACCAGGATCCTGGAAGCGGACGTGGATAAGTCAACAGGAGATACTTCCATTCTCCGGTATAAATACATGAATGTGGCCAATGCGGATAATTTTAACCTGAATATCTCTTTGCCAATGCCTATTACCAAATGGTGGATGAGTTTTACCACGGTATCTGTTTCCTACGGGAAATATGAAACGGTAGTAAATAATAATCCGGTAAAACTCTCTTCCGGTGGGTTCTTTGGCCGCACACAACAAACATTTACCATTAATAAAGATATGGCAGCTGAAGTCACTTACTTCTATGTTTCGCCGCAGGTAACCAATGAAGGATTATTTAGAATGAAATCTATGTCTTCACTGGATCTGGGTGTATCAAAGAAAGTATTGAAAGGTAAAGGCTCCCTGAAACTGAATGTAGCCGATGTTTTCAAAACCAATTACTTCCGGGGATCTTTTGAAAATGCCGGTAAATACACTTCTGTATCCAGTGGTCGGGATAGCCGACAGGTGAGACTGACCTTTAACTATCGTTTTGGAAACACAAACGTAAAGGCCGCCCGTACCCGTCAGACAGGATTGGAAGCAGAACAAAATCGTGTAAAACAGGGTGGCAACTAACAGCCCCCTGTCCTAAAGATGGTTTTTTAGGTATATAAAGGATGGAAAAACGTAGCCTCTCATTGGGCTGCGTTTTCCTTTCAAACTTCCGGACCTGGGATATGTTGGTTTCGTCACAGAAAAGAGGTCTTTGGTGTAATTTGATAGCAACGGACAGGGCATTAGTATAATTTTGGAAAATATTTTATACCAGATATAATCTTCATCCATCTCTATAAATAATTAATAATTAAATAGATAAGAGAGCCATAGCTGTTTTGGAGACGGGCTAAAGTCACAATAAGCCGGAAAATCCTTTCAACGACATGCAACCTTTTTTACAATTACTGTCTTTATAATGAAAGCATCAGCCACTAACTTGAATCAAACGCAAATAGCAGAGAATGTAGTAGACCGCTGCAAAAAGGGGGATGTTCGCGCATTCCRTGAATTGTACGACGCGTACGCTGCTGCTATGTATAATATCTGTCTGCGTATGACAAATAATGTGAGCGATGCGGAAGACACCTTGCAAGAGGCTTTCATCCAGGTGCACAAGCACATTCATAAACTGGAACGTGATAACAGCGTTAGTGCCTGGATTAAGCGGATCGTGGTAAATCATTGTCTGAATACACTTCGTAAAAAGAAAGTATATTTTGAAGATGTAGACGAAGTGGAAGTGATGACAGAAGAGGGAGTAGACGAAGCCCAGTTTACCTGGACCGTTGCTGCTGTAAAATCTGCCATCCATGGTTTACCGCAGGGATATCGTACCGTATTGAATCTCTATCTTTTTGAAGAGTATTCACACCGGGAAATAGCAGAAATGCTGGGTATCACCGAGTCTACCGTGAAAACGCAGTATATGCGTGCCAAAGAGAAAGTAAGGCAAATTGTAAAACAGCAAAATGTAACTCGTTAATGCCAGACAATTTTGAAAGTTTTATCCAACAGCACCGTGAAGAATTTGAGGTGCCCGGACCTTCACCAAGGGTTTGGGATGCAATGGAGAAAGAACTGAATAATCAACGCAAAGGTAGGGTAGTACAGCTTTTACAGAAAAACTGGTTTAAAGCAGCTGTCATATTAGTATTACTGGTAAATGCCGGTGCCTTGTTTTATTTTGCCAAACATAAACAGCATCAGCAGCAGGAACTGGCAGTAATAGCGCCTGAGATGCAGGAAGCAAAAGCATACTATACCTCACGTATAAACGAAAAGCTGCAGCTGATCAATGCCTATCCGGTGAATGAACTGGGACTGGACAGTGCCGCCCGTAAGGAACTTGAACTTCGCAACGATACTTATAAAGCGCTGGAAAAAGAATTAAAGAACAATCCCGGCAATGAAAGAATCCGCGCTGCACTTGTACGCTACTACCAGCTGAAGCTGGATTTACTTGACAAAATATTGGAAGAGTTGCAGCACAAACGTGTAACTCCCGCTCACACAAAAAAGCAATATGAAGCTGAGATTTAAATGCTTGTTATTCCTGTTGCTTCCGTTACTGGCACAGGCCCACAATGGAGGAACGGCTTACAAGAAAACAATCGTTAAAGATTTTACAGTAAGCGACAATGCTACTTTAAGCATTGTGAATAAATATGGTAAGATTATTTTTCATGCCTGGAACAAGAATGAAATTAAAGCTACCATTACCATTACCGGCTTCGGGAAAACAGATGAGCAGGCCCGGTCTATCGCAGAACTGGTAGATATTGACACTGATAAAAGCAGTAGCACGGCAGTATCTATGCGTACCGCTTACAGCCCTAGCAAAGGAGGTTCCAGCTGGTTTTCCTGGGGTGGTAAAATGGATTCCAAAGATTATGTGAATATTGACTACGATATATATATTCCGCAAAGTCTGCAAAAACTGGTAGTAGAGAATCAGTTCGGAGATGTGATAGCAGACAAGTTCACCTTCCCTGCCATGCTGGATATGAACTATTGTACGTTTGATATCCGGGAAGCCGAAGACCTCACCTTTAGAATCAATTACTGTGATAAAGGCAAAATCGGGAAAGCCGGTAAAGTGAATGTGAAAGGCAATTATTCTACAATACGTGCCGATAAGCTGGATGCACTCGAAACCAGCTCTAACTACAGCGAATATACGGTGGGCAAACTGGGAAGTCTGAAGATAGCCGCTAACTATGATGATTATAAAGTAGAATCGGCAGATTGGGTAGAGGGCCGTTGTACCTACTCTGATGTAAGAGTAGCCGAACTGCAGCAGGGGATGAACATGAGAATGACGTATGGAGATGTGAAGGTGCTGAAAGTGGGGAGTGGCTTTAAACAGGCTGATTTCCAGTTGACCTATTCTGACTTAAAAATGGCTTTTTCCCGCAGGCAACCACTGAGTATTCACGCAAACCTGGTCAATGGGGACCTGGATACAGGCGGACTGGAGCTGAAAAATACCGTATCTAACAAGAGAGGCTCCACGCTGAATTTTTCAGCACAGGCAGGCGGTGGGAGTGAATCATCTCCTTATATAAAAATACAGGGAACAAACTCCGATGTTAATCTTGATATTTTCTAAAATATAGCATCATTCTAAAATCTTAAAAATACAGTTACACTATGAAACGATTAGCCACGTATTTGATGATCGCGCTGCCATTGCTGTTAGCCGCCGGTGTATTTGCTTCCTTTAAACATATTACAGAGGAAAGGATCAAGGGTAATGGAAATGTGAAACAGGAATCGAGGGATGCATCTGCCTTTACAGATATCGGGACTTCTGGTGTGTATAAAGTAATTATCACACAGGGAAACACGCATAGTATCAAGATAGAAGCGGAAGAAAACCTGCTGCCTTATATTATTACAGATATTTCCGGTGGTGAGCTGAGTATCCATTCTAAAAAGGGATATAATATTCAACCTACCAAAGAGATTAAGGTATATGTCACCCTGCAGAAGGTTGATAAATTGTCTGCCAGTGGTGCGGGTGGGTTTACCAGTACTGGTGTTTTAAGCAGCGATCAGATTCGGCTGCAATTCAGCGGCGCTGCAGATGCTGATCTGGATATCAAAGTGCAATCGCTGAAAGTAGGATTATCCGGCGCCAGTAATGTAAAACTGAAAGGGAGTTCAGAAAGTGCCGAATATGGTATTTCTGGTTCAGCAGACATCGAGGCCCTGGATTTCTCTGTCAATGATGTAAAAATCGGCATTTCCGGTACCGGTAAAGCAAAGGTGTTTGCCCAGAAGAAACTGGATGTAAGCATTTCCGGTATGGGTAACGTAAAATATAAAGGAGATCCGGGCGTAACAAAGGCTATATCAGGCATGGGCCGGATCAGTAAGATTTAATAACAAGTTAGATTTAGAGTATATATGCGGCAGGTAGTTCTCTACCTGCTTTTTCTTTTTTATATTTGCTGTTCGAATATAAAATTTTTAGTTATGCCGTCCTTTGATATTGTTAGCAAAGTAGATTTACAGACACTGGATAATGCGATTAACACGGTGAAGAAAGAAATTACCAACAGGTTTGATTTCAAGGGTTCACATGTGGAAATAGAGCTGAATAAGAAAGAACTGGTGCTTAATATAGAAGTAGATAGTGACATGAAGCTGGGTCAGGTGCTGGATGTATTGGTGAGTCGCACCATGCGTCAGGGGCTGGATGCTTCTATTTACGATCTCAGCAAGGAGCCTTATCAGAGTGGGAAGGTATTTAAAAAGGAGATACCTGTGCGTAACGGGATTAAACAGGAAGATGCCAAGAAGATAGTGAAAATGATTAAAGATGCCGGATTGAAGGTACAGGTGGCCATTATGGACGATATTGTACGGGTAACCGGCAAAAAAATTGATGACTTACAGGAAGTTATACAGAAAGCGAAGGAAGCCAATCTGGGCATACCTTTGCAGTATATAAACATGAAATCCTGATTTTTTTTACGAATAATCTTTGGGTGTTAAAGAAAATTAGTTAACTTTGCACCCTGTATTTACAATAATTTTGATATGAAACAGGGAATCCATCCAGAAAGTTACAGATTTGTGATATTTAAAGATATGTCAAACGGTGAGAGCTTTTTAAGCCGCTCTACTGCTCCTTCCAAAGAAACTGCAAAGTGGGAAGACGGCAATGAGTATCCGTTGATCAAGTTGGAAATTTCCAATACTTCTCACCCTTTTTATACTGGTAAGAACGTATTGGTGGATACTGCAGGACGTATTGACAAATTCAACAAGCGCTACGCTAAGAAAGCATAGTTTCTAAGTAAAATATTTTTTAGGGAAATCCCATCGGCTTATCGATGGGATTTTCTATTTTAGCCCCTTATGGAGCGTAATTATATTCTTTTTGACACGCCCGTACGTGAACTGTTATACCCTTTTACACATACAAGGCCCATCGCCGCCTGCAGAGTAGGAATACTCACCATACAGGAGAAATGGGAACTCTGGCTGGGTACAGGAGTTAGTCATTTTACTGTACCGCATTTACAGGATAAATATCCTTTGCTGCACAAAGACGGCCAGGCTGTAAACATATTATTGAGTGGGCATATATTGCCGGATGCTGAGTTGGTAGCTGCCATTGCGGCGCTGCAACCGGATCAGGAGTTGTATAAAGACCACCAGTTACTGGCCAAAGCGGTGTTGGGCCCAGAGGTTCCCATGCTGTCGGCGGGCGACCGGAAAAATTATCCTGGAGAAGTACTGGGAATTTATAAGCCTTGGGATATCTTTGCGCTCAACGACAAAGCAATCAGGGCAGATTATAAGCTACTGACGGTCGGCCGGACATCGGCTATCTTATCACACACCAATCAACAAATCAATCATACGGATATTTTCCTGGAGCCAGGCGCTAAGGTAGAGTGCAGTGTACTCAATGCCAGCACAGGGCCTATTTATATCGGGAAGAATGCGGAAGTGATGGAAGGTTGTCTTATCCGCGGACCTTTTGCACTAGGAGAAGGGGCGGTGTTAAAAATGGGTACAAAAATATACGGGGCTACTACCCTGGGACCCTTTTCTACCGGTGGAGGTGAAATCAAAAACAGTGTAATATTTGGCTATTCCAACAAGGGGCATGATGGTTACCTGGGAGATGCTGTAATAGGAGAGTGGTGCAACCTGGGGGCTAATACTTCCTGTTCCAATCTGAAAAACAATGTATCCACTGTAAAAGTATGGATGGAAGCGCATGGGGAGGCCGTATCAGCAGGCATGAAGTGTGGGGTGCTGATGGGGGATTACAGTCGTTGCGGCATTAATACAATGTTGAATACCGGGACGGTGATAGGTGTGTCCAGCAATGTATTTGGAGCGCATTTCCCGCCTAAATTTGTGCCTTCTTTCAGCTGGGGTGACAACGATACTTACCGTTTGGAAGAAGCCCTGAAAGATGCCGGGAACTGGATGGTTTTAAAAGGACAAGCCTTGTCAGAAAAGGATAGTGAGGTATTGAAAGCGGTATATGAATTAGTAAAACAGAAAGACCTTAAAACTTAATATCACAATATTTATGAGAAAGAAAATTGTTGCAGGTAACTGGAAAATGAATCTTACGCTGGCACAGGGCGAGCAGCTGATCAATGACATTCTGCAGGCAGGACTGACATTGAAAGAAGGACAGGAAGTAGTAGTGGCTACCCCTTTTCCTTATTTGCTGAAAGCAAAGGCGTTACTGAAAAACTATCCTGGTTTTTATGTAGCCGCACAGAATTGCGCGAGTGAAAAATCAGGTGCTTATACAGGTGAAGTATCTGCTGAAATGCTGCAATCAATAGGAGTGGATTATGTGATTCTGGGTCATTCTGAGAGAAGAGAATATTTCCAGGAAAGTAATGCAGTGCTGGCAAAGAAGATCGACCAGGTACTGGCCAATGGATTGAAACCAATTTTCTGCTGTGGTGAACCACTGGAAATAAGACAGGCGGAAACACAGAACGACTATGTAGCGAAGCAACTGGAGGAGAGTCTGTTTCATCTGACAGAAGAACAATTGAAGCAGGTGGTAATTGCTTACGAACCTATCTGGGCTATTGGTACGGGTCTTACCGCCAGCTCTGCCCAGGCACAGGACATGCACGCATTCATTCGTTCACAGATTGCTAATAAATTTGGCCGTGAAGCGGCTTTACATACTTCTATTTTATACGGAGGCAGTGCCAAGCCAGGCAATGCAGCAGAGCTGTTTTCCTGCCCTGATGTAGACGGAGGCCTTATTGGTGGCGCTTCTCTGGTGGCTGCTGATTTTGTGGCGATTATAGAAAAGCTGTCATAAATAAATAATTGAGAAATACGCAGTTAGTAGAGCTGCGTATTTTTTTAGTAAAAAATGCTAAAAAAATTAGTAATTCTGAAAAAAGGTTGTATATTCGTATTGTCATTCTAACAGGGAGAATTAAAATATCAGGTTATGAATACGAATTATGAAATTTCGGAAGAGTTATTTGATTATTTATTGGTAGTGAATCCGGATGCTTTGGTGTCTAAGGACGTGACCCGTATCCGGCAGTTTGTAGCTGCGGAGTTAAACGATACAGGAATGTCAGGAGCACCGGTTCATGTGGCATTGTTCAGATCAGCCTTCCCGGAGCGTTTTCAGGAAGATTTTGTTACCATGCTGGAAGAGGTAGCGCGTAAACAGGCAGGTTTTGCCATTTACACGTCTAAAATGGATGCGTTCAGGCATGCAGATGGGCACAACAGTGTTTTCATCAATGTAGCTAACCCCAAGCCTCTGATTGAGTTGCATCGTAGTATTTTGCAGGCTTTTGAATTGAAGCCGCAGACTTTCAAGCCGCATATTATGCTGGCGAGAGGATTACAGGATGCGGAAGTCAATATGGTCATGCCATTACTGGCGCAGCAAATATTTGTACGCAGCTTTAATTGTCRTTGTTTTAGTTTGCTGAAAAGGCCTGCTGCCGGTGGAAAATACGAACGCCTAAAAGACTTTGTATTTGGAGATATTGAACACATGGTTGGTTCGTTGTTTAATTATGCTGCATAAGCAACCATAAAATTGTCTGATTCAGGGATTGCCGGGTGGTAGATTCGCAGAATTGATGGACTTGGGACGGATAAATAATTTGTTATCCCTTCCCTATATCAATGTTCATCAGTGTTTGTTTCCCTCAAGTTAACCATCCTTTCATACTGTTGCGTTGCAGTCCTTAGCTGCTATCCCAGGATGGTAGTCAGTTGCAACCGTTATTGATCCGTTAGCACCCCAATTTCATATAATGCTGCGTATCCATTATCCGGTAAACCCTGGTTCAGATTAATGTTTGTATGAATGAATCCTTTCCTCATCTTTATTCCATTCATTCCCTTTTGTAATAAGTTTTTAGTTGTTTGTATCTTAGCGGAAATTTAGAATGTTTTTTGAGAGTGTCCTTCTCCATTTGTATAACATGCAGTCAGGAATTGGGCAATTACCGCGTTAATCGAATAAAATTTATGACAACTAAGACAATTGTACACAAGGAAATTATTGTGAAAGGCCGTGTGCAGGGAGTAGGATTCAGGGCTAATGCAAAGCGTGTAGCCGATTCAATGAATGTACAGGGACAAGTAAAAAATCTGCTGGATGGAAACGTATGGATCCTGGCAGAAGCAGAAGAACAGGCAATGGAAGATTTTATTGACTGGTGCAAATCAGGGCCTGCCATGGCAGCAGTAAAGGAGCTGGAAATTACAACTGGCGACGTACAACATATTAAAGGCTTTACTATCCTTTATTCATAAATCCCTGGTCCGGTTTACAGCGGGTGTTCAGATACCTATGTCAATCAATCGCAGAGAAAAAGTTAACCGTGACCTGTTGACAACAGGCGCAAAGAAATTTAACGGGGCAATGCAACTGAATACGACCGTATAAATTTCTTTGCGCTTTCGTCATGTGATATAGTAGGTGCTTGCTATGAAACGCTGCACTATCATCGGGTGATATAATAAGTGCTTGCTGTAAAACACAACGCTTTTATCTCGTGTAATAAGCGCCTGGCATAAAACACTTATTGAAAGCTGTTGCAACCCAGGCAGCGGATACTACATGAGTGATAATACTGCAAAGTATGTTCTGTAATAAGTATTAATTAATACTGTACTTCTTCTGTAAAGACTTATCCAGCGCAGCTTTAGGTACTACTATTGTAATTGTATTCACGGCAAAATAAGCCTCTGAAACATTTACATAACCACCAAATGGACTGGAATTGGCCCCCCATGAATTTTTTACCAGGAAGAAGGTTTTACCTTTGGGTGTTTTCTCAATCCCTGTAATATGCATCAGGTGATCATCCTGTGTGATCAGTTCTTCGTATAGCTGTTGACGTGAGTCCTGTGTATAGGAAGGTTCCGCCATATCCGGATCGATGCTATCTTTTTTCGGAGAAGCACCTGGCTCAGGTAGTAAAGCAAAGCCTTTGCTGGAAGCGAATCCTCTGTTGCTCACATCTGCGTCCCATAACACCGTATAACCTTTTTGCAGTGCAGTTTCCGTAATACCAGTGAGTTCCTTTAATGGTACGTTGTAATAGGCGCCGTTAGAGAAATTATCCGGTACTTCTATGACGAAAGATTTGTAGAAAGGGTGGTGCGTAAAGGAGGTGAGAAATACGTAATCATCCGCATTGAACTTCACTACTTCTTTCGCAAAGGTTTGCGGTGTATAGGTTTTGCCGTTGTACTCAAACGAAGCAGGAGGCTGTCCCATGTAATTGTCGAGTATACCGGTAAATTGTGTCACCCAGTTATCAGGTACCGGTGAAACCTTAATGATACTATCCAGGTATTTCTTCATAGCTACCACCATCTCTCCGTGGTTGTGGGTAGTGGCGTTGCCTTTCAGCCCACTGTACACACTTTCAGGTTCTATGCCGTAGGCAGCAATAGATTGGATTACATCATGTGCCAGACCGCCTTCGTCAAAACGGGCAAAGCCCTGCCGCCGTACATAGTTTTTTGCTTTTTCTATATAAACATTACGGGCGGTAAACATTTCAGAGAGATCCAGCTCTGGCAGTCCTTTGCGCAAACATTCCGATTCTACCATAGAAGTGGATGAAAATGACCAACAGGTGCCAGTCATTCCCTGATTTTTTACCGGAGTAGCTGCGTTGATTTTCCCATTTACCAGGTTGTTGATCACTACGCTTTTTTCCTGTGCATTCGCCATGATGGCGGTAAACATGGCAAGTGTAATACAAAATGCTTTCATATACTATATCGTTAAATAATTAACCTAAAGATAAGTGAACCGCTATAATAAAAAATACCATTACCGTATGAACGGTAATGGTACGGATGCAATCTGCAATAGAATGGCAGTAATTAGTTTTCTATATCGGTATTATAAGTGTTTGAAGATCCTTTTATATTTACACGCTTTGCTTTCAGGTATTTGCTATATTTATTAGCTACTTTATCGGATTGCTTTACACCATTGATAAATAAGCCTTTATCATTTTTTTCCACGCTGTAATCCTTCTTTGTATCCAGCAGGTTGTCGGCCTCCATTCTGCGGAGCATTTCCCGGTAGCTGTCAGCAACTACTCTTTGTTCATCTGCTATTTTCCTGGCTTTGTCTGCAACATCTCTTTGTTCGGCGGCTGTCTTCCTGGCTTTGTCTGCAACATCTCTTGATTCGGCAGCTATCTTCCTGGCTTTGTCTGCAACATCCCTTTGTTCAGCGGCTACTTTCCTGGCTTGTTCTGCTGAATGCTCTTGTTCAGCGGCTTCTTTTTTGAGATCTTCTCTTGACCGGCCATTTTCTTCCCTTGTTTTGCCGGCTTCCCGTCTTGTTCTGGCAGCATCTGCCAGGGCTTCCGCTCTTTGTCTGCGTATTTCCTCCAATTGATTAGACGTGTATTCCTGTGCATTGCCAGCCATTTTGCGGGCCTCGTCAAGTTCTTTCCGCACCTGGTCACTTACATTCAGACTGGTATAAGCCTGGGTCAGATTTTTACTGATGGAAGCGAAGTCAATATTTTTCAGTGCAGCTGCTGCTTCAGCCTGGGCTTTATTAATCTGGTTCCAGTCAATATTTTTAAGGGCGGCCACGCTTTCTGCCTGTGCTTTGCGGGTTTCAGCAGACAGATTCTGCCAGTCGATATTTTTAGTAGCTGCCTGGATCTCTGCCTGTACTTTCTTCATATCTACTTCTTTTAACTGCTTCATAGCCTGTTGAACGCTGCGTTGTGCTTCCCTGATCTGTTTGCGGATCTCTTCTTTATTAACCTGCACATCATTGGTGCTATACATGTCTGTGTGGACATTGGTGTTTGTATTGACATTTACTTTTGAAGAGACCACAATGGGTGTGCTGTCTCCGATTTTATGGAAACTATAATTATAACTATAGGTTTGTGGTGCTATTGGCGTGAAGTCGGCAGACAATGCTCCGTTTAAAGGAGCTATCGGTGCCAATGGCTTCGGAGCCGGATTAGGGGCTGTCACAGGAGTTGCTGCCGGCATGATATCCGGTTTTGCAGGTGTGCTCGGTACCGGAATGGCGGGATCTGCAGTATCGATGATCACGTTATCCAACTGCTGTTTGAAACGATCGGTTCCAGCACTGGATGGCTCCACAACATAATCTATGGCCGTAGTAACATTTTTGCGTGGTACGGAATCGATATGTTGCTTTTCTGCTATTTTCTTTTGTTCAGTTTCATTGCTCTTCCCTTTGGCAGGGTTTAACCAGGCGATGGATACCAGGCCGGTGGCAATAATTAATACTGCTAAAAATTTCTGACTATAATTAAGGTGTTTAGTTTTCATTTCCATGATGCGTTTAATGCGGTGAAACAGATGTTGTTTACTATCTGCAGCAGCCATGGTAAGCCGGTTGGCGGTCAACCGGTATTGTTCCAGCGCTACCAGTGCATGCGCATATTGCAGCGGTTGTACGGTATTCGCTATTACCAGGTCATCGCAGCAGTGTTCTCTTTCTATACGGATGGTTTTGGAAATCAGCCATACAAAAGGATTAAAGAAAAGAATTGTTTCAACAATTGATTGGAAGATATTCAACAGATAATCATTGCGTTTGATATGCGCCAGTTCGTGTAGTAACACGGCTTCCAGCTGTTCTTCAGTAAGATTGTTGACCATCGCCACCGGCAACAGGATGAGGGGTTTTAAAAAGCCCAGCATAACGGGTACCTGTACATGTCTGGAGATCAACAGTTTCACCTTGCGGGGAATTTGCAGTTGAGCGGCCAGTTTATCCAGGTGCTTATCCCATGCGGCGCCCATGGGCTCTATCCTGGTAGTGCGAATCTGGTGAAGCTGAAACAGATCGGAGAACAGTTTAATGGTCATGCCAGTCATGCCCGCTATGTAGAGGGTTACCAGCAGTGGAAAACACAACTCCAGGTTGGGAAACAGCCATATCAACGGATCCTGGCTGGGATATACCGCCTGCATGGGTACAGGACCCTGCAGTGAAATATTGCCGCGAATCTGAATAATGGTTTCTCTTGCTTCCTGCAGCCGCTGTACATGCATATACAACGTAGCGAGAAACCAGGTAAAAATGCCGGAGAGTGATAAGAGTGATAAATTATATCTGATCCTCGCACCAGCCAGCGGCCAAAGTTTTAATACTATCCGCAAACAGGCATAGATAAAGAATGCCTGCCACATGGAATGAAGGATCGTCCATCCCAGGGCGCGTACAAAGTCGCCCGTAATAGGTAATAAGTTCATGGTACCAGATTTACCTGTTGTTCTTTTGTTGTTTTTCTATTGCTGACAAATACTCACGGATCTTTTCCAATTCCTCGTCTGATGATTGATGATGGCCAAGGGCCTGCATGACCAGCTGAGAAGCTKAACCACCAAAAACCGTGTCTATCATTTTATTGAGTAACTGTTCCTGTGTTTTTTGCTGTGAAACGGCGGCGGTATACACATGGGTTTTGCTGCTGGTATCGCGTTGCAACAGCGCTTTCTCATGCATAATCTGCATTAGCTTAAGTGTAGTGGTATAACCGGCATCTTTCGTTTGAGATAAGATATCATGTACCTCACGAACGGTGCTGGGGCCCTTTTCCCAGAGTACACCCAAAATTTCCAATTCACTTTCTGTAGGCCGGATCTGTTTCAAAACAATGTGTATTAATGATGATTATTGTTGTACGAATATCTTCGTAAACGAATGTACGATAGTTTTCGTAATTGCCAAATAATTTGAAGGATTATTTCTTTCAGATGCGATTTTGCTCCCGCCGCAGCTGCCTTGTCGTTTTCCTGCTGCCATCCRCACTCCAGCCCGGTGCATCAAAAATGTAATGCCATGCTTCCCGAAGGGAATGGGAATGCCGTACGTCCTGCCATATATCTAACCATTCGTGGGTGGCTATACGGAAAGGATTGTAGCTATGTATATTTTTAGTAAGACCATATACGGGTCGTTGTTTTTCCGGTGTGAAAGTTCCGAACAGGCGATCCCATATGATCAGTATGCCTGCGTGGTTGCGGTCCAGGTAATCCAGGTCAGAACCATGATGTACCCGGTGATGCGAAGGTGTGTTGAAAATATATTCTATGGGCGCCGGCAATTTATTGATGACTTCTGTATGGATCCAGAACTGGTAAATCAGGCTGATGGCCTGCATACTCATCACCATCACCGGATGAAATCCCAGTAAGGGCATCCAGAGCCAGAATGTAAATGTGCCGGTTAAGTTCCCTGTCCAGTTTTGCCGCAGGGCAGTGGCGAGGTTATATTTTTCAGAGGAATGATGGATGACATGAGAAGCCCAGAAAAACCGGATGGTATGACTGCTGCGGTGAAACCAGTAGTAACTGAAATCATCTGCAAAAAAACATAAAACCCATGCCCACCAAGTAAAGCCCAATGTAAACAACCGGAACTGGTAAAGGAAAAGATAAATCCCGAAAATGACGGCTTTCGTAAAAATACCGATGAATACATTGCCCAGTCCCATCGCAATGCTGCTGAGGGCATCTTTGGGCTCATACATATTCTTCTTATCGATAGTGGTGAAGATGATCTCCAGCAATAAGAGCAGCACAAATCCGGGAATGGCATATGTAATCAGGTCGGGAGGCATATTGTTGTAACTTTCTGCTACTGAAGTTAACGATTTTTTGGAGCTGTTGGATGGAACTTGCTTAATAAAAAAATGCAGCGGAAATTTCCGCTGCATTTTCACTAAAACTATACCTAAAACTTACTTACCAAAGCTTCGTTCCGCCCTGCTGACCGCAGAAGTGCCGAACCAGCCTAATATCCTTATTTGTCCTTTCGGGGTGGTGTTCTTTACATTACTCTTCACGTTTTCCAGCACTTTGGCAAATAACCCACCGGCATTTACCTGGGCATCTACCTGGGTCAGGAAATCATGAGCAGGATAGGTTACTGACATCAATTTTACAATCACCTTTTCTCCTTTGAGGAAGGGCTTACTGTAGTTGGTAATTCCTTCTTCTATCGGTAAAATAAACGGATCTCCATCAGAAACACCGGCATCATAAGAACCATCTATTGAGAAGTTATCTTCTAAACGTTTGATGGTATCATTGCGATAAGAGCGGATCCAGTAATAATCTACGGTATCCTTGAGATCGCGGGCATAAAACCTGGCATAGTAGCCTTCTTTACCACTGATTGATTCCTCTTTTGTTTTGAATTCGTAAGAGATAGAATCAATACGGGGTACTCTTTTGATACTGTCTAATGCTTCGAAGGTTTCTCCTTTGTATAAAATCCGCAGTTTGTACGCATGTCCTATTGCACCAATCGGCTTAGCAGTTGCGTCGTAGCTATACATTTTGTCTTTAAACAAAAACGGATAGGTAGCGCCGGTAGTCAGGTCATATAAAGTGATCTGCGCATCATCAATGATGGGAGCCGGGTTGTTATCCGTATATGGTACGGACATAGTGAACTTTATTTTCTGCAATCCGGGCTCGTTGGTAATCCACGCATCCAGCACAGGAAAAGAGGTGCCTTTCGCAATGTTCAGGTCTACCTTGTCTTCGCAGGCGGTTAAACCCGCAATGGCAGCAAATAATATGAGAAGGAATGATTTTTTCATCTGGTCTTGAATTTTGGACAATTAGAACTTAAAGTTGTACGTGATACCCGGGATAATAGAACCTATGATAGACAGGCGGGTCGCTTCACGTTGGGTTGGATCATCTTCATTTTGTTTAAAGTAGATGGTGTAAGCATTTCTGCGACCATATACGTTGTACAGTGAAAATACCCATTCTCCCTTCCAGCGTTTGAGTTGTTTGCCTTTCAGGGTCATAGACAGATCCAGGCGGTGATAAGCCGGTAAACGATAGTTATTACGCTTTTCAGTACTGTTATAAGGGATGTCCCAATCCTGGAACTCCAGTCTGTTATCTGCGAAAGTACCTGGTGTGCCGGATGCAAATACCCAGTTGGCAGACAGAGAAGTACGTTGCGTGAAGGTATGTGTTAATACGAGGTTCAGGTTGTGGGTACGATCGTAGCGGTTCAGGAACCACTCATTCATACTGATACCTGGTGTTTTTCTTTCTGTGCGTGACAGGGTGTAACTTACCCAGCCGGTAGTTTTGCCGATATCTTTTTTAACATACAGTTCCAATCCGTAAGCGCGTCCCTGTGAAGGCAGCAAATCTGCTTCGATTAACGGGTTCAGCTGCAGGTTGGCATTATCTATATAATCCACCTGGTTATCGGTTGTTTTATAAAATACTTCAGCAGATAATTCATAAGCATCGTTAGGAGCATTATAAAAATAACCTGCTGTATACTGATCCGACACCATTGGCTTGATGTTGTTGGTGCTGGGGGTCCAGATATCCAGTGGGGTAGGAGAAGCAGTATTAGACAGCTGGTGCATGAACTGGGTAGTTCTGCTGTAGGCTATTTTCACCGCATGTTCGTCTGTAAAAGCATAACGGGCGCTGATTCTGGGTTCAAAGTAGTAATATCCCTTAATCAGATCATTGTCACTATAGTCTTTCGTTCCGGTCAGCCTTTTGCGGATACCAGGGGTGGTGTCAGCATAGAAGTAAGCGGTGCTTTTGCCAAGAAACTGGTAAGCAGAAAGGCGGCCGCCGTACTGGATACCGAATTTTTTAGAGGGCTTGTACTCATGATCAATATACACCGCAGACTCGAGTGCATGTTGGTCAGACAGTTCTTTCACATGCTTGACATCACCATTCGTGCTGGTACCAGTTCCGGGTTTAAAGGTATAGTAGATACCCTGTACACCAAAATGGAGGCTGTTAGAAGAATTGATATAATAAGTGAAAGATGGTTTTAAGCCGTAGTTGATGATATTGGAAGTCCAGTCGTAGGCCTGGGAATCTTCATTGGTCTTTTTCTTGGAGTCGTTGCTGAAGGCGAGACTGTAATCATACTTACTATAATAAGTAGTCAGGTTCAGGAACAGGCGGTTGGTGAAAACGTGGTTCCAGCGAACGGTGGCAGTACTATTACCCCAGTTCATGTTCACGTCTTTTCCGAATCCGAATACATCCCTTCCGAAGTAGCCACTTACGAAGAGGGAGTTGTTTTTATTGAATTTGTAATTAGCCTTGGCAGTGATGTCGTAGAAGTTGAGTTTGGTATCTTTCATATCTCCCTTTACAAAAGGCTTCATCAGCAGATCTATATAGGATCTTCTGGCAGCCACAATGAAAGAGGCTTTATCTTTTACCAGCGGTCCTTCTACAGACAGGCGACTGAAAATATTACCGATACCACCGTTTACGGCGAAGTTTTGGTTGTTACCATCTTTCATACGTATATCCAGTACAGAAGACGTACGGCCACCATATTCAGCCGGGAATCCACCTTTAATCAGGTTCAGGCTTTTTACGGCGTCCGGATTGAACACAGAAAAGAAGCCGAGCATGTGGGTGGAGTTGTATACGGGTGCTTCATCCAGGAGGATGAGGTTTTCATCGCTGTTACCACCACGTACATTAAAGCCAGAAGCACCTTCCCCTACGGTGTTTACACCGGGGAGGGTCTGAATAGCACGCAGTACATCTACTTCACCCATGAAGGTGGGCATTTTTTTCATCTGCGCTATATCCAGTTTATTGATACTGGTATTGAGGGTATTTACGGTCCTTTCCTGTTTCTGACCGTTTACCGTTACAACATTCAGCTGGCTGCTGGTAGCTTCCAGGCTGACGTCTACAGTTGCATTCTTTTTTAGGTTGACAGTTGTTTTATAAGTTCCGTAGCCCATATAAGAAAACTGCAGTTCGTGTTCGCCTGCCGGAAGCGTGAGGGAGTAAAATCCGTATTGGTTGCTCACGGTACCAACGGAGGTGCCGGTTTTTCCAATAGAGATACCCACCAGGCTCTCTCCGTTTTGTTTGTCTTTTACATAGCCGCTTACGGTATATCGTTGCTGCTGTGCGGTTGTTGTTTGTCCTGCTAAGAGGAGAAGGAGCAGTGACAGCAACATGGTTGCCTTAGTTTTCATAAAAATTAAGTCCGTTTTATTATAATTTGCATTGCCTTTTCGAGCATGTGCATATAAGACGTGGCAAAAATATTATACCCCTACGCAAATAGATTATTTTTTTTATAAATAGAATAAAGCTACCTAAACGAAGGAATAACGCGCAAAATCGTTGTTATTTCTTCGTTTAGGTAGCTTTATATGTTGTGCAGTATATTTATCTAGTCCAGAATATCACAATTGAACCCCAGCCGGGTGACAAATTCTATGATTGTTTGTTCAGCTAATGATTGAGGGCTAACAACACGCAATACTTTGTCACAGTCTTCCAGATCTACACTACAGGCGTTCACGGTAAATTGTGCGGAAATTGCGTTTATGACATTGTTTCTATCCTTAACAGTTGTAATATTGGTACGGAATATTCCCATCATGGCGTAATTAATTTAGTATTCGGAATATTTTTATGCAAATTTGCTGCTGTTATCCCATATAACTGTTACACGAAACGGATTAACACTTATACGAAACGGATTTTTTATGGGCATAGTTATTACAAATGATGCCAACCATGTACTGCTGACGGAGGACACGCCTTTTGACTATCAGAAAATCCGGTCCCGGGCTATTATTGAGGAAACCCAGGAAATGAAACATGATTTCGGGGAGGCCAGTTTCCGGGAGTATTGCTTTGATGGTATCAGTATGGCCTGTTGTAAGGCCGATGTGTATGAAAATATTCATATCCACACAGACTTTCAGGAACCCAGGGTATTCATGATGTTTATGGAGCAGGGAGATGTTAGTACTTCCCTGGAAGGGGTGAGCGACCATTTTAAGTTCAGCACCCTGGAACATAACCTCCTGTTCAATCCTTACGAATCAGAGACCGCAGGAGTAAAGAAACAGCGGGACATCCAGTTTTTTGGATTGAATTTTATGCCTGGTCGTTTCCTCGAACTGGCGGAAAACAATGGTAAGGTGCTGGGAGATCTGGCTGATAATGTGGCTGGAAACCGCACTGCGGCGTTGGCAACAAAGTTCAACCCCCGTATTACGCCCCGTATGCGGATGGTGATCGAAGAAGTACGTCAGTGTAAGTTCCAGGGAGGCCTTAAAAAGCTTTTCCTGCAGTCAAAAGCCATAGAGCTGCTGGCCTTGCAGTGTGATCAGATGGAAACAGACCATCTTTCTACTGCCCCTGCAAAACATAAGATCTCCGCCAGTGATGTGGAGAAATTATATTTTGCCCGTGACCTGTTGCTGCAGCATGTACAACAGCCGTTGAGCCTGGAGCAGTTGTCAAGGAAAGCAGGATTGAATGAGTTTAAGCTGAAGTCCGGTTTTAAGGCTGTTTTTGATAATACAGTATTTGGTTTCCTGAATGATCACCGGCTGGAACTGGCGCGGGAGATGATTTTGAGTGGACATCAAAGCATGGCCATGATTGCGGAAGAGGCGGGGTATTCATCTCCACAACACTTCAGTACGGCATTCCGTAAGAAATTTGGTACGAGTCCGGGAAAAATGAGAAATTAAAAAAGTACAGGACCAGCGTTGTTGCTAATCCTGTACGTACTAATAAGTTATATTAATAAGCCAGCGTGAAACGTTGCTTAATATGCTTAGGCTGTTCCAGTTCATCAATTAACGCGATGGCATAATCTGCTGTGGAGATCTTGCTCTCACCTTTATCATTAAATACTACCTGATCTTTACCCAAACGGAATTTGCCGGTGCGTTCGCCGGGTTGGATCATCATAGCCGGGCTTAATACAGTCCAGTCCAGATCATCGGTTGCTTTAATGACGTGAAAAGCGTCACGGGTAGCGGAAGCACCTTCTTTCCATTCTGCCGGAAATTCTGGTGTGTCCAGCAACTGTACGCCAGGAGCGATTTCCAGGCTGCCGGCACCACTTACAGCAATCAGTCTTTTAATACCTGCTTTTTTGGTACCATTAATAATGGCGTGTATGGCTTTGAGGTAGGTAACTTTATCGTGAGCACTGTAAGAGCTGATCACTGCTTCGTTGCCCGCTACCAGCGCCGCCACTTCTGCTTCATTGGTCACATCCCCTTTTTTTACGGTCAGATGGGGGTTCTGAACAGTTATCTTTTCCGGGTTACGAACAATAGCGGTTACTTCATGACCTCTGTTGAGTGCTTCGTTTAAAATGGCTGATCCTATAAATCCTGATGCTCCGATGATAGCTACTTTCATTTTTTAGTTTTTTTATGGTAATTAATAATAATACAGCGTGCCCGTGCTGATTGTTTTAATTGTTATGATATTTATTACAGTTTTGAAGTAAAAAAATACAGATGATTAATCTGTAATAATTTTAATTACAGTACAAATGTAGGGAAGTTATTTTAAACACCAAAAGGAATTATAATTTTTTATTGTAGAAGGGAAGAAAAAAGATAGTTGTTATAGGAGACAGCTGCCCGCAAGGGGCTAAACCTGTGCTCATCTTCTATT
Source organism: Chitinophaga sp. 01L420 (assembly GCF_056399985.1). NCBI lineage: Bacteria > Pseudomonadati > Bacteroidota > Chitinophagia > Chitinophagales > Chitinophagaceae > Chitinophaga > Chitinophaga sp. 01L420. Next base: position 235,070 of record NZ_JBFTSK010000003.1, read on the forward strand.
GACGATGCCTTAAACCAAAAAATCCCGTCAGGTCTGTTTCCTGACGGGATTTTTTGGTTTATAAAAAAGGTATTACTTTTTTTCGAGGAGATAGGCGGTTGCCTTGCTGCTAACCGTTTTGGCTGCTGGCTGTACGATTTCTGTTTTAGCAGTAGGTGGCACCGGTGGTTGTTTGGTATGGAACATTTCCGCCAGGGTAGGCGCAATCACCAATGATACGATAGACATCAGCTTGATGAGGATGTTCATAGAAGGACCGGAAGTATCTTTAAACGGATCACCAACGGTATCACCGGTTACAGATGCTTTATGTGGCTCAGACTTTTTATAGTAGGTTTCGCCATTAATTTCCACGCCTTTTTCGAACGATTTTTTTGCGTTATCCCAGGCGCCACCAGCGTTGTTTTGGAAGATACCCATTAATACACCAGTTACAGTAGCTCCTGCCAGGAATCCGCCCAGTACTTCCGGACCGGCAATAAAGCCTACCAGTAAAGGGGATATCAGGGCAATAGCACCGGGCAGCATCATTTCACGGATAGATGCCTGGGTGGAGATGGCCACGCATTTGTCGTATTCCGGTTTGCCGGTACCTTCCATAATGCCTGGTATTTCGCGGAACTGACGGCGAACTTCTTCTACCATGGCCATGGCAGCACGGCCTACCGCCGCAATGGCGAGAGAGGAAAATATAAATGGAATCATACCGCCTACAAATAAACCGGCGAGTACATTGGCTTTATAAATATCGATGCCCTGAATACCCGCTACACCAACAAAGGCCGCAAAGAGTGCCAGTGCAGTTAAAGCAGCAGAAGCAATGGCAAAACCTTTACCAGTAGCAGCAGTAGTGTTACCCACGGCGTCGAGGATATCGGTTTTTTCTCTTACTTCTTTAGGTAATTCGCTCATTTCGGCAATACCACCGGCATTATCAGCAATGGGGCCAAAGGCGTCAATCGCCAGCTGCATAGCAGTAGTAGCCATCATACCGGCAGCAGCAATAGCTACTCCGTATAATCCAGCCAGGTGGAATGAACCTGCAATACCCCCTGCCAGTACCAGTATAGGTAAGGTAGTGGACTCCATCCCTACAGATAAACCACCAATGATATTGGTAGCAGCGCCGGTGGCTGACTGACGGATAATGGATTTCACCGGGCGTTTGCCCATAGCGGTATAATATTCTGTAATAATACTGATCAGGGTACCTACGGCGAGGCCCACCATGATCGCACCAAATACCTGTCCGCGGGTAAATTCATGGCCACGTAAAACCATGATATTATCTGGCAGTATCCAGTTTACGAGGAAGAAGGAAACAATAGCGGTTAAAATAATGGAACCCCAGTTACCCATGTTCAGGGCTCTTTGTACCACCGCAGTGCTTAAACCTGCGGTATCGCTGATTCTTACAAATAAAGTTCCGATCATAGAAAAGATGATACCTGCACCAGCAATGATCATCGGCAGCAGAATGGGTGCAATGCCTCCGAAAGTATCGTGTGATACCGTTTCAGAGCCCAGTACCATGGTGGCTAATACAGTAGCTACATAGGAACCGAACAAATCGGCGCCCATACCGGCAACGTCACCCACATTGTCCCCTACGTTATCCGCAATGGTGGCAGGATTACGGGGATCATCTTCCGGAATACCGGCTTCTACTTTACCTACCAGGTCAGCACCCACATCGGCGGCCTTGGTATAAATACCACCACCCACACGGGCAAATAATGCAATACTTTCAGCACCCAATGAAAAACCAGTGAGTACCTCAATGGTCTTAATCATCTCCGCTGTATTGGCTTCCGCCCCGAAATATGATTTCAATATAATGAACAAGGATCCGAGTCCAAGTACCGCGAGACCGGCAACACCCATCCCCATAACAGAACCGCCGGTGAAAGATACCTGCAGCGCTTTCGCGAGACTGGTACGTGCAGCATGTGCAGTGCGTACATTGGCTTTGGTGGCGATTTTCATGCCTATAAAACCTGCGGTTGCTGAAAATACAGCCCCTATCACAAAGGCCAATGCAATAGACCAATGAGAATTTTCATGTGTTGCCCCCATGTAACCTAATAGCAAGGCGGCAATAATAACAAAGTAAATAAGGACTTTATACTCAGCTTTAAGAAATGCCATAGCGCCTTCAGCAATGTGCTGAGCTATCTCTTTCATCTTGTCGTTGCCAGCATCCTGTTTTGTAACCCAGGAACTCTTGACGGCCGTATATAACAAAGCCAATAATCCAAAACACGGTACGAGGTAAACTATATTCATGTAAGCGAAATTTATAAATACGTGGTTGACAAAAAAGTTTAATAATGAATAAAAATAGGATTCCAAAAAAAATATTCAAATGAATATAAAACATAAATTATTAATTGTGTACGTAATAAATAAAATTATTGCACACATGCCCCATGAGTAAGTGTTTCGGGCAAAAAAAAATAACATGCACTGTTAGATACCTTCCTGGAATGCCTTACCCAGCCAACTGATGATATCGGCCGCCGTCATTGCTTCCTGCGAAAGATGGGCCGCGGCCAGATCTCCTGCATAGCCATGTAGCCATACACCCAGCAGCGCCGCCGCTTTGGGGGAATAATCCTGGGCCAGCAGGCCGGTTAATATACCCGTCAGTACATCTCCGCTGCCGCCGGTAGCCATACCGGGATTGCCGGTGTTATTAAAATATACAGCGCCATCAGGACAGGCAATGGCGGAATACCGGCCTTTCAATATAATATAAATCTGCAGACTTACGGCCTGCTTTGATAATAATTCCAGTCGCGCGGTATCGTTTTCACTGGTGCCGAAAAGTCGTTCAAATTCTTTTGGATGCGGTGTGAGTATAGAACCTGCGGGTACCTTATATAACAGGTATGGATATACGGAAAGTAAATTGAGGGCATCTGCATCAATGACCATAGGGCGTTGCCAGCTATCCAACAATAGTTCCAGCGATTTAGCGGTGCCCGGTTGTGTATCCAGGCCCGGGCCAATACCGATTGTTTTATAGGAAGCGGTGTTAATATCGGGATGAAAGTTCGTGTTGTAGTGGGCATCTTCATCTGTAATACACATGGCGCATGGCTCACTGATCTGCATAATATCATAACCACATTGGGGAATGTGGCAGGAGAGCAGCCCCACACCCGCGCGTAAACAGGCTTTGGCACTTAATACCGCAGCACCCATTTTACCATAGCTGCCGGCAATCAGCAATGCATGACCATAGGTACCTTTATGGGCAAACGGGTCGCGGGGACGGTAAATTGTCCGCATGATTTCTTTATCAGACAGGTGATACCGTGCAGGCGTTTGCGTTATATAATCCGGATGAAGGCTAATAGGTAAAATATGTACCTCGCCTGCATAAGGGGCATTTTCAGGTAGCAGGAAAGCCAGTTTGTAAAATTCAAAACTAAGGGTATGATGTGCCCGTACCACGGCTCCATGCCGGTTGCTGTCGTCTGCTATCAGACCGGAAGGCATATCTATTGCTACAATGGTGTGTTTTTGTCGCTGGTCATTGAGGTGGTGTATCACGCCGGCTATCCATCCTTCTATTGGCCGGCTCATACCTGTACCAAAAATGGCGTCTATAATTACAGCATTGGCAGGTAAAACGGGAAAGTCAGATACATCTCCAATTTCATAGATTACCGAGGGATGATGTTCCTGCAAGGCCTGTAGCTTGAGTTGCTGATCTGCACTGGCTTTGCTGCTATGTTGCAATATGCCGGCACTAACCGTGTAGCCATGATCGAGCAGTAAACGGGCGATGACTAATCCATCTCCTCCGTTATTTCCTTTTCCGCAAAAAATATAAATGGGGTGTCGGGGGGAATAATGATCTTCCAGCCATGCAGCACATTTGCCTGCAGCTCTTTCCATCAGGTTGGGGCTGCTGATGGGTTCGTGAGCGATCGTGAAAGCATCTGCTTCCCTGATTTGTGCTGCTGTGAAGATTTTCATGTCCAATAGTTGAACATTAAAAATACTTCAAAATAAGGAACATAAAAAAACGGACCATGCTTGCCTCATGATCCGTTTGTAAATGAAGTGGTCGCCCGGCTTAAAAAGTATACCTGGCAGACACACCGCCAATCTCCTCACCCATATAGTTGGTGGGTCCAACAAACTGTACGTAAGGTTTCAGATCGGCACTGATATTTAAAGGAATTTTCTTGAAAGTATATTCAACACCAATGATACCATCCAGACCTGGAGATACATAAGTGCCATTTTTATAGTGGTGGTCTTCATAACGACTCCAGTCATAATCCCGGCGGTCGTAGAAGCCCAGATGTGCACCACCACCAACATACATATTCAGTTCAGGTAAACCTATATTCCAGTTGTATTCATATAATCCGGTAATAGTAAGGTTATTTCTGTGAGAGTGATTGGTGGTTACCAGTCCTTCAATAGCATGAGGGCCCTGGATAAAATGCTTGATGGTGAAGCCCACTATCCATGGGTTTAAACGTACGCCCAGCGCAGTGCTGTAGTTGGACGGATCGCTGTTCTTGTAACTCTTTTTCTTCTGCGCGTTGGCCTGAATTGCGAGCATAGCGATCAGACTGAAAAGTAACACGACTTTTTTCATAGATGTGTTGTTTGAATTGAAACTTAAAAATACACGTTAAGAAACGTTGGCTTTTTCTCTAAAGTATATATGCACGACGAAATTTAAATCACGGTTGCTTTGCAATAACAATGCCAACCGGCTTTAGTAAGCGAAGAAAAATAAATCCTGCAACACCAGCCAGCAGAGAGGCGGCTATTACAGAAATGATAGCAATGATCTGCAATTCCCGCTCTTGATAAGCTAGTGAAGAAATAAATATAGACATGGTAAATCCTATCCCGGCAATAAGTCCAACGCCTATCAGCTGTAGCCAGCCCGCTTTTGAAGGAAGTGCGGCCAGTTTTAATTTTACTGCGAGAAAGGAAAGTGTAAAAATTCCCAATGGTTTACCAAGTACCAGTCCGGCTATGATGCCATAACTGATATTATTGTGCAGTGCGCCGGCAATATCCGAAGGCAGTTGTATGGCAGTATTGGCCAATGCAAAAACGGGCATGATGACAAAATTTACCGGGTCATGTAAACTATGCACCAGGTGGGCAATCCGATCCTGTGGAATGCAGAATGCCAGCAGTACACCTGCAATAGTGGCATGTACACCGGAATTAAAAAGGCAGTACCATAATACCAGCCCTGGGATATAATAGAATATGAGTCGTTGCACTTTAAAATAATTCAGTAACAAGGGTATTAATAATACAGCGCCACCAATCAGGAGGTATTTTACATCCAGATGTGGGGTATAAAATACCGCAATGGTTAATATTGCCCCCAGATCATCGATGATGGCCAGGGCCATCAGGAATATTTTTAAACCTACCGGTACTCTTTTGCCCAGTAAGGATAAAATGCCCAGGGAGAAAGCAATGTCAGTGGCCATGGGGATGCCCCAGCCATGTGCATATGGTGTGTTTTTATTAAAGAGGGCGAAAATGAGCGCGGGAAACAGCATGCCACCAACGGCTGCCAGCACGGGTAAGATAGATTTTCTGACAGAGGAAAGTTCTCCTACAGTCAGTTCCCGTTTTATTTCCATACCTACCAGGAAAAAGAACAGTACCATCATGCCATCGTTTATCCATAACAGGTAGGAGTTGGGAAGGTGCAAAGCCCGGTATTGATAATGATGTCCGCCAGCCGGATCGAACAGGGTATTCCAGAATCCTACATAATCCGTTTGCACAGCTGAATTGGCCAGTATCATAGACACAAGTGTGCATACGATGAGTACAATACCTACCGCACGGCTATCTTTCAGAAATTGGTGGATAGGAGAAATCAGTGTTTTCCGGATAATGTTAATAGAGTTCTGAATCATTAGAAGAAGGATTACGAATTACGAATTACGAATTACGGATTAGTGGGGAGAGTAACAGATAGCGTTTATCCACCTGTTAGTCCCGTAATTCGTAATTTGTAATTCGTAATTCTTTTTATTGCATTAACTCGTACTTACTTTTCGGCTGCCGTTTTATGTCCCATTTGAAATTTTCCAGTTGTAGCTGGTCTTTAGGACGTTGTGTAAACGGATAAACCACGCCTTCAGGATCTTTGATCAGCACTACTTTATCTACTTCCCCTTTTTTGAAAAAGATATTGATAATGGCGCATTGTGCTTTGTTGACGCTCATATAGGCGCCGCCCTGATCTTTGATATAATTAATTGTTTCCGCATTTCCTTCCACGTGCATCCAGTCGAGGGTTTCACCTGCTACGTAGCCGGTGATGAGGTTACCTTTGATCTGGTTAAACATGCCTGGTCCGGCTTCATTGATAATAAAGCCATTATTTTTCAGCAGCATTTTATCAGCGGTCTGGTTCTTGGTAAACATCAGAATGGTGTCGCCACTCAGTTGTGTGGTATTGTTGGACCAGATTACCGGGTTGCGGTAGAAGCGGAAGATAGAATCTTTGGAAGAATAGAATACGCTGTCTGCCACTGCCTGCAGGGAATCTGAAAACACCCTTACGTGGTGATAGGCCAGTATATAACGTTGTTCTGCGGTGTCTTTAGGTGCTTGCAGTGCCATGCTGTCTGCATGATGTTTGATACCCGGCAGGGAATCCTGCATCACTACAGTGGGGATGGCAGCTATTTTCACATTTTTCACCAGGGAGGTATCGAGCTTTTGCCTGGTTTTAGCGAGGGCGCTGTCGGCCATGAACATCATAACGTTGCCGGCTATACTATCCTGTTGTTTCCGGGCAATGGAGTCGCCTTTGGTGATGGGTGAAATAGTGGCGGTGAATCTCTCCGGCGGTCGTATGGTTTTGAGTGCCCGCAGGTTTTTGGTGGGAGAATCCGGAACGCGCTTCAGTCCTGCTACAGATGGAATGGATAAGCTGTCGTCCGGACGGATCACACCTGAAAACAGGGTGTCGGCGGCCATATACAGGGTATCCTTATTTTTTTCCATGATCAGCAGTGGTTTCTGTGTGGCCAGGATGGTTTTCTCACGTTGATTAACCACACCTTTGTTGGCCAGCAGTGACATTTTGCGGGCAGTATCCTTGTATACCATATTGCCGGTGGCATAAGCCATACCGGTTAATTTGTCCATTTCTATGTTGTCGGCGGTGATGGTACCGGTGCTGTCTTCAATGGTAGGCCGGTTACCAAAATTGCCGTAGCCTTTGTCTGTATCATAATAACCACTGGTAGCATACATGGTGCTCTTGTCGTTATTGTTGATAGTGGTTGGGGCTATGATGGTGGCTATTTTTGTATCGGTATTATATAGCAGTTCACTGGTGCTTAAGGTGTATTCCGGATCTACAAGTAATACATTCTGTATGAAATGCATTTCCTTGGTTTCCGTATAATAGTAGCCTTCATCGCTGGTGAGTACACTTTTACCATTTACCAGTCTTCCGCTTTTCACATAAGAACCAATTTTGGCATTCATATCATATTGCAGTTCCGGGCCGGTGATGGTTACCTTACCGTCTGTAAGCCGGGCATTGTCYCTTAACAGGGCGATGCGGGTGTTGGCATCATAGTTAAGGTAATTACCGTAGATGTGTACACTATCTGCCTGGTTGATATGAATATTGCCATAGGCGTCGATAATGTTGGTTTTGTTATTCTTTACGGCGCTGTCACAATTAAACAGGGTGGTACCCTGTTTAAAGATGGTGTGGCCAACGAAGCGGGCCATGTCAACAGAATCATGTTGGTACATGATAAGTGAGTCCGAATGAATAATTTCAATGACAGACCCTGTTTTCGGCGCTGGTTTATCCGGAAACTGAGCACTGGCCGTAAATGCCAGCAGGCATATTACGGCCAGAAAAATCCCTGATTTTATGTATCGATGCATTGATTCTTATTATTGTGCCGCTGCTGTATCAGAAGGTAACGGCTTCGTTTTATCTTTTTTGCCAAACAGGGAGAAGTGTACGTAGCGTTTTGGATTGACGCGGAGGTCTTCCAGCAGCTTATTCAGATTTCCCAATGAATACTGAAGGTTGTTATACACTTTTTTGTCGTTCAGCAACATGCCGGCAGTGCCATCTGTGGTATTCAGTTTGGCAATGGTGGCATTCAGGTTAGTGGCTGTTTGCTGTAGTTGTGCCAGTGTTTTGTCGATGTTACCTTTAGCCAGTGCATCTGTTGCTTTCTGTGCATTGTCGAGGATACCGGTAATTTTTGCGTTATTGTCTTTCAGGTTACCGGTTACTGCAGCCAGGTTGTTGAATGTTTTCTGGATATTACCTGTGTTTGGATCCAGCATTCCATTCAGGGATGCAGAGGTGTGCGTGAAGTTACGCATGGTGGTATTGAGGCTGCGGATAGCATCCTGCAGGTTACCTTTTGCGGTAGTATCCAGGATGGCGTTCACAGACATTAATACAGAGTCAATATTGGTGAGGGTACCTTCCAGTTTTTTCACCAGTGGGCTAAGCTGTGCTTTTAGTGCATCTGTCATGGAGCCATCTACAGCTGCATAAATGGTATCGCCGCTTTTCAGATATTCGCTGGCGTTACCCAGTTCCATCTGTACTGTTTTGGTGCCCAGCAGGTCGCTGCTGATGCGGGCTACAGAGTTGCGGGGAATGTCAATCTTTTTGGTAATGGTGATGGATACCAGGATCCTGGAGGCATCTTTATCCATTACTTCCAGGTTAGATACACTACCTACCACCAAACCATTTACCTGTACGGCGTTGGCGGGTTGTAAACCGTTTACCTGCTTACAAACAGCATAAATGGTTTTATTATGTGAAAAAAGGCTCTTTCCCTTCAGTAAATTAAAGCCCAGCACAAGTAAGGTTATACCCAGCACCGTTAATATACCAACTTTGGTTTCATTAGATAATTTGAGCATGAGATTCGTATACGTTCACGCAAAAATAATCAAAAAGCATGCACGGGAAGTGCTCGTGTAAAAATGTTAGTAATAAAAAAGAGGAAAGGGGAAACTATAGAGGGGTATCGAGGGGAGTGGGGTAGTCTAGCAGGAGGTAACAAAAGCGTCTTTGAATCCCAGTTTACGGGCCTTACGCAGGGCACCGGAGGCTTGTTGATCTGTTTTGAAACGCCCCCACATATATTTGTTTAGTTTTTTTTTATTCATTACGACCTGTTGGCGGTTGATATCACCATGGAGCTTCCTGAAAATGGAAGCTCCTGGTTTATAAAATTTATCTGTAATCAGCAGTTGTACACAGTAGCGGTCTTCCTGTTGCGGTGTTCCTGGCTTGCCATTGGTGGTTTTACCAGGTTTCAGGAAAGCGTGTGTACTGTTGTTTTTAGAGGAGGAGCTGGTGGTGGCTGGCTGTGAATTGCRGTTGTTGGTGAACCTGTCGAGTTCATCACGGTAACGCTTAATCGCTTTATAGATACAGTTGGCCAGTTCCTGTTGTCCATTGCTGGAGTTGAGGTAATCTTCTTCTTCAGGGTTGCTGATGAATCCGAGTTCCACCAGTACACTTGGCATTGCAGTGGCAGATAGTACCCAGATACCTTTTTCATTTCGTTGTCTTGCTCCGCGGCTGATACGTCCTACCCGGGTAAATTCGTCCTCAATAAGGGTAGAGAGGCGAAGGCTCTGATCGAAATAGGAGTTTCTCAGGGTATTCAGCAGGATGAATGTTTCCGGGTCATCACCCAGCAGTTGTTTGCTTTCTTCTGAGTTGTCATCCAGTACGATAACGGAATTTTGTTTAAGGGATTCCATTTTGGCGTTGTTCTTACTGGTAGCCCATATATACGTTTCCGTGCCTTTGGCGTTGCTGGGGTAGTAGRCGTATACCGGTTGTTTAACGGCTATTTTCTTTCTTCCTTTTTTACGGTATACGGTTTTATAGTCTACTACTTTACGGATCTTACCAGTTGAGTTACAGTGGATAGACACGAACAGTTCTCCTTTGTTGTCGTTGGCGATCTGGGCTTTTACGCGGGGATCGTCGAACCGGTCACTTTTTCGTGTATACACTACCTTTACATCGGGCATGTTTTCTTCCAGGATCTTTCCCAGTTTCAGTGCTACTTCGAGGGTTACTTGTTTTTCGGTAGAGTAGCTGCCTTTGGCGCCGGGATCTGTACCGCCGTGGCCTGCATCAATAACAATCGTTCTTATAGGCTTATCCTGTTTAGTAGGAACAGGATCATTTTTGGCCTGAATAAAAAAGGTACAGGTGAATAGTGTTCCCAGTCCTAAAATCCAAAATCGGTTCCAGCGCATGATTCTCATTTTAATGGGTGCTGTTTATCACAAAAAATAAAAAAATAAGTTTATCTGTTAAATTAATCATTGTCATGCTCCATGCGAGTTTAAACCACCTTTCTATACATCGTTTATCAAACATTACAAGTTACCATTTGTAATAAATTGTATAAAATCTTGTAGGTTTGTGGCCGCCGTAACACATGAACGCTAGCTACAAAAATAATTATAAAAAGTTTTTTCGACATACATACCTGGTTTTTGCCGGTATGTTCATTGCCATTCCCTTTATTATAGATGCAGTTGCAGGGTCCAGGCCACACGCTGTATCGTTTTTTAACAAAAGTTTGGCAGATACAGCCCCTTTGACCAGGAAAGATAYCGGCAAAATCAAACGACCTGCTGTGATTCCTCCTGCTGCGACAGACACGAATGTACTGTCAAAAGGGACGGATACCAGCGGAACAGTGACTGTCGATACCCTCTTTGTTCCAAAGATATCAAAAGACACGCTGGATGCGCCAGTTAATTATAAAGCGAAGGATTCTATTATCCTGATGGTGCCTGACAAACGCTTCTATTTATACGGTACTGCCAACACAAAGTACAAAACCATTGATCTTTCGGCCGAAAAAATGAATTTCGACCAGGAAACCGGTATCCTGGAAGCGACCAACGCGAAAGATACCGCTGGTAAATTGTTTGGCGGCCCGGTGATGAATGACGGCGGCCAAAGCTTCGAATCGGATACCCTCCGCTATAACTTTACATCCCAGAAGGCAAAGATCTATAATACCCGGTCCCAGTATGGAGAAGGCTACATTCATAGTGCACAAACCAAAAAAGCGGCGGATAATACCATCTTCGGCTTTAAAAATGGCTATACTACCTGTAACCTGGACACTCCCCATTTCAGCTTCCGGGCCCGCAAAATAAAGGTTATACCTGATAAACTGGTTATTTCCGGTCCGGCTAACCTGGAAATTGAAGGAATTCCTACTCCCTTGTTCATACCTTTCGCCATTTTCCCTATCACCCAGGGGCAACGGTCGGGTATTCTGCCTCCACAGTATGTGGTGAACCAGCAGAAAGGGATCGGACTTGAAAATGGTGGGTACTATATAGGTTTGGGCGACAATTTTGACCTGACGATGCGGGGAGACGTGTATTCCTATGGTAGCTGGAGCCTCACGGGAAGTCCTACTTACCGCAAGCGGTATAAATATAACGGGGGCCTCAACCTGAGTTTTGCCAATACCCGCTTCGGCGATCCGGCGGTAAAATCTGAATTCAGCACCTCCAAAGATTTCCGGATCACCTGGAATCACAGTATGGACAGTAAGGCCCGTCCTGGTGTGAACTTCGGGGCTGCCGTAAACTTTGGTACCTCGTCTTATAATAAATACAACGTGTATGATTATAATACCCGTGTAAATAACAACATCGGATCTTCCATCACCTTTTCAAAAACCTGGATAGGAAAGCCTTATAACCTGACATTGGGATTAAACCACTCGCAGAACTTAAGTACACGCGATGTGTCGATTTCCTTCCCGGATGGAACTTTCACGGTGAATACCATCTATCCTTTCCAACGGAAAGAAATGATAGGTAGTCCCAAATGGTTTGAAAAAATAGGGATTTCTTATAATACCGTTCTGCGTAACCAGGCTAACTTCAAAGATTCCCTGTTTGGTAGACAGGCCATGTTTGATGCGATGCAAACGGGCATGCAGCATAATATTCCGATCTCCTTCTCCATCCCGGTATTTAAAACCTTTACTTTATCTCCGGGTATTAACTATACAGAATACTGGTATACCAAGAAATTTAACCGTACCTGGGATCCCAATAAGCCCAACCCTGGAACAGGGACCAATGGCGCTATTGACACTGCCTACCAGGCTGGTTTCTTTACGGCACGTGATGTCAGTGCCAGTATGTCGTTGTCTACCGCCTTATACGGTATGTATGCGTTCAGCAAGCACTCCAAGATTAAGGCTATCCGTCACGTGATGCGTCCTACTTTGAGCGCCAGCTACCGGCCGGATCTGAACCCGAACCTCTACAGGGAATTACAATATAACAATGCAGGTGACAAGTCCATGGTGTCCGTATATGACGGTGCTATTATTGGTGTACCTTCTCCTGGTTCGTTTGGTGGATTGAACTTCGGTTTGGACAATAACCTGGAAATGAAGGTGTTCTCGAAAAAGGATACTACGGGGAACCATGAACGAAAAATAAAATTGCTGGATGGTTTTGGTATCAACGGTAGTTATAATCTGGTGGCAGATTCCTTTAAGCTGTCGACTTTCAGTTTATACGCACGTACCAATTTGTTTGATAAATTAAATATCTCCGCCAGTGGTAACCTGGATCCTTATCAGACAGATGCCCGTGGCCGTCGCCTTGACAAATATGTTTGGCAGCAGGGGAAGATCAGTCTGGGGCGTTTAACCAACGCAAGTATCTCCATGAGTACTTCCTTCCAGTCGAAGGATAAAAAGAGCAAGGCAAAAGAACAGACAATAGATTCTATACAGAACGCACAGAGCACGGATGCTGCTTTTGCTGCGCAACAGCGGCAGTTGGCAATGGTACGTAACAACCCGGGTGAGTATGTGGATTTTGATATTCCATGGCGTGTGGATCTCTCGTACAGCTTATCTTATACCAATACTATTATACCGGATTCCGGTGGTGTTGTAAAGCGTATCACTCAGTATGTCAGCTTCAACGGTGATTTTAGTCTTACGCCGAAATGGAAGATTGGGTTAAACAGTGGTTTTGATTTTACCAATATGCAGATTGCCTATACGAATATGTATATCTCGCGGGATATGCACTGCTGGCAGATGTCTATTAACCTGATACCGTTTGGTACTTTCCGGCAGTTTAGCATTACTATTAATCCGAAAGCGGGTATCCTGCGTGATCTGCGAATAAACCGATCGAGACAGTTCTACGATTTATAACGGTGATGGATATATGATTTTAATAGTAGCCTGATGTGAAAAAATATTTTATTATAAAAGAGAAAAGCCCGTTTGATATTTTATCAAACGGGCTTTTCTCTTTTATAACAGGGTATTAATTTTTTGTATTGTGCGCTAAATAGTATGTCCACATCTGGTTAAATACTTTTTCTTTCAGTGCCGGTATATCATCCCTGGTAAGGCCTGCTGTAGCTACAGGCGGCAGAAAATGATAGTCGATATGATGAGGCCATGCAAAGAATTTTCTTCCTACCGGTAATATCTTTTTAGTATGAAATAACAGGGAAGGAATCAGCGGTAATTGTGTATCAATGGCCAACGCGAAAGCGCCATCATAGAAGGCTTTTAAGGGCTCTTCTGTGCGGTTGCGGGTGCCTTCGGGATAAAGCAGGATGTGTAAGCCCTGTTTCAGTGCTTCTTTCATATCTGTTACGCTTTGCTTTCTGCTGGCTTCACTACTGCGGTCAACCATAATACCGCCTATTTTATACAGCACACCAAAGAGCGGAACTTTACCCAGTGAAGCTTTTGCCAGTGTTTTATTTGCGCCTGGTATTTTGGCGGTGGTAACAGGTACGTCTATTAATGAGTTGTGATTGCATACTACCACATAGGTTTGTCCTGGTGCAAAATATCCGGTTCCTTTTCTTCTGACAGGGCAGCCGATCAGGGGCATATATACAATCATCCATACCCTGCCGATAGCGAGGAAGCCTTTAGACTTTGTAGGATCCGGCCAGAAGGAGATAATCCAGATAGGAATAAATACGATCAGCATGGTGCCTGCAAATAACAACAACATCCAGGCTGCGAATATTCTACCAAGGATATTTTTCAACATAGCTTTTACTTTTATAGTCTCCAGTCTACCGGTGCAATCCCAGCTTTACCGAGTATTTCATTGGTTCTTGAAAAATGCCTGCATCCGAAAAATCCTTTATCTGCACTGAATGGCGAAGGATGCGCTGCCTGCAAAATATGATGTTTTGTTGCGTCTATCAAATATTGTTTATCCTGTGCAAACCTTCCCCAGAGCAAAAATACTACGTCTGTGCGTTGTTCAGAAATGGTTCTGATAACGGCATCTGTAAAATCGCCCCAGCCTATTTTACTATGTGAGGCAGGTTCTCCGGCTCTTACTGTTAAAAACGCATTTAATAATAATACGCCATGTTCTGCCCATTTGGTAAGATTGCCGCTGGTAGGAATTTCCAGACCAAGGTCCGTTTTCATTTCCTTGTAAATGTTCACCAGTGAAGGAGGAGGCTTTATACCATCCAGCACAGAAAAACTGAGTCCATGCGCCTGTCCGGCACCGTGATAGGGGTCCTGACCCAGAATCACCACTTTTACTTTGTCCAGCGGCGTTTTGTCAAATGCATTAAAGATCAGGTTACCAGCGGGATAAATCACTTTATTCAACGCTTTTTCATGTTTAAGGAACATGACGATCTGATCGAAATAGGCCTTATGAAATTCATCTTTTAGCGCTTCCTTCCAGCTAGATTCTATTTGTACATCCATGGTATTCACAACTATATTTAAAGAAAAATAAATTAAATTTGATTTATTGAGAGAAATTTACATAAATTTGCACTCCCAAAACGCGAGATAAATATAACAATTTATTTCACATTACAAGGGAAAAGGAACACATAAGTCTTGGTAGCTCAGCTGGATAGAGCAACTGCCTTCTAAGCAGTAGGCCATTGGTTCGAATCCAATCCAGGACACAGTTTGGGACAAATCGGTTTAATCATCGGTTTGTCCTTTTTTATTTCCTCCAACATCCGTCAGTCTGACGGCTATTAATTCAAAAATGGGCTCCCTCAAAAAAGGATTTTTTCGGAGAAAATGAACCAATTATTAATCGATTTTTTTTCGTTCCCGGCTTTTATTTTTTTGTAGTCAATACCATCAGTTACGTTATTTAATCATAGTTGATGTCTCTCTCGCAGAAGGTATAAAATGGATGACCATGAAGTGGATGCTGAAGAGATTTATGCTAACTTTAAAAAATGCTGCATCAAGAATTTGACCCTCCTGAAGAGCTGAAAGATACCATCAAGTGCTTTTGGTACAACAGGGAAGACTTCGGAGAACAATCAACGAGTTTTGAGGTATTGCCTGACGGCTACGCTGAAATTATCTTTCATTTCGGAAGTGGCTGTAGTACTTCTTACAATGGAAGCCTGCAGCCATTGCCATCACCGTTTATGATGGGGCTACTCAATCAGCCGGTTCGTTTTTACACTAAAAATCGCTTCGAAATTATTGCTATCAGGTGCTTTCCCTGGACCGTGTTCGATTTGCTCGGACTACCATCCGGTAAAGACGGTGTGCGCATCTTTGAGCATCCTATTGCACGGCTTCAGTCTACCTTGAATCAGTGCATGCAGGCTGGCAGGATAGATGAAGCAGTGGATCAGGTAAAACAGTATTTCCTGGATGCACGGTCGCATGTTGCTGCCAACAGTATGCTATTCAAAGCGGGTGTCGCTATGAGAGAGGCAAACGGCACCATGCCGGTAAGCCAGGTAGCCGCGGCTGCTCATGCAACGGTTCGCACACTGGAGCGGAACTTTAAGCAATCTTCCGGCTATACAGTTAAAGATGTGTCTGGTCTGATACGCTTTGAGCAGGTACGAAATCACTTATGGCTTTATCCGGATGCCAACATTGCCGGCTTAGCCCACGAGCTGGGCTATACAGATCAGGCGCACCTGAGCAGAGAGTTCAAGCGCTATAGCGGCACTACGCCTGCAGCATTTGCGCGAAAAGCCAGGAAGGGGAAAAAGGCGGTAAGCAATGATTTTGTCGCGTTTGTACAAGATTGAGACAGGAGCATTCCGGAATTTTGTGTCTCAATCATTCGATATGACAATAACACATGACAACAACAAATCCGAACAACAGCATCCTATTTATGATGTAATTATATCCGGCGGAGGCCCTGTGGGCCTGTTCCTCGCCTCTGAGCTGGCCCTGGCCAAATGTTCAGTGCTCATACTGGAAAAAATGGAAGATCCTCATTCGCAACTGAAGCAACTTCCTTTCGGGATGCGGGGACTTTCGGCGCCTACTATCGAAACGCTTTATCGTCGTGGACTGCTACAAGAGCTTGAGCTTCATAAACTCCTTAAAAACCCTCATCAAAAAGCCCAACAAGGGCCCCGTCGCCAGTTAGGGCATTTTGCCGGCATTCCATTCCATGCGGGTGATGTGGACACCTCACAATGGAGGTATCGCCTGCCTGGTGCTACAGACACCAGTTTGTTATCTTCAATGGAAGAGATGGAAACGGTGCTGGGTCGCCGCGCCGAAGCCCTGGGTGTAGTTATCAGACGCGGGCTTGCCATTACTGATTTTCATCAAACGAAAGACGAGGTAACTGTTCATTCAGGAGCCCAATCTTTTAAAGGTAAATGGCTCGTGGGTTGCGATGGAAGCCGTAGTGCTGTTCGCAAGCTGGGAGGTTTTGAATTCGCTGGTACCGAGCCGGAATTCACCGGCTACTCTGCCCTGGTGGATATTGTCGACCCGGAAAAGCTTAACCCGGGCCGAAACGTGACACCAACAGGCATGTATCTCCAATCCCAGCCTGGGTACCTGGTGATACAAGAATTTGATGGTGGGGCAGCTCATCATTCAAAGAAGCCAATCACGCTTGAGCACGTACAGGAGGTGCTGCGCCGCGTATCGAACACCGATGTTACGATCAGCGCCCTCCATATCGTAACTACCTGGACTGACCGGGCACGACAGGCCACCGCCTATCGCAACGGACGGGTACTTTTGGCCGGCGATGCTGCGCATATTCACGCGCCATTGGGCGGCCAGGGACTCAACCTTGGACTGGGCGATGCGATGAATCTTGGCTGGAAGCTGGCCGCCACCATCCATGACGAAGCGCCGGAAGGCTTATTGGACAGTTATTATACAGAACGGTATCCAGTTGGCGCACAGGTGCTGGATTGGTCGCGCGCCCAGGTGGCCATCATGATGCCACGCCCGGAAGCCCGCGCACTGTATGCCATTATCAGCGACCTTATGAATACACGTGATGGCGCCACCTATTTTGCAGGAAGGGTATGGGGTATTTTCACCCACTACGATCTCGGTGGTGCCCACCCACTGCTGGGTTACAGCGTACCCAACTTTGAGTTCGAAGATGGCACAACCATTGGGGAATTAATGCACGATGGCCGGGGAATACTGCTTGATTTTGATAGAAATGATTCACTTAAAACTTTGGCGGGTGAATACGGCGATCAAATCAAATATATTTCAGGCAGTGTAAAAGACCGGTTAGGTGTAAGCGCTTTATTGATACGCCCTGATGGGATGATTGCCTGGGCTGCTGACAATGCCTCTGATGGCGGTGAATTCCAGGAAGCTATTGATCGTTGGTTTGCCTGTAATTCAGTGGTCAAACAGTCATAGGACTGTATTTAAAACCATTTGTCCGAAACGATTAAAGACCCGCATCAGTGCGGGTCTTTTCTTTTTTGCAAAAGTGATTATTTGCAAAGCGGATTTAGTGATGTATAACCCCTTAATATTTTCTGATTATATTTAAAGTAAAATAATAACCATGGCAGACTTTATAAAATCATGCGCCCCGCAGTCACATATTTTCATCAACCTGGAATTTGTAACCGACATAGAAATTGCGGCAGATAAAAAATCCGTTCAGTTTCATTATTCCAAAGACAAAAGCGTGGAATGGAAATATGAAGATGAAAAGCAACTGGAAGATGATTTGAACTTAGTCAAACACCGCAGCTCTGATAAGTATAGAACCCGGCAGAGTGGCTTCAGAATGGCGAATGATTGAGGAGTATCATCACTACTGTACTAACATAAATTGAGTACATGAAATTTTATCCGAAGTTATTGGCAGGGATGCTGCTGTTAACCGGCGTTTTGCCCGCAGTAAAGGCACAAACAACTTTTAAATTTGCTGAGGTATCTGATACACACGTAGGCAGCGATCATGCACTGGAAGACCTGCAACGTACAGTGAACGACATTAACGGTCAACCGGATCTGGCTTTTGTGATCATATCAGGTGATATCACCGAATTTGGTGCAGATGCAGAATTACGACAAGCCAAAGCTGTACTGGATGGATTGCATAAACCCTGGTACATCATTCCCGGTAATCACGATACCAAATGGTCTGAAAGTGGGGGGAATACTTTCCGTAAAGTATTTGGCAACGAAACGTTTTCGTTTAGCTATGGAGGTTATCATTTTATTGGTACCAACAGTGGCCCGAATATGCGAATGGGACCGGGGCAGGTGCCCCGTGAAAATATAGTGTGGCTGGATGATATCCTGAAAGGAAAAGATACAACCACGCCCATCATCTACATTAATCATTATCCGCAGAATGAAGACCTCAATAACTGGTATGAAGCCATAGACCGGCTGAAACAACACAATATCCAGCTAATACTTTGCGGCCATGGACATGCTAACCATGTATTTGATTTCGAGGAGATACCTGGCGTGATGTGCCGTTCTAATCTCCGTGCAAAAGACAGTATTGGTGGTTATAATATTGTTACCATCGCTAACAATAAAGCCGCTTTTGAAGAAAGAACTCCCGTAGCTGCCAGGAACAGACCATGGGCAGAAGTATCTTTGTCCAGCCACGCAGCAGGAACGGGTAAGGCGGCATTTCCCCGGCCTTCTTTTGCGATGAATGATTCCTTTCCAAATGTAAAAGCGGCCTGGGTTTACCAGGACAATAGTGATATTGGTGGGGGCATGGCATTGTACAGAGATCTTATTATTTCTACCAATACCGCTGGTGAAATTTATGCGTTGCAGCAAAAGAGTGGCAGGAAGAAATGGACTTTTTCTACCAAAGGAAAAATATATGCGACTCCGGTAGTTGCCGGTAATAAAGTGGTAGTAGGGTCTTCCGATCATTTTATTTACTGCCTGAATGCTTCCAATGGTAAATTGCTATGGCAGTTTGAGACGGGTAAGCCATTGGTAGCAAGTACCCGGATTGTGGATGGTATTACTTATACCGGCTCATCAGACGGGCATTTCAGGGCTATTGATTTGAATACAGGTAAACTGATATGGGAGTATGCGGACGTGAATGGGTTTGTGGAAGACAAGCCGCTTTTTTACCAGGGTAATATTTACTTTGGTAGCTGGGGCAATGACTTCTACGCCCTGGACGGGCATACCGGGGCATTAAAATGGAAATGGAATAATGGCGCTTCTAACCGGATGTTTTCTCCGGCAGCCTGCTGGCCGGTAGGTGCAGATAATAAAGTGTTTATAGTGGCGCCTGATCGGTTTATGACAGCATTTAATGCAGCTAGCGGTGAAGTGATATGGCGCAAATCCAGACCCGATGTACGAATGCGGGAATCGTTGGGGCTCTCCGCCGATAGTAGTGAAGTGTTTATTAAAACGATGGAGGGGCGGCTGTACGGTGTTTCTACCAGGACAGATAGTTTGCAGTTGTTGTGGCAGTCGCCCGTGGAAATGGGCTACGAGCTGGATCCGGCCGCACCGGTAGAGCAGGACCAGGTGATTTATGTACCTACTCATTCAGGTGTGGTGTATGCGATAAATGCCAAAGACCATTCCCTGTTATGGAAATTCAAGTTATCTAACTGCCTGGTAAATGCGGTATTACCGGCAGGGGATAAGCAGGTGCTGGTGAGCACCATGGATGGGAAACTGGCGCTACTCCGGTATTAAACCGCTTATCAAAGAAAAAAAATGGAAAGGATCAGTGTAAGACCTGATCCYTTTTCTATTTTTAATTTCAGTGATATCATTTTTTCGCCCGCTTTATCTGGCGGTGTCCTTCAGCCATGGTCTGCGACCTGCTTCCAGAATGGGCAAATTCGCTTCTGTAGGGACATAGATAACAGCCTGGGGATTTTTCTCGATGTTGTCAATCCACAACCAATGCAGATAAGCTTCATTGTTGCGCAGTGATTCACCTATGATCTGATTGGAACGGGCTACACCATGGGCGCGGATGGTGTCTGCAGCAGCCAGCATGGCCGCACTTTCCATTTTGGCGCGGGCTTCTGCTACGGCCACTTCTTTGGATGCCTGCGCATGTGCCAGCAATGCTTCTCCTTCCATACGCTGAGAGTATACTTTGTATTTAGGGCATCCCCATAATCCAAGTATTACTAATCCGATGAAAACTAAAAGTACAAAGCTGGATAACGAGATAACAGATTTTGTATTCATATAGGTAAATGTCCTGAACCGCAGGACGGGGTTTGGTTTCAGAACCAAATATAATTATATTCCATTTAGTGAATAATCGCCGGAAATTCTTCCGGCATAATAAAAAGCAGGATTTTCTGCATTTATATACTTCTTACCCATGTTCACCGTTTATTAAAATTATATTTGTAGCGTTTTTCATTATTGCTATTATGATCGCATCCATATTAACCAGGCTTGAATCTTCCCGCAAGGAATTACTGGATTTAGGTCTCAGGAATCCATTGTTGAATTACAAGTTGCCCGTAGGCAAAGGTTTACATATTGTAGAGGAACAATCCGCCGCCATTTATGATATACTGGTGAGGGAAAATAAAACTATGTCCTTCCTCGGACGGCCTGAAAAAAAGCAGGACGAAGAAGTGGTGGAATACAATGAACCGGTGTCTAAAGAAGCGTATAGTGATACCCGTTTGCAGACGAATGAAAACCAGGTGAATCTGCATGCTAAATTGCTGAATACGTATTATGCTGCCCGCATGAGCATGGAAGAACAAGGGGTGAATATCCTCTACATTTCCCTCGGCATGCTGCAATGGTATGAAGAAGCAGGTAGTGAGGAAGCCCGGTTGGCGCCATTAATTATGGTGCCGGTGTCGCTGGACAGGTCCAGTGCGCGGGAACGTTTCCGTTTGAAATATTCTCTGGAAGAAGTAGGCGCCAACATTTCCCTGCAGGCAAAAATGAAGGCAGATTTTAATATTCACATACCGGACCTGCCAGATACAGAAGATTTTGATGTGAACGCTTACCTGGCGGCAGTAGCCGAAGCAATAGATGTGATGCCCAAATGGAAAGTAGCACCCGATGCCATTGAGCTGGGCTTTTTCTCTTTTGGTAAGTTTATGATTTACAACGATCTGGATGCCTCCAAATGGCAACAGGACGATGATATACTCACACACCCGATTATTCAAAGTCTTTTTGGTGGCGGTTTTTCAGATGATACCCCGCAAATACCGGAAGACGCCTTTATTGATCATGATACCAAAGCCCATGAACTGTTCCAGGTAGTAGATGCCGACAGTTCCCAGATCATGGCCATGCTGGCCGTGCAGGAAGGACGTAACCTGGTGATACAGGGTCCTCCGGGCACCGGGAAATCGCAGACGATTACCAACATTATCGCGGATGCCATTGGCCGGGGTAAGAAAGTACTGTTTGTAGCGGAGAAAATGGCGGCGCTGGAAGTGGTGAAACGCAGATTGGATAACATTCAGCTGGGAGAAGCCTGCCTGGAATTACATAGCCATAAAGCCAATAAAAAAGAACTGCATCAGGAGCTGCGTCGGGTACTGGAACTGGGCCGCCCTTCTATCCAGAAACTACAGGAAGAAGTATTACTGTTAGATGGTTATAAAAAAGAATTGAATGACTATTGCCTGTCGGTGAATGGTGTCATTGAAAAAAGCGGATTGACGGTTCACCAGGTAATAGGCTACCTGTTACGGTTAAACGAAGAAACTGCCGGTATCACTTTACCGGCTATATCCCTGACGCAAATAGGAGACTGGGACGCTGTGGCGATGAACAAAGCTACCGCCATGGCATTACGCATACAGGCCTGCCTCCAGGAAATTGGCGTGCCTGCCGCATTAACGTTCCGTGGTAGTGAACTGACGGTACTGTTGCCGCATGAGCAGGTGGCTTTATCCAATTTACTCACAGCAGCATCGGCTGCACTAACAGCACTCCTGCAGGCGACCACTGCGATCGCTCAAAAAATCGGGATCCCATCTCCCAAAGATATTCCAGCTACTACAGCACTGATAAACATATGTGAGCTGCTGTCACAACAGCCGGATTTGCAGGAGATTGATATCACCAATAATGCCTGGCTGTTGCATCAGCAGGATATTGCAGAATGGCTGACAGCAGGTGTGGCGGCTACAGCAGTACAACAGCGATACCAGGATATTTTTATTCCGGAAGCCTGGGAACAAAATGTGATGGAGATCCGGCAGGATCTGCTGGCGCATGGTGGTAAGTGGTATAAGTTCCTGATTGGCGCCTATAAAAGGAGCAACCGGCAACTGGCCGCATTGTGTAAACATCCGCTTCCTGGTGATAATGAAGAAAAGCTACAGTATGTAGATGCCATCATGGAGTTCCGGAGAGAGGATGCCTTGCTGAAAGAACATGCTGCACTGGGTAAAACGCTGTTCGGCAGTCGTTGGCAGAAATCGCAGACCGACTGGGAAGCATTGCAGACTGCCACGGCGTATCTCACGGATATGCATAAACGTATTGCAGCAGGGACCTGCCCGGCTGCAGTAGCCACTTATCTGCAAAGTAACCGGGATGCTGCTGCGGCATTGGCAGACAAAGAACAATTGTCGCGCTTATTGCAGGAGCAGCAGCAACGGAGCGGGGCTGTCTTACAAAAACTGGAAATGAACAGCCACCATTACCCGGTACTGTTTACCGAACAACAAACTACGCTGCAAACATGGACAGATAAATTACCGGAAATACATCACCTTATTTCCTGGAACAATATAACGGATACGGCTATACAGGAAAACCTGGAATGCCTGATTACACCGGTGAAGGACTGGAATGGTGCGCATTTGCTGCTAAAAACAGCCCTGCTGAAAACCTGGTATGAATACCTGGTAGAAACAGCGGTGAAGTCGCAACCTGCCCTGCGTAAATTTGAACGCGGTGGCCATGAGGAAATGGTACAGCAGTTCCGCAAATTAGATGTGCTGAATCTGCAATTTAATCGTGCCCGTGCGGCTTTGCAGCACTGGGAACAAATGCCACGTGTAGATGCCGGCGGACAGGTAAATATGCTCCGCACAGAATTTAATAAGAAAGCACGTCATATGCCTATCCGCAAACTCATGCAGGAAGCGGGTTTGGCCATACAGGCCATTAAGCCGGTATTTATGATGAGTCCTTTGTCTATCGCTAATTTTTTACCTCCGGCAACACTGGAATTTGACCTCGTCATTTTTGATGAGGCCAGCCAGGTGAAGCCTGTAGAAGCTTTGGGGGCCATACTGCGCGGCAAACAATTAGTAGTAGTAGGCGATAACAAACAATTACCACCTACCAGTTTCTTTGATTCACTGACCAAAGAGGTTGATGATGAAGAAAATGTAACTGCAGATATGCAGAGCATTCTGGGATTATGTGATGCACAAGGCGCGCCGCAACGTATGCTACGCTGGCATTACAGGAGCAGGCATGARTCACTGATCACCTTATCCAATCATGAATTTTACGAAAATAAGTTAGTCATATTCCCCAGCCCCGGCTCTAAAGAACAGAAAGGACTTGTTTTCCATCATCTGAAAGATACGGCCTATGATCGCGGTAAAACCCGTACCAATCCTAAGGAAGCGGAGATAGTAGCAGACGCGGTGATGGAACATGCCCGTAAAAATCCAGGGTTGAGCTTAGGTGTGGTGGCATTTAGTACTTCACAAAGACAAGCCATCAGTGATGCGCTGGAATTACGCCGCAGGAAATCTCCGGAGCTGGAATCCTTTTTCAGCGGGCATCAGGACGAACCTTTCTTTGTAAAGAACCTCGAAAATGTGCAGGGAGATGAGCGGGATGTGATTTTTATTTCTATCGGTTACGGACGTACGGAGGAAGGATATGTAGCCATGTCTTTCGGACCGCTGAATAATGAAGGTGGTGAAAGAAGGCTCAATGTACTGATCACGCGGGCGAAAACGCGTTGTGAAGTGTTTACCAATATCACCGCAGATGATATTGATGTAAGCAAAACCAAAAGTTATGGCATTCAGTCGTTGAAGAACTTCCTCTATTTCGCACAGCATGGTAAGCTGTATATGACGGCGGAAACAGGTTTGCCGGCGGATAGTCCCTTTGAGGAAAACGTAGCTGCCAAGCTGGAAGCGTTAGGATATATTGTACGTAAACAGGTAGGATCAAAAGGCTTTTTTATTGATCTCGCTATTGTAGATGCGGAAAATCCCGGTCGTTATTTACTGGGCATTGAATGCGACGGTGCTGCTTATCATTCTGCCCGTTCTGCCCGTGACCGTGATCGTTTGCGGCAGCAGGTGCTGGAAGCAATCGGCTGGAAGATATACCGGGTGTGGAGTACGGACTGGTTCCGGAATCCGGAGCGGGAACTGAACCGGCTGGTAGCGGCTATTGAAAAAGTGAAAGCCGCAGTGGCGATTGATGATCAGGTGGCCGCAGATGTGATCAAAGAAACGGCGCCGGCCCTGACGCGGGAAGCCGTGGCAACAACAGAAGCTACCATACCGGTATATGAAACGGCGGTGTTGCCGGAGGAAATCAGGGCGCAGGAATTCCATCTTTCTCCCATTGGTCAGCTATGTAACTGGATAGAGCAGGTAGTGGTAGTAGAAAGTCCTGTGCATTTTGACGAAGTAGCCCGGCGTATGGTAGAAGCGGCCGGTATTACAAGAGTAGGTCCCCGTATCCGGGAGATATTACGTCATGCGGTCAGGCATTCTGATGCCAGCAAAAGAATAAAAATAAAGGGGCAGTTCCTTTGGGATACTGCGCTCAGTACACCTGTGGTGCGCAACCGCAGCCATTTGCCGGCTGCCGCCCGTAAGATCAATTATATTGCGGCGGAAGAAATCGGCGTAGCGCTGGAGAAGGTAGTAAAAGATGCCGTTGCTATCCAGCGGGAAGATGYCGTGCCTTTTATCGCTAAAATGTTTGGTTATAGCCGGGTGACAGAGGAAATGAAAGAAGAAATCCTGAAAGCTATTGATATGAGTGTGGAAAATAAAGGGGTGCAGCTGGAAGGAGAGTTGCTGAAACCATAATATCGTACAGGGGCTGTATCAAAACCGAACACGTATTAATTAGTTTATATTTGTTTAATCCTGGTATTGAAAGGTTGGCAGGCATGGCATGTTTTTTCTTTCCATGTGTTTGGGAAGAAAGTTTTGTGGGGTTGGATTCATCATTAAATTTATCAGGATGTTTCGTAATCATCTCCTTATTGCCTGGCGCAACCTGCTTCGTTATAAATATTATTCACTGATCAATATAGCTGGTCTGGCTATTGGTTTAGCCGCGTGCTGGTTGTTGCTGTTGTATGTACATCGGGAAACCAGTTACGATAATTTTTATCCGCATGCTGATCGCATATACCGGGCTGTTAACCATGCTACCTGGTCTGGCGGGAACCTCAACCTGGCCACCACTTCCGCGCCTTTTGCTGCTGTATTAAAGAAGGATTATCCGGAAATAGAGCAAACCACCAGGGTAGATCCGGAAGGAGGTGCTGCATTAAAGTATGGCGAAAAGAAGCTGGAAGTAGGGGATATGCTTTTTGTGGACAGCACTTTTTTCGACGTGTTTGATTTTCCTTTTGTGGCCGGCGATGCCATCAGTGCTTTATCACAGCCTAATTCATTGGTGTTAACACGTAGTCTGGCGGAAAAGCTATTGGGCAGTGCATCTGATGCGATTGGGAAAACGGTGTTAACAGAAGACAGTACTGTTTATGCCGTCACTGCGGTGATGGAGGATGTTCCTGGTAATTCACATTTTTCATTCAGTGCATTACGGTTATTACCTCCTCACTATAATGAAAATGGCTGGCAGGATTTTAACGTATATACGTACCTGTTATTGCAGCAAGGTGCGGATGTGAAAAAGCTGGAAGCCAAGCTGCCAACGTTTTTTGAGCGGTATCTGAAGGCACGCATGGGTAATGCCACCTATAAAATGGAGTTACAACCGGTACAGGACATTCACCTGTATTCCCACCTTGATTATGAAATGTCTTCCAATGGGAATATTCTTTACATCTATATTTTTCTTTGTATTGGATTGCTTACGTTGTTGATTGCCTGCATCAATTATATGAACCTGGCCACCGCCCGTGCCAGCGGGCGTATTAAAGAAGTAGGGGTGCGTAAGAGTATGGGTTCAGGCAGAGAAGATATTGCACGGATGTTCCTGGTAGAATCTATGCTGCTCACCTTCTTCTCTGCGATGGTGGCTACAGGGCTGGTGGCTTTGTTACTGCCATGGTTCAATAGTTTTACCAATTCTCATATTGTACTCTGGCAGTTTGGCGTGGCTAAAACGCTGGGGGTGATGGCGATGTTGTCTGTATTAACCGGTTTGCTGGCGGGTATTTATCCGGCGGTATTTATGTCAGGTTTCAGGATCATCAATTCTTTAAAAGGTAAGCTGGGAGGCAGCAGTCATGCTGGTTTCCGTAAAGGGCTGGTGACATTCCAGTTTGTTATTGCGATTGTATTAACCGCCAGTACTATGGTGGCGTATGATCAGCTGCAATATGTGATGCAGAAAAATCTGGGCTTTAATAAAGATCAGGTGTTGTCTTTTCATGTTCCTGATCAGCAGATGCGTAACAGGCTGCCGGCGTTGAAAGAGCAGTTGCTCCGTAATCCGCTGGTACAGCAGGTGGCGGCGGCAAGCAACCCGATTGGCGGAAATAATATTGGCGGACATGGTTACTTTTTCGAAGGTAATAATGGTATGCAGACATCTACCTATATGGCCCAGAATTATATGGTAGATGCAGATTATCTGAAAACAATGGGCATTACTTTACAGAGCGGGCGTAATTTCTCAGACACGGGTGAATCTGATCAGCTTCATGCAGTACTGGTAAATGAAACGCTGGTGAAGGCGCAGCACTGGGATCAGCCACTAGGCAAGCGGGTACAGTTATTGAAGGACGCTTCCGGTGCACGTGAAGAGCGTGTAGTGGTGGGCGTTATGAAGGACTTTCATATTTACTCCCTGCAGCATAAAATAGCACCACTGGTGCTACAGATGCCTGCCAGGGCGGGGGACCAGGATAATGTGTATGTAAAGGTCAGCAAAACCAATGTTCCTGCTACCGTTGCATATATAGAAAAGGTGTTTCATGCTTTCGACCCTGCGCATAATTTCAGTTATAGTTTTATTGATCAGAATTTTGCGAAGCAATATGCCGGAGAGCAGAAACAGGAAGTTATTTTTATGTTGTTTGCCATGCTGGCATTATTTATTGCCTGTCTGGGACTCTTTGGGCTGGCGGCATTCACGGCGGTACAACGAACCAAGGAAATAGGGGTACGTAAAACGTTAGGCGCTTCTGCCGGCAGCATTGTTAGTATGTTATCGAAAGATTTTCTGCAGTTGCTGTTAATAGCTGCTGCCCTGGCTTTCCCGATTACCTGGTGGATCATGGATCGTTGGCTTAGTCATTTTGCCTATCATGTAGGTATCAGTATATGGGTATTTGTGCTGACCGGAGGCGCTATTGTAGTGATTGCGCTGGCAACGGTAAGTTTTCACGCGTTAAAAGCTGCCATGGCTAATCCTGTAAAGAGTTTGCGGGCGGAGTAAGAAAGAATTACGAATTAGGAATTACGAATTACGGATTTGCAGGTAGATGGTGAACGCGGGTATTATCCTACGTTATCTACCTGCAAATCCGTAATTCGTAATTCGTAATTCCTAATTCCTAATTCTTTTTACGCTGTTTTAAAACAGCGCATACTGATACTGCCGTTTTGTATTTCTTCGTAAGTAAATTGTATTGCTTCATTTTTATTTACCAGACCGAGGGTATAGATCATAGGAAGATAATGATCATTGGTAGGGATAGACAATTGTGCTTCCCTGCCCAGGTTGTGGTAATTTACCAGATCGTTGAACGCGCCCTGTTCCAGCTTCTGTTTTACGGTTGCATCAAAAGAAACCGCCCAATCAAATGGCTTTGCATTTTCAGAAAATGAGATCTGACGGAGATTGTGTACAATGTTGCCGCTGCCCATGATCAATACGCCTTTGTTGCGTAGGGCTTTCAGTTCCGCGGCCAGTTTGAAATGATATTCCGGTGGCTGGTGATAGTCGATACTTAACTGATATACCGGGATATCCGCCATGGGATACATATGTTTCAATACCGTCCAGGAGCCGTGGTCCAGGCCCCACTGATCATCTTCCGTTACATTGGTGGATGTGATCAGTTGTTTTGTTTCCCTGGCCAGTTCCGGTGCGCCCGGAGCGGGGTATTGTACAGCGTACAATGCTTCCGGGAAGCCACCAAAATCGTGGATGGTTTCCGGGTGCGGGGCTACCAGTACATGTGTGCCTTTGGTCAGCCAGTGGGCGGAAATGACGAGGATAGCGCTGGGCTTCTGGGGCAAATCCTGTCCCATTTTCCCCAGGCTACGGGTAAAAGCGTTGTCGCTGATGCCATTCATAGGATTACCGTGACCGATGAACATGACGGGCATCTGGCTGGTACTTTTAAATTCGCTGGTAATATTCCTGAGATCGTTGAGTTGCATGCTATTCCTCCTGGCAGCAATGCCTTTGATGATAAAATTATTGGAACTGGCCTAAGAAGTCGGCCAGGCTCATTTTTTCTAATTTGTGCAGCAGGGCACCTTCAATTTCTATATAGAGCTGATCGAGGTGTTGTTTGATTTGTTTGCCCACGAGGCAGTCCGGGTTGGGGTTGTTTTTACTGTTTCCCAGTAGTGATGCCTGTTGTACGGCATGGAATACTTCCGAGAGCTGAATTTTATCCGCTGGTTTGGCCAGGGTAGCTCCGCCGTTTTTTCCCTCTTTACTTTCTATGAGTCCGTGGTTACGCAGGTTGCTGATTTCCTTGCGTACCAGTACGGGATTGATGTTAATGCTGCCGGCAATATAATCAGACGACAACAGTTCCCCGTTCGCACTGGCGAGCAGTGTAAGTATATGCATTGAAATGGGAAATCTGCCGTTATTCATTCTGTAATTGTCTTTATTACAGTACAAAAGTACGATAATCAGTGCAAATGGAAAAATTTCTCAGCGGCTGGTGAAGAAGTAAACAATACTGGCAATAATAAGTACCAGCACAATCAGTACGATGACGCAGCCGTTTCTGTTGGGCTTTTTTACCGCGCTGCTAAGGCCGCGGGCATTCAGCAGGGCCTCTACGGCCTCTTTGGCTTCCTGGAGACCTATTTTATTACCGGGCAGCTTATTCATTTCTCCCAGGTAGTATTTTATCCCCATTATTTTGCCGGCATTCATACAAAGCTGCAGCACTTTTTCCTCGATATTATGTTTGGCAGCCTTATTTCTCTGGACAGAACTGTGGTCCGTGTCGGAACCGGAAATTACCCGCTGGCATTGCTGGCAGACCATCATTACATGGAATGGGTCTTTTTCTGGAATAGTACGTATGACATCAGGACTCCCACACCAGGGACAGGTTAGTTCAGTGCTCATTAATGGTGGAACTTTTTATTTTACTATTGTATAAGTTAATAAAAGTTTTTTAGCTTTTATCTTTTGGCTGCTGGCAAAATGTAACAGAGGGTGTAATATAGGCTTTTTACGAGTAGGCAGTAGCCGTTAGCAATACATTTAAGCCCTTTTAGCGGCTTTTATGGCAGTATAGGGGGTATTTTGACCATAAAAGGTAATAAAAATGCCGCGGAAGCATATCATATGCTCTCCGCGGCAGTCAGGTATTTCTTTAGGTTTACAGTCCTTTTTTCAGGTGTCCTGCAAATGCCTTTCTGAATTTTTCCAGTTTGGGTTTGATCACAAAGGTGCAGTAAGGCTGAGAACCGTTTTGGTTATAATAGTTCTGGTGGTAGTCTTCCGCTTCGTAGAAAGTGCCCATGGCGGCTATTTCCGTCACAATAGGTTTGTCGTACGCACCGGAATCCTGCAGTTTTTTCTTGTATAACTCCGCTTTTTCTTTCTGCTCATCACTATTATAGAAGATCACGCTGCGGTACTGGGTACCTACATCATTGCCCTGCCTGTTCAACTGGGTAGGATCGTGACTGAGCCAGAATGCCTGCAGCAGCTCTTCATAGCTGATTTTAGCGGGGTCGTAGGTAACCCTGATCACTTCTGCATGACCGGTAGTACCGGTGCATACCTGTTCGTAGGTGGGATTAGGTACCGTTCCGCCGGCAAAGCCGGATTCCACTTTAATGACCCCTTCCAGTTCCTGAAACTGAGCCTCTGTACACCAGAAGCAGCCGCCTCCAAAGGTAGCGGTGGCCGTTTTTTGATTTTTGCTTACCTCCATATCACCGGGTACTTTGTCTTTGTTTTGGGCACAGGCAAAAAGCGCCAGTGCGATCAGACAAATGAAGATTGAATATTTTCTCATAAAATAAAATTTTAAAGATGCAGCTTTTCTTTATATGACTCAAAATCAGCACTGTAGAGTGATTGCAGTCTATCTGAGCATCTTTATATTGCCTGCAGCCATTATAATTTACGTAATATATGATGCAGGAGTACGACAAGTTAAGTAACTTTAACATTCTTTTGGAGTTTCCAGGAACCCGTGGGGCTTTCAGGAATACCATATAAACATACGTCAGCAGCAGCAGCAGGAATAGATATAATAAGCCGGCATTAACCGGATACGTTTGATAGCATAATGACAAATACGATGAACAAGAATTAAGATTTCCCGGATAACGCTTTCCCCGCCACCATGATGGCAGCGCATTTACGCGCCCTGATCGTAAACCTTTTACGCAGACACAAACAACGGACGATTGTTTGTGCCTTCTTACTTTAAATAAATAACACTTGAAATATTTTCCTGAATCTGCGTTAATGCAGTTGGAATTCGACAAAGTACAGGCATTGCTGCAAGAGCATTGTAAAACAGAACTAGGCAAGGAAATGGCCTCAGAACTGCGCCTGCACACGCATATGGATTACGTTAAATCTGCCCTCCAACAGGCACATGAATACAAGCAACTTACCCTGTTGCAAGAGAATTTCCCGAACGATTTCATCCTGAACCTGAAGAGGGAACTGCGGTTGCTGTCTATCGAAGGCGCCGTACTTACCGGGGAACAGGCCATGCTACTGCGTAAGCTGGCAGAAAGCATGCACAGCATTGTTCGCTTTTTTGATCACGACCGCCGTATCCAGTACGGTGGACTTTTTGAGGTAATCAAAGACACCCATTACGAAAAAAAGATCACCGCCACCATTGATGAGGTGCTGGATGAACTGGGACAGGTAAGGGATAATGCCTCCCAGGAACTGGCTAAAATCCGGATGTCGTTGTTCCGCAAACGCACAGAACTGCGCCGGGTATTTGACCGTATCCTCCAGAAACTGCAGAAACTCAACTACCTGGCCGACCAGGAGGAAGCTTTCCTGAACGGACGTAGGGTAGTGGCCATCTACGCGGAAAATAAGCGGATGGTAAAAGGACTTATTCATGGGGAATCAGATACCCGTAAAACGTCCTTCCTGGAGCCGGAAGAAACCATAGAACTCAATAACGACATACAATCGCTCGAAAGAGAAGAAGGCCGGGAGGTATACCGTATCCTCAAAGCCATGACATCGGCGCTGAGTGGTTACTCCGGGTTACTGAACAGCTATCACGAAATATTGGGCACCTTCGATTTTATCCGGGGTAAAGCCAAGCTGGCACTGGACATGGATGCCAATTACCCCATGTTACTGCCGCATGCCCAGCTGAACCTGATACAGGCGTACCATCCGTTGCTGTTGCTCTATAACCGGAAAAACAAGAAGCCGACAATACCTGTCAATATTAACCTGGATAAGGATGCGCATATCCTCGTGATCAGCGGACCGAATGCCGGCGGTAAAACCGTTACCCTGAAAACCATCGGACTGATACAGCTGATGCTGCAATCAGGATTACTGGTACCGGTGCATCCATCCTCCCAGATGGGCATCTTCAAACAACTGATGATCCATATCGGAGACACGCAATCGCTGGAGTTTGAGCTGAGTACCTATAGTTCTCACCTGAAGAACATGAAGTATTTCATGGAAAACGCCAATGGTAAAACGCTGTTCTTTATAGATGAACTGGGTAGTGGATCCGATCCTAACCTGGGTGGTGCTTTTGCCGAGGTGATTATGGAGGAGCTGGCCAAGAAACATGCTTATGGCGTAGTGACCACGCACTATCTTAACCTGAAAGTGATGGCCAATAAGGTAAAGGGCATCATTAACGGTGCGATGGGCTTTGATGAGGAAACGTTGCTGCCCATGTATAAACTCATGGTTGGTAAGCCAGGAAGTTCCTATACATTCTCTATTGCGGAGCGTATTGGGCTGCATCCTTCACTGATTGCCCGCGCCAAGAGCCTGGTAGATGAAGGTCATTTCCAGTTGGATAAATTGCTGAATAAGGCGGAACAGGATCTGCAGAAAGTAGAAAATAAGGAAAAAGACCTGCAGAAATTACTGAAGGAAAATGAGCGTTTGAAGAAGGAGTATGAGATACTGGCAGATAAAGAACGCAAGCAGCAGCAATATACCCTGTTAAAATTACAGAACCAGATAAAGGAAGATGACCTGCAGTATCTGAAAGATATGGAGCGGAAGTTGAAGCAGATTGTGATAGAGTGGAAACGTGCAGATGACAAAGAGAAAGTGATGAAGCAGGCCGAAATACTCCTGTTCCGCCGCCGTGAAAAGCAGCATACTGAGCAACTCAATAAAAAGGTGCAGGACAAATTCCTGGAAATAAAAGGACAGGTAGAAGTAGGTATGCAGGTGAAAATTGTGACTAACCGACAGGTGGGCAAAGTGCTGGAGATCCGTGATAAGCGTGCTATCGTGAAGATTGGAAATATTCCTATCAACGTGAAACTGAGCGATCTGGTGCTGGTACAGGAAAAGCCGGCAGAGAAAGTAGATTAAGGGGAGGATATAGAAATTATCTATATGCCGTATAGTTGGAGCGAAGATGTTTAATCAGCTACCTTTACTTCATCAATATAAATAGTGGTTACCGATAAAGTATTAAACCAATGGAAGTATTAGAACGCGTTGTAACACGAATTTCAGACATACCGGTTTATAACTGTGATTATGCAAATGGTGCCAACTTTTTCATGGGAGAATGGAATGGCAGCGAAGTTTGTGTGGGTGATATGTATGTGCCTCACCGGCATAATGGATATAGTATAGATATATTGATTAAGGGTCGCATCCGGCAGTCTATTGATTTTAAGAATTACGATATGGAGGCGCCTGCACTGATGTTGATGGAACCTAACCAGGTGCATCAGCATGAGATGAGTGCGGACGCCGAACTAATAAATATTTACTTCACTAACGACTTCCTGGTACCAGAAATGCAGGGAGTCGTTAGTTGCTGGCGTTGTGTATTCAGTTCCGGAATGGTGCCGTTGAATAGTGAGCAGCTGGAAGAGGTGCTATCTTATGCAGATCTGATCCGGAAAGAATATAACAGCAATAAGCTACGGAAGGAAGCTATTATTCGTAACCTGTTGAATGCATTTGTGATTGCCTGCGGACGTATCTCTGAACCAACCGGTAACTGGATGAATGCAGAGAGTTCACAATATAATATGGCCAGACAGTTTAAGATACTGGTAGATCAGCATTTTCATGAGAAAGCCCAGGTATCTGACTATGCAGAGATGCTGTACGTTTCACCGGGACATTTAAATGACACGGTGAAAGCGTTGCTGGGAAGAAATGCAAAATTCATCATTGATGAAAAGCGCATTATGGAAGCAAAACGGCTACTGTATTGGGGTGAGCACTCTATAAAGCAGATTGCAGCGCAGTTGAATTTTGAGGATGATGCCTATTTCAATCGCTTTTTTAAGAAGCATTCCGGATTCACCCCGGCATCATTTCAAAAGAGTATCCGTGAAAAGTACAATTAAACCCGTAATAATTTAAACGCCCGTTAACATTAAATATCTATTTTTGCATTGTCTTTAAAATAATGATGTCGCCCGTGCATCATTTTAAATTTGAGAACCGATGAGAATTTTTTAGCGGCCAACCGCAAACCTTCATTTTCTTTTTTACAGTAGTAACATATTGCTGTGCTCAAACGTATAATGTGCTGTAACATTGTATGTCCTTGGGTGTCGCGGGGCTGCCTACCTGTATAACCACAACCCGATTGCTGTCATTGATATTGATTGCTGCGAAGCAAGGCTGCTTTTTATTGGCCTGAGTCGCACCGGGGGATCTTATTTTTAGTCGTTAAAAAAAATGTAGTATGAAACCATTGAAATCAACATTTACAAATTTGCCGGCAGGCTTACTTTATAGTTTTTTTGTTCTTTCGGTATTGTCTGCCTGTAGTACATCGCAGGCAAAAAATGAGGCACCACCACCAGCATCTTTACCTGTAATTAAAGCAGTTACATTACCTGCTACAACGTTTCAGGATTTCTCTGCTTCGGTAGAAGGAACCCGTGATGTGGAAATAAGACCACAGGTAGACGGCTATCTAACGAATATTTCAGTAGATGAAGGTGCTTACGTTAAAAAAGGTCAAACACTATTCACGATTGACAGAAGACCATATGTAGAGCAACTCAACAATGCCACTGCAAATTTACAAGCTGCAACAGCGGCATTAGAGAATGCACAGATCAACGTTGATAAATTGAAACCGCTACTTAGTAATAATGTGGTATCGGATGTTCAATTAAAATCGGCCGAAGCAAGTTACAATTCAGCGAAAGCTAGTGTTGCCCAGGCACAGGCCCAGGTAGAAACCGCCCGTATCAATCTTGGGTTCACAAATATTAGCGCACCTAGCGATGGTTATGTAGGTAGTATTCCCTTTAAAACGGGAAGCCTTATTAGCAGAGGAATGGCAGGGGCATTGACTATTATTTCTGAAGTAAAGGATATGCGTGTTTATTTTTCTTTGAGTGAAACCGATTTCCTCAAATTCAAGGAAAAATATCCAGGTAATAGTGTTGCTGAAAAAGTAAAAGGAATGCCAGCGGTAGAATTAATCCTGGCAGATGGAAGTGTTTATCCTGAAAAAGGAAAAGTTGAAATAGTGGAAGGGCAGTTTGACAAAACTATTGGTGCAATTAGTTTACGTGCAAGCTTTCCTAATGCACAGGGAGTACTTAGAAGTGGTAGTACCGGTAAAGTCAGAGTACCTACTTTACATGCTTCTGCATTGGTAATTCCTCAGGAAGCCACGTTTGAATTGCAGGACAAAGTGTTCGTTTATACAGTGGCCGATAGTAATAAAATCGTTACAAAACCACTAACCATTTCTGGCAAAACGTCTAATTATTATTTTGTTACTGATGGCGTAAAGGAGGGGGATAAGATTGTATTATCTTCTCAATCTACCCTGATGATGGGTGGTTTAAAAGACGGCGTTGTTATTCAGCCACAGATGGTATCTACAGATAGTTTGTTGAAAGCAAAGCCGCTGCTTTAAAATAATTAAGCGTGAAAGCACGCCAGTGCTAAGAACGTTTACACAAAACATTATTCAAATTGTGACGCAGGCAGTGTTGTTACACACATGCACTGTTTGTGTTCGTGCGGACATACCGCAACCCATAATTGTTATTTATGTTAAAACGATTTATTGAAAGGCCGGTGTTATCTACGGTTATTTCTATCATATTGGTTATACTGGGAGGGTTGTCTTTATTCTCCCTGCCTACGGCTTTATTTCCTGAGATTGCGCCGCCATCTGTACAGGTTATAGCCAATTACCCTGGCGCCAACGGGGAGGTGATAGCCCGTACAGTTGCTACCCCGATAGAAGAATCGGTAAATGGTGTGGAGAACATGACATACATGACCTCCAATTCCAACAACGATGGTAGCTACATCTTGACAGTTTATTTTAAACAAGGAACGGATCCTGATATTGCGGCGGTAAACGTACAAAACCGCGTATCTAWAGCTAATAGCCAGCTACCTCCCGAAGTATTACAAGCCGGGCTTTCTACACAGAAAGTACAGAGCAGCTTCCTGATGTTTGTGGCGTTATATAGTGAGGATAGCGTTAAGTATAACGAACTGTTCTTAAATAACTATGCAAGAATTAATATCATCCCTCAGTTACAACGTATAYCAGGGGTGGCACAGGTACAGCCATTTGGTTCAAAAGATTATTCGATGCGTATCTGGTTGAAACCCGACAGGCTTGTTGCTAATAATCTTTCTACAGCAGAAGTGATGAATGCGATCAAAGATCAGAACGTAGAAGCTGCACCAGGGCGTTTGGGACAAAGTAGTAAAGAATCTTTCGAGTATATTATTAAATACAAGGGAAAGTTAAATAAGCCTGAAGAGTATGAAAATATGGTGATTAAGGCAAACAACGATGGTTCTGTTCTTCGCCTTAAAGATTTGGCCAGGGTTGAACTTGGTGGCTATACTTATACTGCCTCGAATTTGCTTGATGGCAAGCCGGCTACTGGTTTTGGTATTGTGCAGACACCGGGCTCCAATGCCAATGAAATTCTTACCGAACTGGAACGACAGATTGGAGAGTTTGATAAGGCGTTACCCGGTGGTATGAAGTTTAAGATCATGTACAACTCGAAGGAATTTTTGGATGCATCTATCGACCAGGTAAAAGAAACACTGATCATTGCGTTCATTCTTGTGGCCATCGTGGTTTTCATTTTCCTGCAAGATGTGCGCTCTACATTGATCCCGGTCATTGCTGTTYCGGTTTCGATTATAGGTACCTTCTTCTTCTTACAATTATTCGGCTTTAGTATTAACCTGCTTACATTGTTCGCATTGGTACTGGCTATTGGTATTGTGGTGGATGATGCCATTGTGGTTGTAGAGGCCGTACACTCAACGATGGAACGTGAGCATTTACCGGCAAGAGAGGCAACCGTTAAAACGATGAATGAGATATCCGGTGCGATTGTTTCGATCACATTGGTAATGGCAGCAGTGTTTGTACCAGTGAGCTTTGTACAAGGTCCTGCAGGCGTATTCTATAAACAATTCGCCTTTACACTGGCCATTGCTATCGTTATTTCTGCGGTGAATGCATTAACGCTAAGTCCGGCGTTGTGTGCTTTATTCTTAAAGAACCAGCATATAGGCGAAGGTGGAAAGAAAAAAGGTTTTGGTGCCCGCTTCTTCGATGCGTTTAATACCGCTTTTAATGCAATGACGGCAAGATATATACGGAGCATCAAATTCCTGATGAAGAACAGATGGGTGGCCATTACCGGATTATTGCTTGTGGTGGTTGCAACAGTTTGGCTGATCAAAACAACACCTACCGGKTTTATTCCAGATGAGGATCAAGGGTTCGTAGTTGGTATTA
Organism: Chitinophaga sp. 01L420; assembly: GCF_056399985.1. Taxonomy (NCBI): domain Bacteria; kingdom Pseudomonadati; phylum Bacteroidota; class Chitinophagia; order Chitinophagales; family Chitinophagaceae; genus Chitinophaga; species Chitinophaga sp. 01L420. The sequence goes on from NZ_JBFTSK010000003.1 coordinate 272,687, forward strand.
CCCAAACACCTCCCGGTAGTTCACTTAGCAGAACGGAGAATGCAACGAGCCAGATTAGTAAAATTGTGATGAAAGATGAGGGGGTGAGTGATGTATGGGCTGCAAATGGGATGAACTTCGTAACAAATGCGAACGCTTCCCCTAATGCTGCGGTATTTGTAAGGTTAAAAGATCGAAAGGAGAGAGGTGTTGTAAAAGACCCGACTGCAATTGCAGGTGGTTTGTTAGGCAAGTCAATGCAAGTACATGATGCCTTAACTTTTTTTGTTGGTTTTCCAACAATACAGGGTTTCGGTAATGTGAGCGGGGTAGAAATGATGTTACAGGACAGAACAAACGGATCGCTGGAGAAATTAGCAGGAACGGCATGGGGTTTTGTTGGTGCATTAAGTCAGCGGCCAGAAGTGGCAAGTGCGTTCACTACTTTTAATACGGGGAATCCACAATACACAATTGATATAGATGATATAAAAGTGAAACAATTGGGTGTATCTGTTGGTGATTTGTTGAGTACGCTGCAAACATATTATGGTAGTAGTTTCGTTTCAGACTTTAACCGTTTCGGGAAATATAGCCGCGTAATGGCGCAGGCCGACATTTCATACCGGATGGATAAAAGTTCGTTGGATGCTATTTATGTAAAGAACAACCTGGGTACGATGGTACCGGTAAGTACAGTGGCCAAATTCACACGTGTATATGGCCCGGAAACAGTTACACGAAACAACCTGTATACTGCTGTTACCATTAATGCTACCCCCAAACCAGGTTATAGTACCGGTGATGTAATTAAAGCCATTGGAGAAGTATCGAAAAAGGCATTGCCACAAGGATATGCCTATGAGTTTACGGGTATTACGAGGGAAGAGATAAGAGCGGGGAACCAAACTGCGTTCGTGTTTTTATTGAGTGTATTGTTCGTATTCTTCCTGCTGGCGGCACAGTATGAAAGCTATGTCCTGCCACTGGCAGTAATCCTCACTGTACCTACGGGTATATTAGGTGTGTATAGTTTCATTGGCTTTAGCGGCATAGAGGGCAATATCTACGTACAAATAGGTATGATCATGCTGATCGGATTATTGGCTAAAAATGCGATCCTGATTGTGGAATTTGCCCTACAACGGCGAAGGGCGGGGTATAAGCTTGTTGAGGCGGCTTTGGAAGCAGCACAGCTTCGTCTTCGTCCCATATTGATGACTTCCTTTGCCTTTATTGTTGGTATGATGCCATTAATCTTTACACAAGGTGCATCTGCCAAAGGAAATCATTCGATCGGCTGGAGTACTGTAGGTGGCATGTTTACCGGGGTGGTCCTGGGGGTATTCATCATACCTGTGCTGTTTGTAATTTTCCAGTTCCTGCAAGAGAAAATCAGCCGTAAGCCGATAGTGGAAGTAGAAGCAGAACATGCGGCAAAGCTGGTACACTAAAATATTAGCATTATCTATTATTAGAATCAGAAAAAAGACAAATGAAAACAAGATATAGCTCATTTTACTTTTTGTTGTTCTCCTTAGTTGTAGGGTTAGCAGCATGCCGGGTTGGCCGCAATTACGAGCGGCCCCCGGTGGCGCTTCCCCAGCAGTTCGGAAACGTTGCGCCTTCAGATAGCAGCATAGCAGAAATAGAATGGAAGAAGTTTTTTACAGATGCCACTTTGCAGCAGTTGATAGATAAAGCCATTACCGGCAACTATGATCTGCAGCTGGCCGTTAAAAAAGTGGAATCAGCGCAAGCCTATCTTAAACAGGCGAAAGTTGCCTGGTTGCCGGCTTTTAACGCCACCGCATCCGCAAGCACCAACTTTCCTTCCAAAAATAGCTTCAATGGTTTGAACCTCTCCGTGAATAACCTGGGAGATCATATCGAAGACTTTAACCTTGGAGTAGGGATGTCATGGGAAATCGATATCTGGGGCAAAATACGCCGTCAGAAAGAAGCCGCACTGGCTACTTACCTGCAGTCGTATGAAGGTGAACATGCCGTACAAACAGGACTGGTAGCAGCAGTAGCCAACAGCTATTTCAACCTGCTGATGCTGGACAACCAGTTAAGTATTGCGCGTAAAAACCTGCAACTCAGTGATACCATTGTAAAAATGATCCGTTTACAGAAAGCTGCAGGTGAAGTAACCGAGCTGGGTGTACAACAGGCCATTTCACAGCAACAGACCGCAGAACTGCTGGTACCACAACTGGAACAGGGTATTGCTATCCAGGAAAATGCGCTGCGTATTTTAACAGGTGAACTACCGTCAACGATTACACGTAGTAGTCAACTGAGTAATTTCCAGGTAGCGGATTCATTGCCAACAGGTATTCCTGCTACGATGATCAGTCGCCGCCCGGATGTACGTGCCAACGAAATGGGATTGGTAGCAGCTAATGCGCTGGTAGGTGCCGCGCAGGGTAATATGTACCCTACGTTGACTATTACCGGCAGTGGTGGTGTGAATGCCTTCAAAGCCAGCACCTGGTTTAATCTGCCTGCCTCTTTGTTTGGTACCGTAGCGGGTGGCTTAACACAACCTATTTTTCAGCGCCGTGCCTTAAAAACACAGTTGGAAGTAGCAAAAATACAGCGTGAACAGGCTGTGATCCAATTCAAACAATCTGCCTTGAATGCAGTAGGAGAGGTGAGCAATGCCCTGGTAAAGCTGGACAAAGTGAAAGTACAACAGGAAATTGCCCAACGGCAGGTAAATACATCACAGCTGGCAGTACAACAAGCCCAAATGTTGTTCCGCAGCGGCATGGCCAACTACCTGGAAGTCATTACTGCACAGGGACGTTCCCTGCAGGCAGAACTGGCGCAGGCAGACATCGACCGTCAGCGTTTAAGCGCAATGGTAGATTTGTACCGTTCCCTTGGTGGTGGCTGGAAATAAGCCATAACGATCATAACAATATTATCCCCCCGGGGATAGCTGGAAATAGTTACAATACTGCCTTTATGGTAGCTGGAATAAGTTACAACACTACCTTTTAACAGGTAGACGGAAATAGTAGGAATAATTAATGACGAATTACGGAGCAAAGCAAAGACCGACAGACGAATTTTTGAATCAATAAAAGAACAATAAACAGCGCTTTCGGTCCGTAGTTCGTCATTTGAAATTTATCAGCCCCGCCCTGGTGGCTGATTTAAAAATTTATTGCAAAAAATTTTTTTATTTTCAATTCCTTTTATACTTTTGCGTCCCACACGGAGAGTTGGCAGAGCGGTCGATTGCGGCAGTCTTGAAAACTGTTGACTGTAACAGGTCCCGGGGTTCGAATCCCTGACTCTCCGCAAAATAACATAGTTAAAAGGTGATTGAAGCCTGTAGATTTAATATCTGCAGGCTTTTTCGTTTTAAGGAAATACGTTAAAATACACACCCCTGAGTTCATCGTTTTAATTCGGCGAAATCGTGAGACTTTAACTGATTCCCTTCTCTTGTATTAGAGAAATCATTGACCTCTTTGTAACTTGGTCTTTGATGAATTTCTGGCCTGCATTGACGCCAGAAATTGGCCTTACTTCCTGTTTGTTAATACACTAGCTGAAAGTAAAAAGAACATAATCTGTAAGACACGTGCAAGGAAAATATAATTGCTACATAGAAAATATCAACAAGGTTGTAGATTATATAGATGAGAATTTGGAAAAATCTCTTTCACTGGAGGAGCTGGCGGCTGTCTCTAATTTCTCCAAATTCCATTTTCATAGAATATTCTTAGCCTGTATTGGCGAATCCCCATTTCATTTCATAATGAGACTTCGCTTAGAAAAATCGGCGTCGCTTATCATGTTGCAGCCGGGGAAGAAATTGATAGACATTGCTATTCAATGCGGGTTTTCAGATCTTTCAGTTTTTTCGCGGCACTTCAAAAAGCATTTCAAAACGCCCCCGTCTTCTTTTAGAAAAGTGAGTATTCAAAAAAGCAATATTAGTCAAACGAATAGCAGGAATCAACATATCAATGACAGCATTACCCCATACTTTTGTCCGGAGTCCAATACAATAAAATGGACAGGTAATATGGAAATTATTAAAAATGTTGAGGTGAAAAAGCTTCCAGCAATGACGGTTGCTTACATCAGAAACTTTGGTTCCTACACAGGGAATAATGAATCGTATCAAAAAAGCCGGGATGAACTATTTGCCTGGGCTGCGTCCAGAGAATTGATTAAAAATGATTTTAAGTATCTGATTCTCTATCACGATAACCCAAAAGTTGCGCTTAATGATAAACAAAGGATGACCTTGTGCATATCTATTCCTCCGGAAACTGAAACAAGCGGTATCATAGGAAAAATGAATATAGAAGAAGGGAGATATTTGATTTGTGAATTTGAGCTATCCTCAAAAGATTTTCCAAAAGCCTGGGATTGGATTTATGGTCAATGGTTTCCCAACAACAACTATATTCCTGACGATAAACCCTATTTTGAACTTTATACAGAGCAACCCAAGGGAGAACTCTTCAAAGTTAGCTTTTGCATTCCGGTAAAGGTGATATAACCTTACACAATTTTAAGACCGTCAAAGAAGTATTAATGTTGTCTTAAGAAGAGATTACGAAAAAAAGCCTGCTTGAATACTTTACGCAATTCCTTAAACGTAACAAATTGCCATTCAAATAATCTACTTTTAAAATATAGGGGAAGGATTCTTTTTTCTTTTTTATGTCTTAAATGTAAAAACCATTTTTTGTAGAGTATTTCATTGAATATATGAATGGAATAATTCCTGGATTTAGCATTACCCTGTTTTAATGCCTCAAAAACCTGTAGGAATTCTTTAGAGCTTCTGGATAAAAACCGATAAGAGAAGTAATCATGATGAATCCGGATTAAATTTTCATCTTTAGGAATGCCCAGGTTTGTATGGATGTTTTCGATGATACGGAGTTCTGCGTTGATTGCTTTCTCATTCTGAACCTTTGAAATGTTATTTCCGTGAAGGCGGTAGGCGACGAGGACCTCGTTAAGGTTGGCTACCGGATGATGTAAAGAGATGTTGTAAGAAAGATCATAATCCTCCACGGGGGAATAATCTCTGTATCCACCTGCCTCAAGCATGGCTGATCTTTTGATCATTAAGGATGAATTGATAAAGATATTGTGAAATACCAATTCGGGAGACATATTCTTATCTCCGGCCATCACATTTAAGTTGCCAATCTGTTTGCCAGATTCATCAATAGTGATGGCTTGTCCGCCACATATTGCGATTTCAGGATTCGAATTTAAAAAACTGGTTTGCGCTTTAAGACGATCAGGCATGGCTAAATCATCACAATCCAGAATGGCGATGTATTGTCCTTTTGCCTCTTCAATCCCACGGTTACGGGTGAAAGTAAGCCCTTTATTGCCGTCATTGTGAACTAAACGAATTCGGGGATCCGTAAATTTACGAACGATGTCAAGTGTACGATCCGTAGAGCCGTCATTAACAATTAATAGCTCAAAATCAGTAAAGCTTTGATTGAGGACACTTTCTATTGCCTTTTCAATATAAGCTTCACCGTTAAAGGCGGCCATAAAAACAGTAACTAAAGGTTTATTCACATATTTATCCATGTAGATGGTATTATTGAATTGGGTAGATCATTATGTACCCATTTTTTCGTCCGATAATAATTTTTTCAGGGTTTTCCTTTAACCAAACCCCGCCAGCTAAAGCTGCTGTTGGCGATGATGTTGTGTTTGCAGTTGCTCATCAATTGCATATCAATATAATGATCAACACCATGATTTCCTGTAATATGGATTTGTCTTAAATTTTTCTCCGTAGAGATCTACCTGTATAGCCATTTTTTTTTGCAGTATTTACTATGCTGATGCCAGCTTTACAATCGAAGATACTTTCATTTTTTATACCTGTACATTTTTTTTCTCATCTGTATCTTGATATTTTAGAAGGGATTTTATCTTCGTTGTTGCTTAATACACTTTTAAGATATCGTGCATTAGGAACACTCATCATTATAGTCAGCATTACCTCTTCATTATGTAGATTCCGTCCAGGCTATGCTTAGCACCCGCTTAGTACCTATAGAAGCAGTGCAGTAAAGGTGGACTTGATGCGGGGATGACGTTAGGATGTATAACCGGGATGAAATTGCATCAGCAAATGAATGGAGGTGAGGAGTGGCCATAGCAGGGCTGCTCCAGTGCCAGGCTGTAGCTGCGGAAAGAGATGTACTATTGAAAAGAAGCAGGTATAAAGGGATTATTCATCAAAATATCTCCGGGGGCAAGATCGCTTTATTCGAGTTGAATGACAGCTGGATATGCGTGTGGACAGGTAAATTTTGGAAGCAATATTATCCGCTTGGGGTAAGTACGTTTATGAGCGGATTTGGGTACCTGTGGTGCTGTCACCGCGATAATATCGGCGGCCATATATTGTCTGCTGCGCGATGGGCCGTCTTTGTACATCGCTCTTACCTGGAAAACTACTACCAGTGAACCCTGCCCGGGTACCTCCAGTGAAACATTTGTTTCCTGGAAAGTGGTATCCGGTTCTATCATTAGTGTAGCCGTTTCGCTACCTACCACCTGGCGTGATCTAAAATCGATGCGCGTTGCGATCACTTTTACTTCGAAGGCAGTAATACCTTTATACCCATCGATGGTTTGTGCGGGAATATTTAATATCCCGTTAGGGAGAAGCCGGGGACCCACCGGAAAGAAACGATCTACTCCGGTATGCTGATTGAAGCGGAAGCCTGTGATGGCCTCGTGATGATCGCCGGCAGCAATGAGCAGTTTGTTCAGCCGATTGATGTGGCCGCCATCACAATGGATATCCAGGTGGGGGTAGAAAGCATGCCGGATAAAAGCGCCTTTCCTGCTGGCGATGCCAAAGCGCCTGGATGCGCGGCGGGTAGCAGCCGTTTGCTGCACGCTTTCAGGCATGCTACGCAGGAAGTATTCGCCATTGCGCTTATACCCAATGAGATTCCCGAGTTTTCCCGTAAAGGGAATGATAGACATTTGTTTTGCCATGAGAGATTATTTTGATTATTATAAATATAACATAATTCTGGGACCGTGTTTTCGGGGCAGATTGAAGATTTGCTAAAAGGAGTGTATGGCGTATTGTATATTATTTAAAGATAGTGCAGTGGGGAGTTGAGAATGACAAATGCGAATGTATGGGCCTTTAGAGAATATTGAAAAAAAGATATTCCCCGTTTTCATTCAATTACCGTCATTGCTTTGGTACAAATGGAAAGATTTGTTTTGACAAGCCGGCCCAAAACTAAACATCCCTCCCGGGTTATACATTGTTTTTTTGAGTTATTCATTATATAAACTAATTTGTTGGAAACAATCTGCTATTGAAAATATTTGCCTGCCTTGTTTTGTTGTTGATGCTATCCTGTACTGTACACAGCCAGGACGAATTTGTACATTCTCTCAGGAAAGCGCTCCCCGCTATTACCGACAGTGTCCAATATGTGGATGTACTGAATAAATTAAGTATGCTATCCTATGAGCAGGATGCAGATACCACACTCATTTACGGGAATAGGGCCCGGGAAATAGCTTACAGAATCGATTATCCCAAGGGGGTAGCGGACGCCACCAATAATCTGGCTATATATTTTGACATAAAAGGGAGCAATGAGCTCGCCCTGCGCTACTATGGTGATGCCTATAAGCAATACGACGCCATCGGTGATTCTTCCAATCTGGTGCAAGTACTGATGAATATTGCGATGGTTTATAATACCAATGGCAATAGTGAGAAGGCGTTGAATCATTTTAGGAGAGCCATGGACCTTGGCGCCACACTAAGAAATGACTCCATCATGTCGCTCGTCATTTATAATTTCATTCTTCAATATCCGGAACAGTTTGCGGCTGACTCAGTAGACCAATACATCGATAAGGCAACCAGGATAGCTCAAAAATACCATGATATCCGCGTGCTGCTGGCAGTGGGGCAATTGCAGGCTAACAGATATCTTGAGAAGAGGGATACTGCAAATGGTATCCAGCTGCTACAGCGTGTACTGTCGGGAGGACTGCGTGAAAAACTATACTTTATGAGTCTGGATGTGCTGATAGAACTTGCGGATTTATATGCGGGTACTGATTCTGCTAAAGCCGTGAACTTCTACGAGCAGGCATTGGATATTACAAAAGCAAAAAAATACAGAAGTTATGAGTTAAATGTAGATAACAAGCTGTATCAGTTTTATATTACCAGGAAGAACGATCGAAAAGCTTATGAGTATAGTGCCGCACTGGTGGTTCTATACCGGGAAAAACAGGAAATAGACAACCAATCGGGCATTGATTATATTAGCTATGCACTGAAGAATCAGCAGCTTGAAATAATAAGGGAAGAGAAAATTTATGCCACCCGTTTATTGTGGCTGGTGGGCATTGCATGTATACTTGCAGGAATTATCATTTACTTGCTTTGGCAAAACAAAAGAAGAAAGGAGCGTGTTCATGCCAGATTAGAAGGACAATATAAACAACTGACCACCATTACAGCAGCACTTGAGGCCAGTAATAAGAACTACGCACGGCTTATAAGGGTGGTAGCGCATGACTTACGCAATCCGATAGGGGCGGTCAGCGCTTTTGCAGATATGATGCTGGATAGCCCGCCATCAACCTGGGAGAAGGAATGGATGGTGCTGATCGATCAGGCCAGTAAGGGATGTTTACAATTAATTACTGAGTTACTGGAAACAGATTACGATATCGGGAACCAACCGCTTGAGAAAGAAAAGATAGATGTCATTGCGTTGCTGGAGGAATCGGCAAAGTTATTGGCTTATCGCGCTGCGGAAAAAAAACAGACACTGATTCTTCCGAAAGCCAATGCTACTTTTATGCTGGCAGACAAAAGGAAGCTTTCCCGGGTTGTTGATAACCTGGTGGGAAATGCTATTAAATTCAGCCATGAAGGGGCAACGATTGAGATCATGGTAGCAGAAACATCCAAAGTATCTGAAAATAAACCAGGCGGTATTACCATATCGGTGCGTGACAATGGTATCGGTATTCCACCCGAAATGACGACCAGAATATTTGAACCATTTGAAAGTACTATTAAACGAAAGGGTACATCGGGGGAGCCTTCTTTTGGCCTGGGGCTCTATATCTGTCGGCAGATCGTTGAAGCGCATGGAGGACATATCTGGTTTGAAAGCCAGCCTGGACAAGGATCAACCTTTTATATTTCATTTCCGCAATAATTGTTGCAGGATGCTGTCATCCCAGAATCATCGTTATTTACCGAAATAATTTGAAATTGACGGCTGGCTGGCATTCAAATCCCAATATTGTAAAATAGGAGGAAGCAGTGTGAGTAAATGCTATTTATTAACGGAGAGTTAATTCATCCATATTTCCTGTGGCCCGGAACAAAGCTTATTTTACGATTAGTATAAAAACATCAGCATATGGCAATCTATGTTTGTTACCACTTTAATCATTTAAAAGAACGTTACTTTAAACCCAATTTTATGAAAAGAGTACTATTCTTAGCTGGATTTTTAGTTTGCTTTTTATTTTCATTTGCGGCGGGATCGCAATCGTTCAATATTCATACAAGGACCCCCGGGCCTATGGTAGTAACGGTATTTAATAACGAACTCCCCGGCACGTATTATCAAACAACCAATGTGATTTGGAGTCCGTCTGGCGGAACTTCGCCCAGTTTGAATACATATGATCTGGATTCGCCCAACTCGTATGTTATACAGGAGTTTGGCGGAGCAGTACAATCGTCCACTACCACTGGTGTTTCCTATTCCTATCCTGTTAACAGCCCGGTATGGAAACAAATTAATTTTACAGTGACAGGAGGAAATTATGTGGCAGTAGTACAGGTGCAGTTTGGTACTAACCACGAGGTGAGTGTAAGGGTGTTCTGGTCCACAGCGCACTAGTCTGACAATAAAACATAGATTGCCATCCTGATGTATTTACACCACCGTTACTTTCACACCTGTGTCTTCCATCCGTTTCGCCCATGCTCAGAGATACCGCCGTCGGTGATTTAATAATAACAGCATTGCTGGTCTGAGAAAAGCGAACCGCTACTTATCCAATGAGAAAAAGCCAATGGGATTGCCTTCGGTGTCAATACATACGCTGCAATAGCCGGGTGCATCCACCGGGAATTTGGATTTTAAAATTYTACCGCCGGCTTCTATTACTTTTTTTTCACTCGCAGTACAATCATCCGTAGGAAAATATACAATCGTGTTTACTGCTTTTTCATCTCCGGTTTTTGTGCCTTCCATTTCTATCAATGAGCCGCTAACAATGCTGCTGTCTTTGCCTGTAGCAAAGGTGGCAATTTTAAATTTTGGAATGCCTGGCCCGCCAGGTGTTTCCACCACGTTATTAATTTTTTCATTCAATACTTTCGTATAAAAGTCTCTGGCTCTGTAAATGTCTTTTACATAAATTTCAAACCAGCAAATGATGTTTTTTTTCATGACGGAGTATTTTTTAATTAGGAGTAGATGACGTAAGTAGAAGCTATTATATCTAAATATACAAAGTAGAAAAGTGTTTATCCTTTTCTGCCTGCTATTTTTCCTGAAGCAGCTCTTGTATGCGGTCGTGTGCCATATTTATTCCCTGGGCAAACGGCATTTTAAGTAGTTGATCCCTGATGTCAACAGATTTAAATACCATTTGCATCGTAAGTTTACTGGTGCTGTCTGTAAGTTTTTCAAATTCGATAAATTCCAATTGAACAGGAAAAGGGGCATTTTCCATTTCAAACGTCCGTGTAATTTTTTCGTTTGGGATAAAATCAAGAGTTACACCACTGGCGCCATAGATTTTGTTTCCTTTAAGGTCAATTGTTTCAAGCTGCCAGATACCGAATTTTTTATTTTCCTGTTTTATCACTTTGGTGGCGCCGTTTTTGTGCGACATCCAGTGTTCAATAATTTCAGGTTCGGCATGTGCTTTGAAAAGCAACTCCAATGGCAGATCAAATTCCCTTGTAATAATTAAATCCTGCTTGCCTTCTTCGGCATGGATTTTTGTTTTTTGTTCCATCTTTTTTATTTTTTTGATTTATAATTTTTCATTACGCTTTCTAATTTGTTAAAGATATCGTCCCACATTTTGCGGAATAGCTCGATAAAGTCAGGTGTGTCTTTCATTTTTTTGCATTAAGGTGATCATAAATTTCTCTGCCGTTTTGCACTTGTTTAAACAATTCACATTCGGTAAGTATTTGCAGATGTTTAGAAACGATGGGGCTTGCTGTGTCAAAGTTTGCCACTATAGCACCCGACCGTCATTGATTGAGAGGCAGCCAATAGCAGGATAGCCCTTCTGATGGGAGTTGCGATGGCCTGGAAAGCATCTCGTCTTATGTTTTTTATGTAGCTACTTGACTACGAATATAAGTGTAGTTATTTAACTACGCAAATTTTTTTTAGGTTTTAGCCGGTATGTATTTGTGCCAGTATGCTTATTTTATTTAGATGTATGATCGAATTTTAATTCCATTTGAGAACGGAACGAATCTGAGCTAATACTATTTCTTTCTGAAAATGACAGATTGATTTCGGAATATTTAGTTTAGAATGTTGTTATTAAGGATGCCCTGAACACTTTACAGGTTCAGTAAAATTCGCCCAGAGAAAGCTTTTTTGTCATGGCCGTATTCTTTTTATTATGTGATTCCTCAACCGGAAGTAACCCAAAGATGCCTCGTACACAAAAATATACACGACATTTTTGTGTGATTAAAATAGGGCTGTTTTTTGACCTGAAAGTGGGATTTGGGACAAGGGATATTTCGCGAAATAGTACTGTTCCGTCGTCAATTGGCCAATCGTTATTTAAGTTAAATTTGTTATCTTTAAGAAGCAGGCTTTATACTTACCAGATAGCTTTATTGTTGTTAATCATTGCGTTTGTAGCACAATTCCTGAAATTGATAAAAGTATATTTACATGACAACCTTTAACCAGCAGGGACAGAACGTTCGTAACCAGTATAACGCAGGTGGAGATATCCATTTTGGACAAATTCAAAGCACCGGTGACCTCTTGAAACATCTGCAACAACTATCTGTTTCTTTGAATGAGTTTATTGCTGAAGACAAGATAGACGCCGCAGTAGGCGCCAAAGCTCAAAAGGCCCTGGATAACGCCGTTAGTGAGGCGAGTCTGCCTGATGCGCATAAAGCCACCTTAACAGGTTACCTTATCGCCGCAAAGGATATACTTACCGGCATCACCGCAGCAGGAGGGTTGGTGCAAGGCCTTACACATCTGATACAGGCAGTAGGGGGGCTGTTCTTATGACAACTTTTAACCAGCAGAAACAAAAAGTGAAAAGCCAGGTAAACGTTGGGAATATGATTTTTAATGTGTACGCCATTCCCGACGTAATATTACTGCTTGAACGGGCAATAAAAGGTGTACAACAGCAACGATACAGAGATGCATTAAAAATACTTGATGAGGTATTGCAGGCCGATGACACCATTGCGGATGCTTTTTATTATCGCGCCCTTGCGAACCTGGATGGGAAGCGCCCAAAATTTGCTACCAAGTCGATTGCAGATAAAATTGACCCGGATCTTGCTGTAGCCATTTCACTCGACCCGACACAGGCACACTACTATTATTTAAGGGCTTTGGCGAAACATGATTTTTATATTGGTAACGGTTTTACATCGGATACAAGAGACATTCAGGCCCTGATAGACAGGGCTGCCACGTACCCCGTTGATATCCCCAAATGCAGGGAATTAATAGCCCACACCAACGCCGCGAACTCTGTTATTACAGCTATCCTGCTGGATAGACTATAAAGCGTTTATTCCACTACCCTCAATTAAATAACCAAATATGGATAGAAATTACAGAAGCGGAGAGCTGAGGAAATACTTCGCCAAGATTAAATTGAAAGTTCCAATTATCATGTTAGTACTAGGACTGCTGCTGGTACGGTACAGTTCTCCCCAAACAAAAAGTTTCATAGAATTAGGATGGATAGCGATGCTTGCAGGCGCGGCCTGGATAGCATTTATTATATACAGATATCGTACTGCGCCGTCAGATGAAACGGTAGATAGCTGGCTGGAGGAGGATATCTTGAACCTGGTAACTGCTTCCTATGCAAAACTGGGACTTGAAGAAGCACAAATCGTTAAGAAAGACCCGCTGAAGATATATGCACCGATTTACTGGGTAACCAGAGGAATTCCATCTGATGAAATATTGTACCGTAAAGGAAAAGACAAAGTACTTCGATTTGCTGTATACCGTGTGACCATCTTTTTGCTGGCGGATCATTTGCTGGCTTCCTATATCTGTGATTATAACTTCATCAGAAAGGTAGCCCTGAACGAAAAAACATATGAATATCATTACCAGGACATAGTATCTGTTACCACGGAAGAAACGTCTGGTTCTTATACACTGCCCGAGGGCAAACGGTATGTCCAGGCGCAGAAATTCAGGTTATCAGTGTCCAGTGGAGAAAGTATAGAGGTGGTGATTAACCCACATAGTATTGCAGACACGGTACGTGGTAAGCTGAAGCCTTCAGGTGCAGAAGAAGCAGTATTGGTTATCCGGACAATGCTTCGCACTAAGAAAGTCACACGTGACCAGCCCTGAATATTTGCCCGGCTTGACTAATGTGGTGTAGCTTCCCGTAAATTGAACCTTTTCAACGCTACAGACCACCATCCCCAACCCTAAAGCCACCGCCGGGCTTTTCAGCAGCGATTATTTCTACTACCTTTGGCTCACTTTATCCTTGAGTACGATCCATCCTCAAATTTTATCTGATAAGGGGAGTTAAAGAACCTGCTTGGTTTATAATAATCAGTTGTAATGATTTGTGCGCCGGATTTCAGCGCGTTATTAAAACGGGTATAATCATTAGCACGGGCTTCTTTGGTATCTGCATCGGCGCGTGTACGAATGATGTAGCCTTTGCTAACCAGGGAGGGTATTTCGGTGTCTTCAGGATCGTTTCTGAACATAGCTGCTGCTTCGGGTGTCCCTGGCTTTGCATTTGCAAATATTACCCTTCCTTTTAAAGAGGGATGGTCCTTTATGTACAGATCCCTTTTTTGACCGCTATCATCTAACATGAAGAAAAAATGGCCCCTGGCATCTTTGAGAGATGGCCAGTTCCCGCTTAATACTGCTGCTTCCAGCGTTTTATATTTGCCGCGTACGAGGTCCGGGGTAATGAGTTTGCTGTCGCCCAGAACGGATCTGATAACGGCATCCAGTTCATCAAATAATTCGGGGGTAAAGGCTTCCGGTATTGTACCGAAACGATTGGCTCCTCCATCTTTTGGTTCAAGCGTAATGAAAACCGGGATGTGACCGGGGTTTGCATCAGACCAGGCCCTCAACTCCTGTAAGTATTGCTTAAAAGTTGGTGTGGAGGTTCTGAAGTCGATATCGGGTATGTGAATCACTTTAAACCCGGGCTCTTTCATCAGGCCAGCGGTGTCATAAGGCTGATCCGGTGTAACCAGTTCTAATCCTTTAGGATGTGCGTATTTGCCGCCTTTACTGTCGGCATATACATCTACTTCGAGGTTTCTAAGGCCCAGATTTAACTGTTCCGTAATGGGGATATGTTCATATTGAAGTGCACTCAATTGGTTGGCGGAGTCCCTGGCCTTTATAAAGTTGTACAAAGCCGGTTCGATAGCGTTTTTATAACTGTTGTGTGACCCGATAACCTGTAAGGAATTGAGTTTTGGGTGCTCCTTCTGTGAATAGGCTTGCTGGGCGAGGCCTGTAAAAAGAAACACGGAAAGGACTGAAGTAAAAGGTCTCATAACTGCGCTGTTGATGAAAATGAATTACCTGAATGTAATAGTATACGGTTTTAATACCGGTGGGCAAGATAAGTCCGGATCCTCAGATCTTCCATTAAATAAGGTTAATAAAAGATTAAGGGGTTCACCCCGGGTCTTAAGAATACAGAACACCGATTGGCAGGCTATTCCATTACATCCATATAAAATCCTTTAGTGGATGATTTGTTGCTGGTCAGATTCCTTAGATGCTGCTATGGTGATATTGATTAATTCAAATATGGTGCGGTCAATCATCTCGCACATATTATCAAGCGCGAGATCATTGGTTTCCATACCAAAGGGTTCTTCAATTTCATCAGCAATGGCTTCAAACGCAACAAATGTGTACGCAATGAACGACACAATAAATGGTGTGAACCATCCCAGGCTGTCTACAAATCCAAATGGTAACAAGAAGCAGTAAATATAAATAGTGCGGTGCAGTAGTACGCTATAGCTATACGGAATGGGGGTGGACATAATTCTTTCACAGCCGCCCGCTACCTCTTCCAGTTTATCGATATTTTCATCAAAACGGGCTTGCTGGATAGAATCAATTCTATTTTCCATCCTTGCTTTTTGCACCCATTCTGCCAGCAGTTTCGTGATGATAATGTATTTGAACTGTGTATCGGCTACTAATTTAAATTGTTTTTCATTAAGCCGCTTTTCTAAATCCGGCCGGGCATCTGTTCCTCTCAGATGATGTTTCAGCGCATAATTGAATGCACTGAGCAGTTGTACAAATTCTACAGTGGAGCCCTCCTCAGAGGTGGAATTTACCAGGGTTAAAGCTTGCCGGGTTAAAGATCGTGTGATATTTAGTAACGCTCCCCAAAGCTTACGTCCTTCCCAAAAACGCTCGTAGCTGGCATTGTTACGAAAGCCAAGAAATAGTGCCAGCACGAATCCAAACAGGGTGAATGGCGCGGGATTCAGCGGGACCTTAAAGGAGAAAATAGTTCCATGGAGATATACTATCATGAATGATAATATAAATAATAGTATTAAACGAGGTAGTAATCGCGGTAATACGGAGCCGTTCCATATAAAAAGCATTCTGAACCAGTGCTCTCTTTTCCTTCTGATCATACAATTAACTCCTGGATTTTATAGTACAATAGTACTGCTTTTATCATCGATTTGGACGAAGATGGGGCATTCAGCCCGTATATTACCTTCTTTGTTGACGGGGGGCTCATTTTCAGGAAAGATAGTTTTGCAACACAGTCGTATATTGCAGGCCGGGTGACAGTACCATGGTTGTAAAAATGGAGACCCTGTTTGAAGCCCGGCAATATGAGCGATTATTGAAGATGAACTTTTAAAGCAATTCAGCACCCTTATGAAAGAAAGAAAACTCCTTAGCCAAAGACATCCCATCTTATATTTTTTAGCGGTGTGGGCCAGAAGGGTAAGGCGTTATGCAGACTGGTATTTTGACAATAAAGCGTATGTGGGAGAGTATAGCAGGGAGAAATTACCATATAGAGTGAAAAAACATCAATCTGTTTTATTGAAAAAGCTTGGCGATAGTGACCGGCAATTACAAATAAATAAGGTCACTAACTTAAATATTGCTACCAGGAAAATTGATGGCATCATCATCAGGCCAGGCCAAACGTTTTCATTTTGTAAACTTGTTGGCCGGCCCACCAAAAGAAAAGGCTACTTACCGGGAATGGAGCTATCATTTGGAGAAGCAAGGGCTGGAATTGGCGGCGGTATTTGCCAGATTTCAAATTTAATTCACTGGCTGGTGATTCATAGTCCATTAACGGTTACCGAAAGGTATCATCATTCATTTGATCCATTTCCAGACGATGGGAGGGTGCTGCCCTTCGGAAGCGGAGCGACCGTATTTTATAATTACCGTGACTATCAGTTTACGAACAATACCGAACACACTTTTCAGATCAACCTTTGGTTTACCGACAAATGCCTGGAGGGTGAGCTTCGCATGGATACTGAACTGGATTATGCTTATCATGTTACAGAGAAAGACCACCAGTTTTTAAAGATTGAGGGACAGTTTTACCGGAAGAACGAAATTTGGAGAGATAAGAAATTAAAATTTAAAGGTGGTGAAATTGTGAAAACAGAACTTCTTACAAAAAACTTCGCCAGGGTAACCTATACGCCCCCAAACTATACAGATGAAAAAAAGTAACCTATAGCTATCCATCTGTACATCGGCATTGATTTAACGACTCAAATTTGAAGAATACTTTAATTTTCTTATGGCATGATTACATTACTAAAGCCCATAGTAGTGTATTTATATAAACTTCCTTTTCGCGTTTCCATCTCTCCCGCCCAATGATAGGTTTTGCCACCGGTGGTAATGTCGATGCCAATGTTGCCAGCAGTTTCATATACCGTATAGGTGGCATTTTTATTACGGAATACGATACGCCTTCTTTCCTGTGGATAAAAGGTAAAGCTGCCAACCGGATCGGCTGTAAGATCCGGGAAGCTAAATTCAACCGTGCCGTCTTTGCGCAGCAGGGCATAGTACAGCTGCTGCTCACTTGAAAACAACAATACCCGCTTTCCATTTTCAGGAACAATAAAGGAGAAAATAGTGTCAATTCCTTCTGTATATAATTGAACCATTTTTTTTGTAATCATGGTCTTGCCATTCCAGGTTTGCTCTGTAATTGCTATCAGAGGAGAAGCACCGATGGCATTTTCGGTAATGATTTTAATGGCCCGGGGTTTATTGTTAATCACCTTAAACTGCGAAAACTCATGCCAGCAGCAACCGTCTTTGGTAGAGACGGAGATTGTTTTGGTTTTATTGTCTACTCCAAACAAACCACAATAGTCCTGTGCGAGCCGGGTAAAATCACTATTAAACACAAAGCCTTTGTCTGTGGCCAAATAGACCTGGAACGATGGTCCGTGATAACAACTGTTTTGTCCATCTTCGATGGCGAGGTCCTTTTTGCCATCGAAATTAAAATCCTCATGTATAATGAGGCGTTGTTCACCATAAGGTAAAGACATGTTGGGGGAAATCACTTTTCCTTCAGGAAGCAACAATGCCAGTTCGTCGGATGTTATCTTAATGATTTCTTTATGGCTACGGCGCTCGTAAATGGCCACCCATCCGGGGCTGAACACCGCCGATGCGTCATCAATCGAAATTTTACCATAGAAGTCTTTTGATAAATCATCAACGGTAAAGATGTTTTGAGCAAATGTGTGCTGTGTTACCAGCAACAGCAAAAACGTGCGCAGGAATTTCATATCTGTCTTTTAAAAAGCGTACCGATTCGTTATTTATCTTTTACATGCTCTGATCAGCCCGATCCTCAATAACCTGCATAATACACATAAGTGGGAAGAAAACTTATCTTATATACAAAAATATGCGGTATATGTTCTTATAATATCTCTGAACCCGAGGGCGTTGATGCGATAGGGAGATAGCGTCTGTTATAAAGTAGCATGAAAATGGTTTGTAATAAAAGATATCTGCATGAGTGGATGTTATCTTCTTAAAGTTAATATCTGCAAACTAGTAATCAATTTTGACGTATAACAGTTGAAGTATTCACGGTATATTTGGTATACAACAAATTAGCACGTAGCTATTGTGCAGATGAGAAGAAATGTAACCTTCGTTATGAAGTCATCCGTGCTATATCAAACCATTTCAGCCAAAGTAAGCCACCTTTTTCTCTATCCTGCAGGCAACAAGAAAAATAGACTTACCTGTTTATGCGATTTCCATTTCTGATGACTGCTACCTTACAGTCAACGGGTATTCTATGACATTTTTTAAAATCATTTTATGATAGGTTTATCCGGAAAGATAACAGGGTTATTGTGTTCTATAACAAAATAACATTGTACCGTTATAGGCCAGCCCTCGGAAAATCCGGATGGAGATGATCCATTTAACGATTCGACAGCAAACGTATTTGTGAAACGTGGCTCTGCGCCATTTAAACAACCATTACAGTACCTGCCAACACTCAGGCAGCGGTAACGTGTGCGCGCGAATAGGATACGAAAAACGGATATCCCTGCGGGCATGTGCTACGAATTCAAAAAGTACATACAGCACCCCATTTTTACCGGTAACTCATCTGTCAGGATTGTTATCCGGATGAGATGTTATTGGCGCTATCCAGGGACGGAAACACGTTCCCGTTCAGATAGTTTGATATTAGAAATACCACGGACTTAAAATGTATAAGCGATCGCCTCAACAGTGAGGAGACCTTTTTAAAAACCAAAACAAAAATACGACACGTATGAAAAAGGTTATGTATTGTATTGCAATACTTCTAATGAGTACCACCCTGGTGTATGCACAGCAGCACCAGGTCTCGGGAAAAGTTACAGGAGAAGACGGGGCTCCGGTTTCCTTCGCCACTATCAGGATAAAAAATAATACTGCTGGTGTACTGGCAGACAACGATGGCAGGTTTTCCATCATTGTGCCGGGTAACGATGCCGTATTGCAAGTGCATAGTATTGGCTACCAGCCACGTGAAATTGTGGTAGGCAGTATGCTCAACATAGCTATTACGCTACTTGCCGACTCCAAAAATCTGGGAGAGCTCGTAGTGACTGCGATGAATGTGAAAAGGAAGAAAAATGAACTGGCTTATTCTGCTCAGGTAGTGAGCGGTGAAGAACTGAACCGGGCAAGAACCAGCAATATTGTCAACTCTCTCTCCGGAAAAGTTGCAGGACTCCAGGTGAGTCAGAATAACACCATGGGAGGCTCTTCCAACATTGTGCTGAGAGGTAGCAAATCCATTTCCTTCAACAACCAGGCGCTGTTTGTAATTGATGGGGTGCCGGTAGATAATTCAAACAAGAATTCAGGTTCGCAGGTACTGGGCCGTGGTGGATACGATTATGGCAACGCCGCCGCCGATATTAACCAGGACGATGTGGAGTCGGTAAACGTGCTTAAAGGCGCTGCTGCAACAGCGCTGTATGGTTCACGTGCAGCCAATGGCGTTATTATGATCACCACCAAAAAAGGACGGAAAGGTTTGGGGATTACTATAAATACAGGCGTCACCTTTGGTGCTGTTGACAAAAGTACCTTACCCGTTTATCAGAAACAATTCGGGGAAGGGTATTATGATCCTCAGAGTGTTGTTTACGGTTCTCCTGATGGATATTTTTTTTATGAAGATGTAAATGGGGATGGTATAAAAGACCTGATATCACCGATGACAGAAGATGCTTCTTATGGTGCCCCCTATAATGCATCTTTAATGGTATATGACTGGCGGTCTTTTTACAAGGGTTCTCCTACCTATGGCAAACCGCAACCCTTTGTTGCCCCGGAACATGACCCTAATAGTTTTTATGAAAACCCTCTTACTACTAACAACAGCATCTTAATAGATGGTGGAGGAGATAATGGTTATTTCAAACTGGGATATACCAAAACATCTGAAAAGGGCATACTGCCCAACAGCAAGCTGGGTAAGGATATGGTGAACTTTGGTGCATCATATAAAATTTCTGACCGGCTGACCGCTTCCGGCAGTATCAATTACACTTTTACCAATGGGAAGGGAAGATATGGTACCGGCTATGATCCCAATAACATTATGCGCAGCTTCCGGCAGTTTTATGCGCTGAATGTGGATATGATGGATCTGAAAGCAGCTTATTTCAATACAGGTAAAAATACTACCTGGAACAGGAAAAGCATCACCGATCCCAGTCCCTTATATGAGAACAATCCCTATTGGACACGTTATAAAAATTTTGAAACGGATGAACGTTACCGCTATTTTGGTAATGCCGCTTTGAATTATAAAGTTACCAGCTGGCTCGATGTTTTGGGACGTATTTCACTGGACTCCTACAGTGAAATGCAGGACGAAAGAGTGGCTGTTGGCAGCAAGGGTGTTTCTTCCTATAGCCGCTTCAACCGCATGTTTAGTGAGTATAACTACGACCTCCTGTTAAGCGCAAATAAGAATATTACCAAGGATCTCAATGTTAAAGGATTGTTGGGTAGTAATATCCGCAGAACCAAGATAAGCTCTATTTATGCGGTGACTAACGGAGGACTGTCTGCACCGGATTTGTATACGCTCGACAATTCCAAAAACCCGATACAGGCTCCCACAGAGCTTTTAAGTGAAACACAGGTAGATGGTATTTTTGCTGGTGTTAACCTGGGATTTAAAGAAATGTTGTTTCTGGATGCGACTGTACGCAGGGACCGGTCTTCCACCTTACCGGCGAATAATAATACTTATTACTATCCTTCTGTATCTGGTGGCTTTGTATTTTCACAACTACTTAAAAATATACCCTGGCTGAGTCTGGGTAAAATAAGATTAAATTATGCGGAGGTAGGCAGCGATGCCCCGCCTTTAAATGTGCTTACCACCTACGATAAGCCTACTCCTTTTGGCAATGCGCTGCTGTTCTCTGTTGCCGGCAGGCTTAATAATCCTGATCTGCAACCAGAACGGACAAAGAGTGCAGAAGGCGGGCTTGAACTGTCATTTTTCCGCAATCGCCTCGGCTTCGATATCACCTATTATAAAACCAATACTGTAAATCAGATCCTCGCCACTCCGGTATCAACTGCTGCAGGTTATACCAGTAAAGTAGTGAATGCCGGTAACGTGGAAAATAAAGGCATAGAGGTTAGTGTAAACGCGACTCCCATCAAAACCCGCGATTTTTCCTGGACGGTAAACCTCAACTGGGCACGTAACCGGAATAAAGTGCTTTCGTTGCCAGCCGGGATAGACAATGTATTGCTGGGTGGTGGTACCTACCAGAGCGGTATTTCCCTCAACGCCTCTTTAAACGAGCCATATGGTGTTATCAGGGGAACTGACTTTGTTATTGATCCTGCAAGCGGACAACGTGTAGTGGGAGATAACGGCTATTATAAAACAGGTGGTAATGGCGTTATTGGTAATCCTAATCCTGACTGGATTGGTGGTATTACCAATAGCTTTAAATATAAAGATATCAGTCTGAGCTTCCTCGTGGATATGCGCCAGGGCGGCCAGTTATTCTCGCTGGATATGTTTTATGGTACCGGTGCCGGCTTATATCCCAATACAACGGGGCTGAATGAACTGGGTAAATCTGTACGTGATACAGGACCTGATGGTGGTGTTATTTACCAGGGTGTTACAGTAGATGCCGATGGTAAAAGTAAACCTAATACGAAAAGAGTGCCTTACACAGGGCAGCGAGGATTGGGTAATAATTCAAGTCCGCATTCAGAATTTATATATGATGCCAGCTATATTAAACTGAGAGAAGTAGCCATTAATTATTCTTTACCGGAAACATTGGTATCAAAAACACACCTGTTTAAAGGAGTTGATGTGGCACTCATCGCCCGCAATCTGTGGATTATTCACAAAAATCTTCCTTATGCCGATCCTGAAGATAATTTAGGAGCAGGCAACCTGCAAGGCTTTATGGGCGGCAGCTATCCTACTTCCCGGACATTTGGTTTTAACCTGAAGTTTAGATTCTAAAAAATTAACAACATGAAGAAAGCAACCATATTTTTTGGGTTATGTACAATAGTGCTGTTGTCCTGTACCAAAACAGATCTCAACACACCCACCAAAGGCGCAGCTATAGCACCGGGTGCCGCCCTGGTTACCGCTGCACAAAAGAGTCTTGTAGATGCGATGACCAACAGTAGTGTATTCAACAATGTATTTCGTTTGATGGCGCAATACTGGGCACAAACCACCTATCCAACGGAGAGCCAGTACAAGCTACAGGAAAGAAAGGTGCCGGATACATTCTGGGATCCTATGTACCGCGATGTGTTGAAAGATCTTGAAGAAGCTAAAATGCTGATTCCGGGAGAAATAAATCCGGATAAGGTACAAGTCAGCAATCAGCTGCTGATCATCGATATGTTACAGGTGTATACTTATTCTATATTGGTGAGCACTTTTGGTGACATCCCGTATACACAGGCATTGAAGAACAGCAACATGTTACCTTCTTACGACAAGCAGGAGGTTATTTTTGCTGATTTACTGAAAAGACTGGATGCAGACATCAGCGGGCTGGATGCCAAAGGAGCAGGCTTTGATAATAATAATGATATTATTTATAACGGATCGGTATCTGCCTGGATTAAATTTGGCAACAGTCTTAAATTAAGGCTTGGATTGCAGTTGGCAGATGTTGACCAGACAAAAGCCAAAACAATAATAGAATCTGCTGCTGCAGACAAAGGCGGATTAATATTAGCTGCCGCAGATAACGCCCGGTTAAAATACATGGTGGCCCCTCCGAACAATAATCCTGTATGGGCGGATGTTGTTCAGGGCGGACGCACTGATTGGGTACCTGCCAATACGATCGTTGACATTATGAATAATTTGCAGGATCCGAGAAGAAAAGCATTTTTTACCCTGAAAGACGCCGGCTACCTTGGTGGCGTATATGGTTCCGCTAATACGTATGGCGCCTACTCACATTTTAACCCGGCTACTACCGCCGCTGATTTTGAAGCACTTTTATTTGATAACAGTGAAACGGAGTTTTTACTGGCGGAAGCAAAAGAAAGAGGATTTAATGTGCCTGGCACAGCTATCACGCATTATAATAATGGGGTGAAGGCCTCTCTTGCTTATTGGGGATGTACGGACGCAGAATATAACTCCTATATCAACCAGGCGAATGTTGCCTATGATAAGGCGCCCGGTGATTATAAAAAGAAGATAGGAACACAGCAATACCTGGCATTTTATAACCGCGGAGTAGAAGGCTGGCTGGCGTGGCGGAGATATGATTATCCTGTTTTCAATGTTCCTGTAGACCTTACCTACAATGATATTCCCAGGCGTTATATCTACCCGATTGCAGAGAAAAATTTGAATGCGGGTAACTATGCCGCAGCATCTGCCAGTATTGGTGGAGATAAATTAACAACCAGGCTTTTCTGGGATAAATTCTGATATCTGTTAAAAAAAAGAGAAAAAGCGATATGTCGCTTTTTCTCTTTTTTGTACTGTCATAGAGATGTTCCCGTCATCTGCTATTTAAGGATTTAATTTCGTATCCGCCGCCAGCTGCTCCCACTCGGCCAGATCTTTTAAAAGGTTTTCGCTGTGTTGTTTAATGGCAACAACCGCATCTTCACCTAATTGTAATCTCAGTGGTGTGTTGGGCGCAGACAGGGCTTTGTCGATAGCCGCAGCTGCTTTTGCTGGGTCTCCTTCCTGTGTGCCATGCATCGTTTTGGCGAAATTTCTTGTGGGGCCAACGGTACTTTCGTAAGCCGCTATTTCCGGCATGTGTTTCATGGCTGCACCCGCCAGTTCTGTTTTGAATTGACCCGGCTCTACAATCATTACTTTAATTCCCAGGGGAGCCATCTCACCTGCCAACGCTTCAGAGAGGCCTTCCAGCGCAAATTTAGAGGCAGAATAAGCCGCAAATCCGGGAAAGGATAGTTGTCCGCCCATACTGCTGATGTTAACGATGGCACCTGATTGTTGCTGTCTGAATAAGGGCAGCAGGGCGTTGGTTACACTTACCGCACCAAAAAAGTTGGTGTCCATCAGTGCACGCAACTCTGCTTCCGGTGTTTCTTCTACGGCGCCTACAATGCTATAGCCGGCGTTGTTGATGAGTACATCCACACGACCAAAACGAGCGATGACCGCTTTTACGGCGGCCGCTATTTCGTCGTTGTTGTTAACATCCATCTTGATTGCTTCTACCTGATCAGGGGCCAGCATTTTGATGCTTTCCAGTTTATCCAGACGCCTTGCGGTAACTACTACCTGGTAGCCCTGTTGAATGGCGTATTCTGCAAATGATTTTCCAAAGCCGCCAGATGCGCCCGTGATGAACCATACTTTTTTAACGTTGTTTTCCATAATGATAATAATGCTGATTTTAATCGGAGTTTGTCGTGTGATAGTTGGTTGTAAAAATAATATATTTTATCAGGAATTGAAATACATGAATATTCGCGGATAGCAGGAATGGGTATCTGGATAGAATCGGTGACTGCAAGTGTCTCAATAGATTTTTTTGGACAGCGCAACGCAATGACTTATTGAGGTTTTGTTTGAGGAAATGATAAATGCAGCATGTTACGCGCGTAGTCCATTTGTTTAGACTTATCTCAAATGTCAAATAAGCGGTTAACGATAGCTATGGTATCTACATAAAGAGATGGCGTCGATAGCGTAAAATTGAGCGTTAATGAATTAAATTTAACAATAGCATTGAAATGCGAAAAAAATATCCATATCTTTAAAACCAATAATCCCTGATAGAATCTATACCAAGTTTTCTTGTCGTGATCATGTGTTAGTCTTCATATGTGCTTGTTCTGCCAGATAATTGTTAAACAATATTTTGTTTTTATGGAAGGTTTTTAGAAGTCGAACCTTTCGTTTTTACGGCCGGGATCCGGTTCGTGCAACCTCAATCTATAATTTATGTTTTCCCTGTTTATGTCGGTTTTATCGACCAGGGGCCTTAAAATGCTGTGCTCAGTACAAGATAAATTTTTGACAATGAAAAGAATTATTTGCGCTATTGTTGTCTGCGCTTTTTTTAGCACGGCCATCATTAACGTAACAGTGGACAGAAATCCTCAAACGCAAAGCCTACAGTAATTATGAGAAAAAAACTAATAGTAACATTATTGCTATGCCTGGTTTCTTTAATTTCCTGCAATAGAATTTTCTTAGCTAAGAAATCGAGGGTGCTTTATTTCAAAGATGGTTATATATTTGAGCAGAGCAATCAGATGTTATTTATCCCAATGAATGCTGGTAACGATTTTATTAGTCAGGTTATTGGTAGTAGTGCTTATAAGATAGGGCAGTACTGTGATTATAATGGAGCTAAATATGTTGTAGGCGATAGCTTAACTGTAAATATGCATTACCATGACGGTAGTATCAATCAGGAAGTTGTGGTGGAAGAGAAAATATATATCGTTCGCGTAAGACTTACTTATTCTTTGCCGTATAATAACCTATCTCAGCAGAAAGTTATAACTAAATTTGATTACAAGAAGAAAAATTATATGCTTACAACATATAGTTCGTTTGATGGAGATATATATCGTATTAATGCTTTAGATTCTACCGGAAAAATTACAGGGTTTGCAATGTAATATATTTTTCTTGTTCGTTATTGGAAGAGAAACAATATTATCCGTTTGGATTGACGATAGCGGGGATTAGTTTCAACGCGTTGAAGGGGACGAATTATCCGAAGAATCGGTTGAAGTATAATGGGAAAGAATTGTAGAGTAAGGAGTTTGGAGATGGAAGTGGGTTGGAGCTATATGACTATGGGGCGAGGATGCAGGATCCCCAAAAGGGGCGTTGGTGGGTAATAGATCCACTAAGTAAAAAAGGACGTCGGTGGAGTCCTTATGTTTATGCGTTTGATAATCCGATTAGATTTATAGATCCTGATGGCATGTGGCCAGACTGGTCGCCTAATTGGAACCTCGTTAAGATGGTGGGCAAAGCTATCGCAGGAGGTGTTGGGGGCCTAGTTATAGGCACTATTGATAATCTTAGTGGAGCAAGTTTTAGAAGTGCAGTAGCTGTTAATATCTCAGATCCCTCAATTGCAACAGGTTGGAATGGTGGATTAGATGTTGTTGATGTTGGAGCTGCGATAGGCGGTAAAGGTGGTCAAATACTTGGGGGGCCATTACAGGAACAGCATTAACCGTGACAGGGGCTAGTGGAGGGCTGGCAGCAGAGGTGAGTGTACCAGTGGCGCTGGGAGGTATGGGGATTTCTGCAATTGGAACAGTGCTAACTGGTAATGGAACTGCTAACTTAGCTTTGCAGAGAGGAAGGGTAAAAACAGAAGTTGATCCAGGTACTCCATCCAATAAAAAAAGGACCCAATGAGAGTCATTTTCATTAGGATGAGGGGAAAGAGCATATTACGGAGCCAAACAGATGGCCGTGGTGGTTAGGTGGTACTGGCAACATTCACTAATAAAGTATTTTATGAATTTTGATGATTGTTATTGGCACGATTCTGTGCTTAAATGTATATCCATTGATCGAAGTAATCCAGGCATTAGCGATATTGTTGAGATGAATATTGAATGGTATGATGAACCAGAATCAAAGATTGTCTTTAAGGAAGTTTATTTATTTAAAGCAACCATGAATTTTGGGATTATTGCCAGAGAGTCAATAGATACAGCTTATATCGCGCCTCCTGATGATGAAGATTTATTGAATTTTTATAAAATATGGAAAGGCTTTTATGATGGAGTTAAATTGAATTGCTATATTATTAGAACCTCGTCTACTGGCAGTGAGATAAAGATACTTGCCGAAAGGGTTGAGATGATACAAATATAGTGTCGTATTTATCTTTTGATTTAAACAGATGTAAATAAGCCGTAGGTATTGCCTACGGCTTATTTACATCTGTTTAAGTTTGACACTTTCCTGATAATAAGCTTCAGATGAACCCAAGCCATTTTAATAATTGGGGAAATTATATTCTTAATAATAAATTACAATCTGGATCGATTATCAATGTAACCGTTGACAGAAATTCACAAACACAATAGCTATTACCATGAATTTTGGAAGAGTTATAAATACATTATTGTTATTTACCTGTTTAATTGCTAATTCATCCTGCAACAAAGTTTTTTTTGTGGACAGGTCTAGTGTTCTACGACAAAAATATGGATACATATTTGAACAAAGGAATCAAATGTTATTTATTCCTATGGACATAAACAAGGACTTCATCAGTCAAATAAACGGAAAGACAGGCTGTCGAATATACCAATACCCTGGCTATGAAGGAGTTAAATATGGTCAAGGAGATAGTGTTCAGGTAGAAATGCATTATTATGATGCTAAGACAAAGAAGGACGTCATTTTTAATGAAAAAGTTTATTTAGTTAGAGCCAAGATCGTTTATACTGACGACAAAAAGAGCCAATCTAGAGACAACGCCGAAATTGAGTTCGATTATGCGGGTAAGACATATTCATTTACTGCATATGCAAATCGCTTTACTCAGATTTATCAAGTGGTTGGAATAGCATCGTTGCTAGATAGGGAATGATCACATCACCCTTATTGAGGAGACGCATTATTATCCGTTTGGGTTGACGATGGCGGGGATTAGTTTCAACACATTGAAGGGGCGAATTACTTTAAGAACACGAAAGAGTATAATGGGATAGAGCATACGATTGATTTAGATATGAATCAGTATGATGCGTTTTATAGGAATCTTGATCCGCAGATAGGTGGAACCAGATAGATCCGAAGGGCCAACAGGAATTTCTTTTAGCCAGGTCAAATTCAGAGACTTTTGGGCCACTCACATCCTTATGGTTTAAATGCGACGGGGCCTTCTCCTGGGGATATCAATGCTTTAGGTCAACTAGGTCATTCAAGTTCTTACTTATTAGAAAGAGGTCAGTTATATAAATTTGGGGGTAAATAAATAGTATATGGCATTAGTTTTTTTAGGGAGCACAAAATGTGATCTTTGTTGGGAAGTGTTGAACGTTGCGGATCAAATAGTTACATTCCCTAATGAAATTCAAAATAAGTTGGACCCACTATATAGTTTTAATGACCAAGTGTATCATCTTACATGCTTAATGAATAGCCTACAATTGAAGGACATCGATTTGTTTCTGAAGCAATATTCTTTATTTAAAAGGACAAGAATTTGTGTTGTATGCAAGCAATTAATAACTAATCCTGATGAATATTTGAATCTGGGTTTTCTAACAACTGATAGCAAAAATCCATTGTTTAATTATAATTTTTTAGAATTCCATAGAGAACACTTTAATCAATGGAGWGAAAAGAGGGAAATGCTAAGCCACTTACGACAGCAGAAGGATAATAAGCTTTGGAGTGGTAATAGTCTGGATTGGATCTTTTAATTAATTTTTTTGAGGAAAGCCTTTTGTTACATACGAAATATAAGGTAAGCCTTACAAGAAAAATGGGAGGGTTACCTTATTTAAGGGAAATTGGAGGAACTACTGAGCAATGGACAGCACCATTCCTCTTTGAAGTTGCACTTAAAAATTATCAGGTGGACTTTTCCAGGTATCTTTTTTTATTCGGGGATATGGATAAAGAAGCAGTCAGCTATACCAAATTCAATAAGAAGCGAAGCATTTGGGATCAAGATGACCGTGATTGGCAATATATAATAAAGGTTGGATAAGGAGATTTATACATCTACATAAAATACAAAAATCCGTCCTATTTAATTATGCAATTTCTTTATAAAACTGTTATTTCTTTTCTGGTTTTTATTTTTTTATGTAAGGTCTATCTCATTTGTATCGGAAGCCTGGGAACAATGTCCAAGAGCTCAATCGTAGAGTTGGGGTTACCACTTTTAATTTTGTTCTTAATAAAGAAAAGAAATAAGATTACATGGACCATGATGGTGATACTTATACTCCTTGGCATTTATGAAGTTTTTCTTATCTTCCCACATTCGAGCTTTTACCCTATGGCATTTGTAATTAATCCCATATTAGAACTACTAACATATTATAAGTGGAGCATTAAAATACAGCATTTTATAATGTATTTTCCTTCAATTATTTTACCAGTTTTGCTTATATTTTTTTTAACCAGGAAAGTTAGGAGATACTATGGTATATAGAAATCTTAGTGGTAACGGTGAAAATGCTGTTTCAAATTATGTATATAATGCTGAAGGTAAAGTTATTTACCAGGTTGATTTTGGAAGACATGGTAAACTTACATCAGGACATGGACACCTGGGGTCTAGTCCCGGAAATATTGACAGTGGCCATTTACCTGAAAATCATGTTCCTTTTAATCTAGTGCCGAAGCCATATCTTACCATTCCTGCCAATGCAAAATATTCGGTTCCTTTAGGTCAATAATCATTAAATAATCGTCACTACAATGATAGCAGAAATAATTAATAAGTATGGTAATTTTGCTGATGCTCTGGTACTCGGATTCTCATTTGAAAGTAATGTTCATTCTGCAAATGGTAAGGGCAAAATTGAAATCATCATTAATTGTATGAATAGTGAGAAGGATTATGAATGGGAAAAAGTTAAATTATATTTGAAGAAGTTTTGAGTTTTCGATTCATTGAAAACAAAAAAGCGTCAAGTATCGTTATTAATGCTGCCTTGATTAGTTGTAAGGATAATGAGGTTATTTTCAATTTTTTTCCGTTAATGTTTGATACAGAGTTGGAGGAAGATCCTGATTCTGATTTTGTTATCAATTGTAGAGCACTAAAATATGCAGTGATTGAGTAGCCATGCCCGGACAATCAGTGGATTGAGCGCATGATACTTCGTTAAAGATTACTTGGAAACACAGGATTGGTATTATCCATAGAAAGGTATTTGATCCCCAGGTACTCCCTAAGTGTAGTCGTATCATGGAAAAAATGAAGGATTATGCGTTATCTCTTTATTCCCATCCTCCATTCCGGACTGAAAGACTTTTAGAGATTCACGACCAGGTATATCAAGAGATAAAAAAAGGAGTCCCAAAAATTACTTTTGAGACTCCTTTTTTATGGGTTTATACCTTGCCTTCCCCCGCCACGTGAATACTAACTAAATGAAGGCTGCTGTACTAAATGTTTGCTGCTTACCTGTTGGGTGATGTTGTAAATGAGTCCGGCATTGTGCGACAAATACTCCTGGTTAAACATTTCAGGATGCAAGCCTTCACCCTGGTGAATATGAAAACCACTGGTGGAGCTTTCTTCCCAGTCGCGGTTTGTTTCCGGAGTACTCCATTCCTGTTTGGATTTTACAATATGTATCCGGGCATTGACAGTACCAGGATCTGTTTTGCCATTCATATATTTACAATAGCCGGCAATTTTACTCATGGTATTTTTCTTCAGTATTTCCAGGTAATCCGGGTCTACTGAAAATATGGACCAGTCTACAATGTCGTAGTAAGCCTGAACGGTGGCTTCTATTTCTTCAGGCGTTTTTTCCTTCGGCGCCCAGCGTTTGAAGCTATCTATAAGAATAATATCACCTACTTCTCTTCCTTTTGCTTCCAGTTCTTTTGCTAATTCGAAAGCAAAATTACCGCCGGCAGAATAGCCCATCAGTATCAATGGCAGATCCGGTTGCATTTCATTCATCACGGCCATATATTGCTCCAATCTGTCTTCGTGTTCATGGAAATGAAAACAACAGATGGTGTGATTTGGGAAATACTCTGCGAGCGCCGTGTAAATGAAAGAGTAGCCGATAGCAGGAGGGAAGCAAAAGATCGTTTGTGGTTTTCCTGCATTTACCACGGAGTAAAATTCTTCCGCGGATACGCTGCCGAATTCACTGAGCATTTTTATTTTATCTGCCAGCGCCTTAATGGTAGGGTAGGTAAATGCGGTGGTTAATGGAATGTTGATCTCCAGTTCTTTTTTAATCCTGTTCAATACCTGGATTAACCGGATGGAGTTACCTCCTATTTCAAAGAAGTTATCAGTGGTACCAATGCGGTCGATGCGGAGTACCTCGCTCCAGATGGCGGCCAACGTTTTTTGAAGGGCCCCTATTGGTTCTTCGAAAGGTTTGTCTGCGGCTTCCTGTTGTTGTGCCAGTTGTTCCAACGCTTTTTTATCTATTTTACCATTGGTGGTCAGCGGCATCTTCTGCACGTAAATGCAGAAAAGTGGCAACATATAGCTGGGCAGACGATCTGCCAGGAAGGTACGGATAGTAGAATAACCATATTCCCTGTCAGATTCATAAAAGGCAGCGATTTGTTTTTCTCCTTTGATATTGGTGACAATGGCAGCTGTCATGCCAATGCCCTCCATTTTACCGAGCGCATTTTCAATTTCGCCCAGTTCAATGCGGTAGCCCCGTAGTTTTATCTGGGTGTCTTTCCGTCCGAGACATTCGATACGACCATCTGCCAGCCATCTTCCTATATCTCCAGATTTATAAATCCTTTCGGAAGATAGTTTTTCATCACGGAAGTATTTTTCATTGGTCAGCGCTTCCTGGTTGCAATAGCCTCTTCCAACCCCAGATCCTGCCACATATATTTCTCCTACCACATTGATCGGTTGCATTTGTCCATGGTTGCCTATGATGAGGATCTGTTCATTCAATAGCGGCTTTCCAATGGTGATTTTATTATCTTTTACCTCATCAGTAGTGCTGTATATACATGTTTCAGTGGGACCGCAACTGGTAAAGATACGGGTGTTCTTATGCCGCCTCAGTGCATTGAGCAACTCTACCGGTACAGGTTCACCTCCGGTAATAACCGTTTTGATACCTCCTATGATCCCCAGACCGACTGTTTGGATGAATAAAGAAAAACGGGAGGGTGTCATTTGCAGTACGTTTACCTGGTGTTCCCGGATCATTGCCTCAATTTTTGGGAAATCATTTATTTCCTCATCGTTGGCGAGCAGCACACACACACCGGAAAGCAGACTGCATAATATTTCCAGCACAGAAAGATCAAAAGTGATATTGCTGATAGCCAGAATTTTATCGCCGGGTACAATGCCATAAACAGGCCCGAAATTCCTCGCGAATCCCGTTACATTTCCATGTTCCAGCATCGCTCCTTTGGGAACACCTGTAGAACCGGAAGTATAGATGATGTAGGCCAGGTCAGCAGGAGTAATGGATATCTCTTTCAGTTCCTGTTGTACCGTTGGCTTCCGTTCGGCATAAATATTAAATACCGGCAATGAGAAATTAAAATCTTTATCGGCAACGATCATATTGCATCCGCTGTTGCCAAGTATGTATTCGATGCGTTGTGCCGGGAAATGTGGATCCACAGGCACATAGGCCGCGCCGGTTTTCAGGATAGC
Organism: Chitinophaga sp. 01L420; assembly: GCF_056399985.1. NCBI lineage: Bacteria > Pseudomonadati > Bacteroidota > Chitinophagia > Chitinophagales > Chitinophagaceae > Chitinophaga > Chitinophaga sp. 01L420. The sequence goes on from NZ_JBFTSK010000003.1 coordinate 305,358, forward strand.
GAGTAAGGTGACGGGCATATCCAGGGTTCTTTGGAGCATTAAAGCTATTTTATCTCCAGGCTTCACGTTGTGAATTTCCTGCAAATAAATGGCGAGTGCTGTGGATTGCTGATCCAGCTCTTCAAAAGTTAAGCTGCCATTGCTGCTGGTGACCGCTGTTTGTGTTTTTTGTTGTAAAGCCTGTTCGTACCATACATCTGGTATGGTTACGGCTGGCACATTTTTCTCAGGACTGCCTCCAAATGCTTTGAGTACCTGGATTTCTTCTTCATCTAACAAAGAAATCTGCTGCAATGGAATGGCCGGCTGATCTATAATTTGTACAAGGATATTATAGAAATGTTTGGCTAGTCTTTGAATAGAAGCTGCTTCAAACAACCCCTTATTATAGTTCAGCACGAAGTCAATATCTTCCCCGTTCTGTACGGCCAGAAAGGTAAGGTCAAACTTAGCCACACTGATATTTAAAGGGAAGGGAGCAAATTTCAGCGTATAGTTTTCTTCGCTGTTTTGTTTGCTGATAAACTGGAACAGCGTATCAAATAGCGGCGTACGGCTTGGATCCCTTTTGAGCTGCAGTGCTTCCACTAATTCTTCAAATGGGTAGTCCTGGTTTTCGTAAGCAGAAAGCGCCGTCATTTTTATTTCTTCCAAAAACTGTTCAAACATTTTCTCTGCTGCAGGATAACTCCGGATGGCGAGTGTGTTCACAAACATGCCAATTACCGGCTCCAGGTCCGCATGTGTGCGCCCGGCCACTGGTGTGCCTACGATAATATCTTCCAGCGAAGTATATTTTGACAGGAGAATATTATATACCGCCAGCAGCAACATATTGAGGGTAACGCCTTTTTCGCTGGCAAACTGAAGTGCCCGTGCGGCTGTGGCCTCATCGACTTTAAAGGAATAGTCACTGCCTTCAAATGTCTGAGACAATGGCCTTGGAAAATCGAAAGGCAATTCCATCACCGGCATTTCACCTTCAAATTGCTGTATCCAGTATTGCTTTTGTCGCGAAATAACGCCGGTGGCAGACAGGGATTGCTGCCAGGCTACGTAGTCCTTGTATTGAACAGCAGGTTCCGGTAACGTGGCGCCATCATATGTTTCCCATAGTTCCCGGAGAAATGTTCCCATCGATACTTCATCCCCAATGATATGATGCATGTCGAACAGCAACAGGTATTTCTCCTTGTTCACTTCATATATGGCTGCGCGGAGGAGCGGTGCTTCGCCCAGTTCAAATTTCCGGATGAAAGCGGCTACCTCGGCAGGAGCATCTTCCTCTTTACCCTGGGTATGTTTTAAATGAAAATCAATTTTGTCGTGTATAATCTGCACTGGCTCCCCGTTTATCATGGAGAAGGAGGTGCGTAAGGTTTCATGCCTGTTGATTAATGACTGAAAAGCCTTTTCCAGTCCTGGTACGTCGAGGTTACCTTCTATCCAGCAACCGTTCCACATATTATGACTGATTTCCGCTCCTTTGAAGTGGTTAATTACAAACACCCTTTTTTGAGCGGAAGAGAGCGGATAGTGCGCTTGCGGGCTAATCCTGGGAATAGACACAAAACGGCTGGATAAGGAATTGTTTACCTGGTYGGCCAGCGAGCGGATAGTCGGATATAGGAAAATATCCTTTAAAGAGATATCTACCGCAAAGGTTTTCTGTATCCGCGAAACCAGTACCATTGCTCTCAGGGACTGACCACCCAGCTCGAAGAAATGATCAAGTACGCCGATGTTGTTTCTCTTTAAAATATCCTGCCAGATAGCAAGCAAGGTGCTTTCTGTTTCGGTGGCCGGGGCTTCTGTAATGATACGGCGACTATCTATATATTTGAGTGGATCCTGCAGCGCCTTTTTATCAATTTTGCCGTTTGGCGTTACCGGAAGATGTTCCAGCAAAATAAAATGAGCCGGCACCATATAGTCAGGGAGTTGTTGTTTTAAAGCATCTTTCAAACCGCTTAGTTCTTCTCCTGATTGACTGGCATACCAGCATACCAGTTCTTTTTCATTTTCCTGACCGAATACGGTGACCACCACTTCTTTTACCTGTGGCTCGCGTAAAAGGATACTTTCAATTTCCTGTAATTCTATTCTGTATCCCCGTACTTTTACCTGGTCATCTTTTCTTCCTAAAAATTCAATATTACCATCAGGGAGCCAGCGTACGATATCACCTGTTTTGTATACGCGTTCGCCGGTGTGTGGGTTGGTAATAAATTTTTCGGCGGTGATGTCTGGTCTGTTCAGGTAGCCTCTTGCTACGCTGTGGCCACCTATCCATAGTTCGCCCGGTAATCCTGCGGGGACTAACTGATGCGAAGTATTACAAACATGATAGGTATAGTTTAACAGCGGTTTACCAATGGGCGTGTTGCCGGTAGCAGGCAGTAATTCCAGCGAAGTTTCGTAGAAGCCGGAATCAACACATGTTTCTGTAACGCCATAGCTGTTGAGCACCCTGATGCCGGGAGCATATCTCTCCATCAGCTTTCTGAAGTAGGTGAGCAGGCAGGTATCTGAACCAAGTATTAACAGTCTTAAGAAGCTGATATCCTTTTGATGCTCATGCGCGTAATCCATCAACGGTGCTATCAGCGCCGGAGTAGACTCGAAGAAGTTGATCTGATGTGATGATAGCAGGTCATACAGCGATTTAGGATCCAGGCGTGTTTCAGAAGGGCAGATAACCATGCTGTCGCCATTGGTGATGGTGCGCACCACATCGCCGGTAAATACATCAAAAGAGAAACTGGCCATTTGGAGCATACGAACTTCAAATGTATCCAGCTCGTAGGCTACGCGCCAGGCTTCCGCAATATTGCTTAACGCCTTGTGTTCCACCATTACTCCCTTCGGCCTGCCGGTAGTACCGGATGTGTAGATCACATAGGCCAGCTGAGTGGGGCTGATGGCTTTTTTTACAGGAATGGCGGATTGTTGCGCGATTTCTTCGATCAATATCCCTGATGGGTAAGTATTTTTTCCGGCAGCATCGGTCAGCATCATTTTTGCGTTACTATCGCTCAACAGGTATTCAATTCTGTCCAATGGATATTCCGGATCAACAGGAAGATAAGCAGCTCCTGCTTTTAATACTCCCAGCATACTCACCACCATCCACTCTGAACGTTCAACCATTATACCGATGATATCTTCCGTTTGGGCGCCCAATGCCTGCAAGTGAGCGGCTACGTTATCGGATAAACGATCCAGTTCTGCATAGGTGATATTTTTATCTTTGAAAACGATCGCGATATGCTCCGGCTTTTCTTTTGCGTGTATCTCAAATAGTTCGATGATATTTTTTTCTGCTTTATCGCCGGGATTATACCCAAAAGTGCTGAGTTGTTCCAGCTCGGATGCCGTTACAAACTGTAGTTCCCGCAGTGGTTTATTTTGCGTCAGTACCTGTTGGAGTATATGATGTACCCGGCTCAGATAATTTTCTCCGTTAAATATTTTTTCGTCATAATCGATCTTTAATTCAAAGGAGGTTTCCTGTTCCAGCACCCTCAGTTCCACATGGTTATCAAGAATGTTGTACACCCGTTTTAAGGTACCCATCCGGGTTTTGGTATCAGGATTTACAAAGTGCTGATAGTTGTAGAAGAAGGATAATGGCTCATCTCCGATGATATGGTTTTGCAGCGCCAGGGAAATGTGCCGGTAAGGATTCGCTTCTCTTTTCTGTTGTTGCAGGTAGGCACAGAATTCATCGAAGGAGGTTGTTTCGTTAAAGGACTGCTGTGTTATGAGCAATGGGAAAACGTGCGAATACACTCCCAGCGTATCCATTTGCTGCCTGCTACGTCCGGCTATATTTTCCCTGATACAGAAATCATGATCGGCGGTACAGTAGTATTTTGCCAGCAGTGTGAAGATGGCCTTAAAGAAAATATGTGGTTTTATACCATGTTCTTTGCAATAGCTGATCACGTGGGAAGCTTCTTCACCGGCGATGGTGAGCACATCCGCAATGATAGCATTTCTCCCTGGCAATGTGCCGGAATAAGACAATGGCTGCACCTCCGATAATTGCCGGCGCCAGAAATTTTCGATGACGGGCGTATCAAACCGGGCCAGGTGATCAAAAACATCGTGTCCATATGGGATGTGTGTTTCTTCACTGACTTTTCCTTCCTTCAGTAGATGATAAGCTTTGTCAATTTTTTCAATCAACAATTTGAAGGAGGTACCATCTGTGAAAATATGATGCGCACTTACGGCTGTCACATAATGATCATGACCGATCCTGAAGAGGTAGTGTTTAAAATGTGGTTGGTGGATGTCCTGGTTTTCATCGCAATATTTTTTTATCAACGGATAAATATCTTCGGCATCTTTTGCTTCTCCGCTGATATCAGCATAGCGGAAGGGGGGAATCATCTCTTTTCTCACGCCCTGGAAAACTTCCGCATCCTTTGTGATGACGGTGGAGCGGAGACTGTCTTCCTGCCGGGTAACCGTTTTGATGGCTTCTTCCCATAATGGTACTGTTATCTCTTCTTCAATCTCAAAATACGCCAGCGGCCGGAGGGTAAACCCTTCCGGGTTTATTATGCAGGTGAAGTAAATATCCCGTTGGGTAGTGTTAAGCGGATAGGCTGCCTCGTAAGTGTTTTCATCTATACCCAGGTATTGGAACAACTGTTGTTTGTTTTCGTAAGAAAACGAATTTTCGCTGTCACCTTCCCTGCCGAGGTCAATGGCATCCAGCCGTACAGAAGGGGTGTTGGCTACTGTTTTCAGGATGGTGAGGTAATGAGCTGCCATTTTTTCGATGGTAGACGTTCTAAACAAACTTTTTGAGTAGTTGAAAAGCACCTGCATTTCTCCATTGGCTTCCAGGATAGATGCTGACAGATCGAACTTTACACTGGCCTCTTTCATGTCCATTGCCAGCGGAGTTAAAGACAGGTTGCCGTTGGCCCAGGACTGCATTTCTATGCTGTGATAGCCGAACATGGTATCGAACAGCGGATTTTTGTTTACATCTCTCACCAGTTGCAGTTCTTCCACCAGCTCTTCCATCGGGTACAGCTGATGATCCAGGGCGGAAAAGAAAGTATCTCTCAGTTGTTCCATTAATTGTGTAAATGGCTGTTGCATATCCACCGCGCACCTGATGGGCAGGGTATTTACAAACATACCGATCATCGGGTCGAGGTCGCGATGCACACGGCCCGCTACCGCAGTACCTACAATGATATTCTTTTGGCCGGTATATGTGGCCAGTAACAGGTGATACGTAGCCATTGTAAGCAGGAAAATGGTACTTCCTTCCGTATTGACTATCTGCTTTAGTCTGGAAGCTGTTTCCTGGTCGATAGGGGCGAAATGAAGACCACCTTCGAGGTTTTTATCATTGGAGCGTGGATAATCCAGTGGCAGGTCCAGTGCTATCTGCCGGTTGGTAAATGTTTCCAGCCAGTATTGTTTGTTATCATCAAAGGCTTTGGTTTTACTGTAAGTGGCCAGCCAGGCAGCGTAGTCTTTATATTGAATTTTCAGCGGAGGCAATGCGTCTGAATGATACGCCGCCATCAGCTCCTGCATAAAAATATTCATGGAGATACCATCGGAAATAATATGGTGCATGTCCATCAGCAGGAGACCAGATTCCGCATCTTTTTCTATAAACAATGCCCGCAGCAACGGTGGTTTGCTCAGATCAAAAGGTTGCACAAAATTGGTCACATACTGGTGTATGTCCGGATCCTTATCCTGTTTAACAGGAATTTCAAAAGAAACGTTTTCAGCGACATGCTGCATGATCTGTTCTTCCGAAAAACTGAAGCCGGTTCTTAGTACGGCTTGCCGTTTGATGACCGTTTTAAGTGCGGTTTCCAGTTTTGCAATATCTATCTGACCTTCCACGCGGAACACGGTAGGCATGTTGTAGTTGGTGGCCGCCTTATTCAGCAGGTAGCTCAGGTATATGCCCTGTTGTGCAAAAGAGGCAGGGTAGACAGGAGAGGGTGGCGCAACAGGAATGTCGAACTGTACTGCTTTGCCGGCCTGTTGTATATAAGTAGCCAGCTGTTTGATAGTGCCGCTGGAAAATATCTGCCGCAGTGGTACTTCTACCTGCAGATCCTGTAGTATCACCGTAATCAGCTTAGCGGCCTTTAAGGAATGGCCGCCTAAAGCGAAGAAGTTATCGTTGACGCCTATCAGTGTGGTATTTAAAATTTCTTTCCAGATAGCTACCAGTTTTTCTTCCAGTGCGGTAGCCGGTTCATCTTCTTTTCCCAGTACCCGTTGTTCATTTTCAGGTCGCGGCAATTTGCGCCGGTCTGTTTTTCCATTGCTGGTAACGGGCATTTTGTCCAGCATCATAAACCTGGAAGGGATCATATACGCCGGCAGCCGGAGCGATAAATAAGTGACGATATCAGTAATTGCGATATCGGTGGATGGCACAATATGGGCACACAGATATTTGACTTCCATCTCGTCTTCAAAGGCGCTTACCACTGCCTCCTTTATTGCAGGGTGGCTTTGTAAGGCAGCCGCTATTTCTTCCAGCTCTATCCTATAGCCGCGGATCTTGACCTGGTTATCTTTTCTGCCGATAAACACGATATTGCCTTCCGGTGTCCATTTGGCGAGGTCGCCGGAACGGTACATTTGCTGCCCTTTGTGATAGGGATCAGCTACGAATTTGGCGGCGGTCAGTTCTTCATTGTTCAGATAACCCTGTGTTACACCGGGGCCTGCCACGCATATTTCACCGGGTACACCTACCGGCAACAACTCCAGCTCATCATTGAGGATGTAGATGCGATAGTTGGGGATCGGTTGCCCGATAGAAACATTTTCACCTGTAGGAGGAACTGCTTTATAACGCAGTACACTGGAAATAACGGTTGTTTCCGTAGGTCCGTAAGCGTTAATGATGTCCAGTTCCGGTATTAAGGTACTGTAGTCATACAGCACGGTATCTTTGATAGGTTCCACTCCCACAAACATCTTCCTCAGGGGAATAGGTGTTGTTTGCTCTTGCAGATGGGTATAAAGATCCTTCAGCAACACTGGTGGGATGTAGGCGTAGGTAATGTTTTCGCTGACCAGGAAGGTAGCCAGGCGGGCGGCATCAAATAATCTTGCTTTATCCAGTACCACGAGTGTAGACCCACTGGTGAGCGCCACAAATATTTCTGCTATACTGGCATCAAAGGAAATATTAGAGAGCGCCAATACACGATCGGTGGTATTAAAGCCTTTTTCGAAAACACATTTATAGGCCAGCACGAAATTGGTAACACCACTTTGCTTTACCGCAATTCCTTTTGGTTGGCCGGTAGAACCAGAGGTGTATATGATATAGGCAGGATCACCGGGATCGTTGCTGGTGGAGAAATCAACGAGGTCGCCATGACCTGTAATTTCATCCAGCAATAATATGGGGTGTGCATCCTGCTTAAAATATTCCTGTTTTTCGTTTAAAACATTTTTAGTGGTCAGGATCAGTTTCGCGGAACTATCTTTCAGGATGTACTGAATGCGTTCGTCCGGGAAATCGGCGTCTACAGGCAGGTAGGCGGCGCCGGCTTTTAAAATTCCCAGCATACCGGTGATCATATGTTCCGACCGGTCGCAAACCAGCGCTACTACATCTCTTGCGCCAATTCCTTTTGCCTTCAGTTGTATGGCCAGTTCCAATGCCTGTTGCCGCAGTGTATGATAGGTGATCTGTCTGTCCGCAAACTCAACGGCCACTTGTTCGGGATGCCGCTGCGCCTGTTTTTCAAATAATGCAAGGATGGTCAGCTCTTTTTCCGGAAAGTCAATCATGTTATCATTAAACTTTTCGGTTAACAGCTGTTTTTCTGCTGCCGATAAAAGTGGCACTGCTGCTACTGTGACAGATGGATTGTTGACAATAAAGTGAAGTATATGCTGCAAATGTTCTCCTATCTGCGCAACAAACCAGGGCGCATAATGGTGGGTATGTTGAATAGACAGGTTAAAAGACGCTGATCTTCTATCAATAGTAAAAGATAGTTTAGACGCTTCCTGGTATTCATTTGCACCGGTTAATGGCAGATAGGAAAAAGCATAGTTAAAGAGGTATTCTGTTGGCCCAACCAGCGTATCATATTTCTCTGAGAATTTCTCAAAGGAATAGTCTTTATGCCGGTAGGCTTCTTTCAGCTCTTCCTGGAAGGCTTGCAGCAGCTGCCTGATGGTGCTGTCTTGATGGATAGCAGTGGCTAAAAATAACGGAGCGGTGGTGGGCTCTTCCCCGGGTAGTTTGGGAGCCGGACCTGCCATCAGTATCTCTTCTGCTGCGGTGTATTTGTGGATGAAGATATATATAGCAACGGAAAAGAAGGCATAGATGGCCGCGTCCTGGTCATTACATATTTTCCTGAGCGTTGCTGCCACGGCATCGTCGAGCAAAAACGACCGGGAGAGGCGACCGGACCTGGCGGGATTTAGTGTAGTGGCAGTTATTTCTGATAGTTCCAGCCTTCCGGTTTTGTCCAGCCAGTAATCAGTTGCAATTTTATGTTGAAGGGCCTTGTTCATGGCAGTAATATTTTTTTTATTTGAAATATTTTTTCGGTCATCCAATTAAAAATTAAAAGCAAAATCCAGGTTGTTAGGCGCATGGATTGTTTCTGCTGCAATCCTGAAGGAGCATTCACCGATGGTACCCGCAGGATTAGCCAGGATATTATCGAGCAGCGCCAGTATACGTTCTTTCATCAGTAGTATGGTTTCTTCTTCAAAGAGGGCCGTGTTGTATTCCAGTTTCACCGGCCAGCTGCCGGGTTGTTCATTGATCTCCATCACCAGGTCGAACTGGGCTGTGCCGGTTTGCATCGGGTAGCCGGAGATGGTCAGATCACTACCCAGTTGTATGGCGGGGATCTCTATATTCTGGAGTACAAATACCACATCGAATAATGGGTTGCGGGATGGATCTTTTTTTGCGTTCAATTTTTCCACCAATAAGGCGAAAGGATAGTCCTGGTGCTCATAGGCGTTGAGCGAATTTTCTTTTACCGCTGCGAGCAACTGCGTAAAAGTTTTATGACTGGCGGGTTGGTTTCTCAGTACGAGTGTGTTTACAAACATGCCCACCACGTTTTCCAGGTCATTGTGCGAACGGCCGGCAATAGGAGAACCTATGATGATATCTTCCTGACCGGTATATTTATGCAGCAGCACATTATAAACAGCCAGCAGCACCATGAAAGGCGTGGTACCGGTAGTTGATGCCAACGCCTGGATACCTTGTACCTGTGCGGGAGAAAGTTCAAAGCGGAGGTTGTCGCCGGTAAAGGATTGTGCAGCTGGTCTTGGTTTGTCAGTTGGTAATTGCAGTATGGGCAGGCCGTCGGCAAATTGTTGTAACCAGAAGTTTTCCTGCTGCAACAGCGTGCCATTATCAAACAACTGTTGTTGCCACACCACAAAATCCTTGTATTGGATTTTTAAAGGAGACAGTGTTTCTCCATGATATAACTTCACCAGTTCATCTATGAATACGCTCATGGATACACCATCGGATACAATGTGATGCATGTCGAACAGCAGCAGGTATTTATTGGGTGCCAGTGTAGCGAGGCCGGCTCTGAAAAGTGGCGCCTGCGTCAGGTTGAAAGGCTGCAGAAAGCTGTTCCACACTGTTTCCGGATCGTTGCTATGGGTGAGCTGCTGTAAGGAAAAAGTTATTTCCGGATGGACTATTTGTACCGGCTTCGCATTTCTTTCGTGAAAGCTGGTGCGTAAACTTTCATGTCTGTTACAGAGTGTATTAAATACGGCTTCCAGTTTCTGCACATCGGGGGTACCTTCTATCAGCAGGGCGGAGGGCAGGTTGTAAGCCAGCGTATTTTCATTTGCCTGTTGTATCAGCCATAAGCGCCGTTGTGCTTCCGAAAGCGGGTAATATTCCTGTATTGTTGCCGGTTGTATAGCCTGGTAACTTCCCTGCTGAGTGCCATCGGCCAATAATCCATCTACGCCTTTTGCCAATGACCTGACGGTAGCAAAAGTGAAAATGTCTTTGAAGATCAGTTTTATACCAAATTCTTTTTCTATAGTAGATATTACTTTGGTGGCCAGTAAAGAGTGACCTCCCAGTCTGAAGAAGTCATCATCCAGGGAAAGTTCTTCCAGTTTTAAAACAGTTATCCAGATGGCAGCAATTTTCTTTTCTGTTTCCGACCAGTTATCGGGAACAATAGCCGATAATGTTTCCTGTAATGTTTCGGGTTCGCTGGCAGCAACGGGAGCAGTGTTCTCTTCTTTTAAGCCAACAGCAGTATAATCCGCTGCAGGTATTATTTCTTTCAGCCAGCAACGGACTTTTTCGAAATGGTACGCAGGCAGATTTACTTTTCTATGATCAGATCCGGCATAATACTTTTCCCAGTTGATGGGAAATTGCTGGCTGTATAGTGTTTGAATAATGTCAAGCGGGGATGTTTCCACCGTAGCAACATGATAAAGGAATTCTTTATCAGGATAATGCAGTTGTTGTAAGCCGCGTGATAAACATCCGGCTGGTCCTAATTCTATGAACAGGACCCGGTTTTCTCCTGTTTCTCTTTCTACGAGGGCCACCAGCTTTTGCGTCAGATCGGGAACAGTACTTTCATCCGAAGCACATTGCCCGATGGCATCTTCCAGGGACATTTCGTTGAGTGCCACTGCCACTACCAGGTCGCCGGTTCCTATTCCCAGCAAATCTGTGATAACCATGCCTTTTTCTTCTGTAAACCGGTACAGGGCATATTGTAATACAAAGCGGTTAATGGCAGCATTGGCGACTGTATAATGTTCAGCGCATGCTGCCACATATTTACGCAGAACGGGTTGACTGTCCGTGATGTTTTTCAGCAATGCATCGCTGACGGGTGCATCTCCCGAGAAAAGGAAAATTACTTTTTTTACCGTTTCTTTTGCGTTGCTGACGTTACTGTTGCGCAGCTGCTGTATTAGTTCTTTTTTTGTGGATGCTGTCACAGCAACCCGGTGCTGATAATGTTTACGACCACTGTTTAAGGTGAAGCTGATATCTGCCAGAGGAGCGCTGTCCGGCTGAATGAGGTAGCTGGAAAAGCTATTGATATATTGTTGCAGACTATTGGCTGACTTTGCCGAGAAGTTGAAGATGAAGGTCCCTGGTGTATCCTGCGCCTTTGCAATGACCGGTGCTTCTTCCAATAGTACATGACAGTTGGTACCACTGAGACCAAATGAACTGACGCCTGCTCTTCTTGGAAAAGGAGCATCCCAGGTTTTAAAGGCGTTGTTTACATAGGTCACCGAATGTTTAAAATCGATGAAGGGGTTAGGCTGATCGAAATGGATGGATGGATACAGCTCTTTATGCTGAAGGGAAAGTACTGCCTTTATCAGCCCGGAGATGCCTGCAGCGCCACCGGTGTGTCCTATATTGCTTTTAACGGCAGAAACGGCGCAGAAATGTTTATCATCGGTAATCCCTTTAAACGCGAGATCGATACCGGCAATTTCGATAGGATCTCCTAGTTTGGTACCGCTACCATGGGCTTCAATATAGGAAACGGTAGTCGGATCGATTTTTCCTTTTTCCCATGTTTTTTTGATGACTTCTGACTGGGCCTGGCTGCTGGGTGCAGTGAGACTGCCGGATAGTTGCGCATCCTGGTTGGCGGCGCTGCCTTTAATAACGGCATAAATAATATCGTTATCTGCCAGGGCTTTATCCAGCCGTTTTAGTAGAACACATCCTATTGCTTCACCGGCGCCGGCGCCTCCTGCGTTGGCAGAAAAGCTCCTGGTTTTTCCATCGGCGGACATAATGCCGAGGTCAGTGCTGTCGCTTTTTTCTGCGGGGAACAGGATCAGGCGTACTCCGGCAGCGAGGGCATAGCTGGCGTCGCCTATGAGCAGTTCATTGCAGGCCATATGTACTGCCAGCAGGGAAGAGGAACAGGCGGTATCCAGCATGGCAGCATTGCCCCTGAAATGGAAGAAACGGGAGATTCTGCCGGCGGTAGTAGCGTTGGTATTGCCCGTTATAATGGTAGGATCGAAATGATCTGCCAGCCGGGAATATTCCTGTTCCGTATCGCCAATAAAGACGGCGGTATCCGTATCATGGAGCGAATCGGGATTATACCCCGCGCTCTCTATGGTTTCATACACTACCTCCATCAGTAAACGCTGATGAGGATCCATATACTCGGCTTCTCCTTTGGAAATGTTGAAAAATTTATAATCAAATTTGTCAACATCTTCCATAAAACCAATGCCCATGAAATTTTTTCCCGGCGCCATGGTGGTCGCCGATTTTCTGGCTACGGAAAAATCCCTGACACTGTCGCGACCAGCTACCAGGTTACGACGTAGCTCCAATATGTTGTTGGCTTCGGGAAATCTTCCCGCCATACCTATGATGGCAATATCTTTCATTATTCAGCAATTGAAAGGTTAATATAGTCAGGGTAATCAACGATCGCATTTGCCGGATGGGCTAACAAAATGCCACCATTATCCAGCTTGCCGGCTTCAGTGAAACCGGCAAATTTGTAGGTGATATACATCACCCGGTTCCTATCTGTAGGCAGAAATTCTGCCTGCAGGATGCAGCCGTTTTTCTTCGCCAGATTGATAATATAGTTCAGCAACACACCACCCACGCCGCGGGACATTACCCTGCAGGACATGAGCAGCAGTTTCAGTGTCCAGGTATTATTGTAGCACTCTACCATGGCGACCCCTATTTTTCCGTAGGAGCCATATTTATCGGTTAACTCCGCCACAAATAGATGATGATCGGGAGAGGCTACCAGGGCTTCCAGCTCTTCATACGAATAGGAATAACCGGTAGCATTTAATTGGTTGGTGCGTAAAGTAAGTTCTTCCACCCGTTGTAAATCATCTACAGTAGCCGGGGCGATGGCAAACGTGAGCTGAAGGGATTCCAGGAATTGTTTGTTGTTACCGATCTCCTGTTCTTCCTGGTTCCGGATATCATCATCGAGATACATTTTTCTTCTCAGCGATGATTCAGGCGTAATGAAACGGGGTTTACACATCTGAAGCAGTTGTACTATGCTGTCCACATCCAAACAGGTAACCTGTTCGTGCACAAAGGCCACCTCATCGCGTTCAAAGGGCTGGTCATCGATAAAAATGATGCTGTCCATGCCTATATTCAGTTCTTCTTTTATTTTTTGGAGGGAGTTGGATTTCAGGTCCCAGCTAATTTTGGGGTACAGAAAATATTGCCGGATACCAAAGGCCTCCAGTTTCGTGATGGCATCATCATAATTATTTTTGCTGGCGATGGAATTGATAATGCCCCAGCTGTCGAGTGTTGCCAGGATCTCCGGGATGTCTTTCCTTAAGGTCAGCTCATCATTTTCTAAAAGTATGCCGTGCCACATGGTATGGTCGAGATCCCATACCACGCACTTGATGGTTTTTTTGTGATTTTTTTTCGGGAGAATATTTTCAGTATGGTTAACGGTGTTTCTCATAATGCTTTAGTTATTGTTGTTTACACTTCAATGAGTATGGAACTCCACGCTGCTACGGGGCTGTTATTCATGATCAGGACTTTTTCCCCTTTTTGGAAAATGCCCGATTCTATGCCTGTCTGGTAATTGAGAAAAATATCGCCAGCTCCCAGGTGTCCGTACTGCGCAAGATTGATGGCGCAGATAGGGGAGATCCGGATGTCAAAAGCCGATTGATAATATTCGTAGGCGCGTGAAGAAATATTCTGCAGTAAAAAATGATGGATATCTTCTTTCACCAGTTGATTGCTTTTTAGTAGGGCATCATTGATTTCCTTAAACCGGTTTTTGCTTTCGATGGCCAGTTCAAATCCATATTTCCGGGTGTCACTACATGCTTCTTTATACTGATCCGCGCTTTTGTTTTTGTATTCCAGCTTGAACAGATCCCAGTACTTACCATTTGTCTGAATACTGATATCCGCAATTTTATGATCGGCTGTTTTGCTGATCAACGCTGCTACACCACCGTCGCCCATAATGGTCACCGGGTTACGGAAGCGGTATTGGGAAAACAGTTTGTTACCATAGCAGATGAGTACATGATTCGCTTTTCTGTTGGCCACCAGGTAGTCTTTGGCCAGCTTTAGTGCCATAGAGCTATCGGCACATCCCAGGTTGGTGATGGCAAAGCTGAGGGCATTGTCTGCTTTTATTTCATGTTGCAGTCTGGTTGCTTCCGAACTGATAAAGTGTTCCGGCATCCTGCTCTGCACATAAATGATCAGGTCTATATCAGCTGCGGTGGTGCCGGTTTCCTGCAGCAGCTTTTCAGTGGCTCCTCTGGCCAGCTCATAGCTGCTGATGCTGCCGGAATCATAGACGGTATCGATGCCACAGGTAGAAAAGTAGGATAATTCGTTTTCATCGAATGCGGTTTTCTCCTGCAGGCTGTGAATAGATACCGGTGTGCCGGGGGTATATGTTTTTATGGACTGAATGCCTATCATAATACTGAATTATAAAATAGAACTTAAACTGGCGATGCTGTGATCTGCAATCAATATCTGCTGTATTTCCGTAGTGCCTTCGATGATCTCCATGACTTTGGCATCGCGGAAATATCGTTGAACAGACATACTGTCGTGGCATCCCAGCGCACCATGTAATTGCACGGCATCACCGGCAATGGTGTTGGCGATCCGGGAAGCGTAGTATTTAGCTATGGACGTTTGTATAATGCTGTTGGGATCTTTTTTATCCCGCAGGTAACCGGCATTTCTGCACAGCAGGGTGGCCGCCTTTACTTCTGTTACCATATTGGTAATCTTTTGTTTGATCAGCTGATGATCTTTTAACAGCTGCCCAAACTGAACACGGTTTTTGGCGTAGTGGATACTGTCTTCCAGGCAGGCCCGGGCAATACCCAAAGATCCGCAGGCAACGCTGTAACGGCCATTGTCTAAAGCGGTGTTGACTACCTGTGATAGTCCCCAGCCTTTTTTACCCAATATGTTTTCTGCGGGCACCAGGCAATCCTTTAACTGTATTTCCCCGAGCATAGAAGCCCTGGTTCCCAGGATGCCGTCTATGGGTTGTATGGTGAGCCCTGGCGTGTTACGTTCTACGAGGAATGCGGTAATGCCTTGTTCTCCGGTGGCGATGATAACGAGCAGGTCTGCTATCTGTGCAAAAGTGATCCACTTCTTTACGCCATTCAACAGATAGCCGTCCGCTGTTTCCAGGTAGGATGTTTTGATGCTGGCCGTATCACTGCCTGCTGT
Source organism: Chitinophaga sp. 01L420 (assembly GCF_056399985.1). Taxonomy (NCBI): domain Bacteria; kingdom Pseudomonadati; phylum Bacteroidota; class Chitinophagia; order Chitinophagales; family Chitinophagaceae; genus Chitinophaga; species Chitinophaga sp. 01L420. The sequence goes on from NZ_JBFTSK010000003.1 coordinate 320,620, forward strand.
TGGCTCAGAAAGACCGAAAGCAGCCAGTTTGTTGCCTGTTGCCAGCAGTGGCAGCCACTTTTCTTTTTGCGCCTTGCTACCGCACCGTAATAACGTTTCCGCTGTTAGTGAGGAATGAACGGTTATCAGGCTGCGGGTAGAGGAACAGGCTTTGCCTATTTCTTCATTCAGCAACCCGTAAGATAGCTGGTCTATGCCCCTGCCACCATAGTGAGTGGGAATGGTAGCGCCCAGGTAACCCTGTGCACCCAACTTTTGAATCAGTGCCATCGGAATGGCTCCCTGTTTGTCGTAGTCGTTGGCATAAGGCTGCAGTTCCGCTTCTACAAAGTGGCTGAACTCTTCTTTGAGCGCTTGTTGGGTAACTGTTAATTCCGGATTCATCTATAGCTGTCCTTTCTTTTTTAGAATAAATGCTTCGAGGTGATTGACCGTATTGAAATTTTGCAGATCCAGGTCTTCATTCTCTACGGTGATATCGAAAGTTTTTTCCAGGAACACGACTAATTCCAATGCGAATAAAGAAGTAAGGCCCAGTGTAAAAACATCGTCTGTTTCAGAGAAGCTGATTTCCTGTCCAACACGTTGCTGAAGAAATTCCCTGATGGTTGCTTTAATGCCTGCTTGTGTGGTAACGTCCATGTTGTTGTGATTTTATGAGTGATATAATTTGAAACGCCTGTTCGTTTAGTTCAGGTCGTATTTGTAGAATCCTTCTTTGCTTTTTCTGCCATGCAGCCCTGCATCGACCATTTTTCTTAGTAGGGGAGCAGGCCGGAATTTAGAGTCGTTATAGCTGGCGAGGAGTACATCCAGCGTATAAAGAATGGTATCCAGTCCAATCAGGTCGGCTGTTTCGAGCGGCCCCATTTTATGACCAAAGCATTCTTTGAATATTTTATCAATGTCAGGAATAGTGGCTACGCCATCCTGCAGGGCAAAAATGGCCTCATTGATGGTGAGCATCAATACGCGGTTGGAGATAAATCCGGGCATGTCGTTTACCACTACGCCTGTCATTTTTACGGTGTGCAATAATGCCTGGGTGGCTTCAATGGTGGCCGGTGTAGTATGATGCCCTCTGATAACTTCCACGGTTGGCTTCAGGTGAACCGGATTCATGAAATGGATGCCCATTACCTGTTGCGGATTTTTTAAGAAAGCAGCCAGTCTTGTTACCGATACCGCGGAAGTGTTTACGGCTAATAAGGCGTGATCACTCACTATATTTTTTAGTTGTTGGTACAGATTTTCTTTGAGAGAGATGTTTTCTGTTATATTCTCTATGATAAAATCTGCGGCAGCTACTGCACCCAGATCGGTGGTAAAGGTTATTTTATCCAGTACATTCACTGTGGCGGCGGATTTATGCAGCATTTTGTCCAGCCGTTCAATGTTGCGGATTTCCTTTTTGGCTTTTGCCAGTGCTTCTTCTGAAATATCAGTCAGCGTAATATCGTAATCATATTTTGCAAACTGATAGGCAACACCCTGTCCCATAATGCCGGCGCCTATTACGGCGATCTGCTTGATTGTTGTCATGATAATTGATTTAGAATTCTACTCTTTTTGTTTTAGATGTTTGCCTGGAAACTTTATTCAGGTGCATGGATATAATAGCCGCCTGTTCTTTGATGGTCGGTTTGTCGAACAGGTCACTGACTTTTAAAGGATTGCCAAATGATTCCTGTATGAGTCCGAGCATATGGATGATCTTAAGACTGTTGCCTCCGATTTCAAAAAAGTTATCCGTAGTGCTGATGTTATCTGTTTCCAGCACAGCGGTCCATATTTCCAGCATCTTTTCTTCTGCAGCATCTTCAGGCAGTACTACATCGGTGCCGGGCATTTTCCGGGCGATATCGGGCTCCGGAAGGGCCTTTCTGTCGATCTTTTCATTGCTGGTTAAAGGGAATTTTTCCAGGGTAATGAAAAATGCCGGCATCATGTAAGCCGGGAGTTCTGTAGACAGATGCGCGCGTAATACGGCATGATCCGGTGCGGTGGTACTTACCACATAAGCGCAGAGGAATTTATTACCGCTGTGATCTGTTTTATCTATGACCAATGCCTGTTTAATATCAGGATGTGTCATCAGCTTACTTTCTATTTCACCCAGTTCAATCCGGAATCCGCGGATCTTTACCTGGTGATCTTTTCTGCCGATGAAAGCGATATTGCCATCCGGCAGCCATTTGGCCAGGTCTCCCGTTTTGTACAGCTTTTTGCCTGGTTCAAATGGATTGTCCACAAACTTTTCCGCAGTCAGCCCCGGATTATTCAGATAGCCTCTGGCCAGTCCAGCCCCCGCAATACATAGTTCCCCGGGCACACCTATGGGCATGAGCTGCATATCATTATTCACGATATAGATCCGGGCATTATAGATCGGTTTACCGATCGGTATATTGATGCCCCTGGGATTCCCTGGTTTAAACCCGTACCAGGAGCAGGCAATGGCCGCTTCCGTAGGGCCGTAGCCGTTAATGATCTGCATGTTTTCATTCAGTGAAATGTACTGTTGCAGCATCGTATCTTTTATAGGTTCTACGCCCACAAACAGCTTATTCAGTGAAATGGGTGCATGACTTTTAAGTGCTTTGTAAAGCGGCTGCAGCAACGAAGGGGGAACATAGCAGAACGTGACATGGCTGTTCACTATTACATTTGTGAGTGACTGCACATCGTATACATGTTCTCTGTTTACAATCACCAGTTTGGCGCCGTTTACCAGTGGAATGAATATTTCCAGTATGCTGGCATCAAACGAAATATTACTCAGACTTAAACAAACATCTGCTGCGCTGAAGCCAGGGTTGTAATTGGCGGCATTTGACAACACGGAATTATAAAATGAATGGTGCTCGATCTGCACACCTTTGGGTTTTCCTGTGGATCCTGATGTATAGATTACATAGGCCAGGCTGTTAGCAGGATGATGTATTTTTTCGGTTAACGGTGTAACCGCAGCTGCCGGCAGGTCATCGAGGAAAATTTTGTTGTCTGCAAAAGAGAGACTATCTGCAAATTTCCGTTGTGTAAGTACCAGCAATGCGTTACTGTCTTCCAGCATATACCTGATCCGCTCAGCAGGATAATCAGTATCGATGGGCATATAGGCAGCACCGGCTTTAAGAATCGCCAATATGCCCGCTATCATGTCCACAGAGCGATCCATGAACACACCTACTATTTTATCTGTGCCGCCACCTTCGGCGACTAACAGGGCTGCCAGGTGGTTTACCTTTTCACCCAGGTCCCGATAAGTGATGGCCGTTTTTTCGGTTGCTACTGCGATAGCATCCGGGAAACGCGATACGCTGTTTTCAAACAGGGAACAGATATCTTCTACTTCTTCGCTTCCGGGCAGGCTCACCTTCATCGCCGTGTTGTTGAATTGCAACAGCTGCTCTTTTTCTTTTGCGGTAGTGATGTCAATATCTCTCAGCCTGATCAGCGGATCTGCGGATACCTGTTCAAGGATTTGAATAAAGTGACCGGCCAGTCTTTTAATGGTTTGCCTGGAAAACAGTTTGGTGGCGTATTCTATGCCGGCATCAAATTGTCCGTCTTCTCCATCACTGATTTGCAGCGACAGATCCATTTTGGCGACATTGTGGGGAGTGGCCACCTGCGTCAGTAACAGGTCTGAGAACTGCAGTTCGTGGTTGTTATCGTTCTGGTAAGTAAACATGTAGTCGAACAGTGGGTTCCGGCTCATGTCACGTTTGATATCCATATCATCCAGCAATGCTTCGAATGGATAATCCTGGTACTGGAATGCCCGGAGGGAGTTTTCTTTTATTTCCAGGACAAAATCACCGAATTGCTTTTCGGCTTCGGGGAAGTTCCGGAGCGGCAGCGTATTCACAAACATGCCTATCAGGTCCTGCAGATCTGCATTTGAGCGGCCGGCAACGGGGGTGCCTACAATAATATCATCTTGCCCGCTATATTTGGAAAGCAGGATATTGTAAGCCGCGAGCATCACCATAAAAGTGGTGGCTCCGCCTGACCTGCTCATTTCCTTCACGGCGGTGGCAATATGCGCTGGTACGGTGAACCGGAAAAGTTCGCCTTCATAGGATTTTACAGGTGGCCGTACAAAATCTACCGGCATATTGAGCAAGGCAGTGGCTGCGCTGAACTGTGATTTCCAGAATGCCTGCTGGGAAATTGCGGCAGATGATTGCAGCCAATTTTTCTGCCATACCGCAAAGTCCCTGGTCTGAATAGGCAGTGGCGGAAGCGATGTGCCACTATAGCCAGCGGCCAGCTCTTTCAGCAAATTGTCCATTCCCACTGCATCTGCCACCACGTGGTGCAGGTCGAACAGGAAATGGTATTGACCGGTACTGGTTTTTACCAGAGCCGTTCTGAATAAGGGTGCCTGCGAAAGATCGAAAGGTTGTATGAAGTCGCGGATAAAGTCTTCCAGCTCTTCTTCTTCACAATAGCGCAAAGGTAGATCCACCACTACGTCATCGTGGATGATCTGAATGACTTCGCCCTTTCTGATGTCAAAGGAAGTCCGAAGTATTTCGTGCCTGTTTATCAGTAAGCGTATCGCATTGGCCAGCTTTTTCTGATCCGGATTTCCGGTGATTGCATATACTGCAGGAATGTTGTAAGAAATACCGGGACCATCTATCTGGTTGAGTATATACAATCTTTTTTCAGCCGCAGATGCCGGATACCAGGATTGTTCCGGCGCCCGTTCAATCACATGGTGTGAAGAAGGAGCACTCTCCAGGATACGTGCTGCCAGCTCCGACAAATGCGGTGTGGTAAATATTTGCCGGATAGATACTTCCACCTGGAAGTGTTTGTGGATAAGCGCTGTGAGCTGTGCCGCTTTTAGCGACTGGCCTCCCAGTTCAAAGAAATGATCGTGCAGGCCTACTCTGGGAACGTTCAATAGTTTCATCCATAACGCTGCCAGTTGTATTTCTGTAGATGTTACTGGTGCTTCGTAAACAGCGGAAGACAGGTCTGTTTCTTCAGGAACAGGTAATTGCTTCCTGTCGATTTTGCCGTTGCCAGTCAGCGGGAAATGGGTCATCACCATAAAGAAGGCGGGAACCATGTAGTCTGGCAAAAAAGCTGCCAGGTGCTTTCTCAGGTCTGCCGCTATTGGCTTTTCGGCACTGATCACATAGGCGCATAAATATTTATCGCCGGCAGGATCTTCCCTGTCTATTACCAGCGTGTCTTTTACGGCATCGTGTAGTAGCAGTTTATTTTCTATCTCACCCAACTCTATGCGGAAGCCCCTTATTTTTACCTGGTGATCTATTCTACCGAGGTATTCAAAATCGCCATCCGGTAGCATTTTAGCGAGGTCGCCGGTACGGTATAATTTTTCTCCGGCCATATATGGGTGATCAATAAACCGTTCAGCGGTGAGTGCTGCTCTGTTGAGATAACCCCTGGCCAGTCCTGCGCCTCCCACACATAATTCTCCTGCCACTCCTTGTGCCGCCAGCTGTTTATCCTTATCCAATACCAATAAGGAAAGGGTGGGGATAGGTTTCCCGATATTGCTGGTATTGAGATGGATTTCTTTTTGTGTGATCTCTTTATACGTAACATGCACCGTTGTTTCGGTGATGCCATACATGTTAATCAGCTTGCAGGCAGGGTATTTTTCGTACCATCCTTTGAGCTTTCCGGGCTTGAGTGCCTCGCCTCCGAATAT